>SKXC01000103.1 GCA_007128625.1 Syntrophomonadaceae bacterium | reverse complement strand
TTTTTTGCAGCCATGCCGGGATAGTTGCCCGGGGAAAGGAAATGCTGCAAAAGAAGCTGGAATACCTGCAGGAAATTCAAGAGGCAGTGCTTCATCTTCATCACCAGGGCTGGAGTGTTTCTGAAATTACTCGCAAAATTTTCCCGGGCAGGGTCCTCCTGGAGTACCTTTCAGGCCGGGAATGGTCTGCCAAACATATGGTAAAAAGTATGATAACCGGTAAGGCCTCCGCGGCGATACCAAAGCCGCAAACATAAAAAATTTGCAGGCATAGTTGGCCTGTTTGATTAATTAATTTAATTAACCGGGTATTTATTTACTTGCTAACAAATGGCACCTGGCCTGCATTACTGCATTAAAAAAGATAGCCCGGACTTGCTTCAATTTAAACAGCGGAGTCCGCTCATTTTTTATGGTGTTTGAAACGGTTTCATCACTATTTTTGAAAACTTTGCACCAATTTCTAATAACCCAATTTAAAAATATAACAAATGACAGCTTTGCTATACAGGCAGTTTAACTAACAGCTCTTAAAAATTCGGCCAGGTTTTGTTATTGTCAAAAGAGGATCTGGTATAATTAAAACTGCAATAATTCCGGTAATATTCAGGTCCAGGCAACTTAATTATTGTATCAAAGGAGTGAAGGGGTGGCTATGAATTGACCCGGTCAGGTTATGCAGCTGAGGTAATAGAAAGGCTAAAGGGTGTAGAGGGTGAAATACAGCTTCAGCGCCGGGGCCGTGAATATGAAATAATTTACAACGGTGTCTTTCTGATGGCCACCTACAATGGAGCTTCAGAACAAGAGGCTGTCAGGGAAGCACTGCAGATTGTTTCCAGCCGGATTGCGGGGCCGTTAAATGTGCTTATTGGCGGTTTGGGTGTCGGTTACAGCCTTCGGGAAGCTTTGAACTGTGACCGGGTCGGCCTGGTAAAAGTGGCTGAAATTGAACCGGTCGTGATCAGGTGGAACCGAGATTACTTTAGCGAAGTTAATAATAGTGCCCTGCAAGATCCCAGGACCCTGGTGGTAGAAAACGACTTTCGCCGGGTGCTCGAAGAAGATGCTGCGCTGGTTAATAAAGGCCGCGGTATAAGCTACCATGTCATTATGGTTGATACAGATAACGGCAGCAGCTGGCTTTCTCTTCCTGCCAACAGCCTTATTTACAACCGGGAAGGGCTGCAGCTGATAAAAAACTGCTTGCACCCATATGGTGCAGCCTGCTTCTGGAGTGCCCGCCGGGAAGAAGATTTTGAAGTAAAGCTGCAAGAAATATTCAGCCGCTCAAGCTTTCGCACTGTACTGGAGAAAACAGGCAGAGAGGGCTGTTATTACCTGGCTGAGGTCTGTCCTGGTTAGGCAATATAATTACAAGCGCCACATTGATTTGCCTGAAGGTTTTTCACAGCCCTAATTTTACTGTACTCCAAATGAGAACTGACAGCGGGGCAATTACCGGGTATAAACTTCCAGGGTTTGATCAGCTTTTACGGTTGTCTAACTCTTCGAGTAAAAGTTTCATCACTTTTTTAGGACTGTCATTGATAACCACTTTTGCCTGCTGGTCATAAGGTGTAGGACCCTGGTTAATAATAACCAGGTTTTTACATTCATCGGGCAGCTGGTTTTCTGGGGAAGTCTTCATGGCAGAACCTATGATTACCATCAATTCAGCTTCCCTGGCTTCATCTTTAGCTTGGTAATAATCTGAAGGCAGGGGTTCGTCCGCAAAGACCACATCCGGCCTGAGCGGTTCTTTGCAGTCGGGGCAAAGTGGCAAGAAATTTCCTTCCCCACCATTGACCAGGACATCATCAATTGCCAGCTGCCGATTACACTGTGCACAACTGGCACTCCTCAGGGTGCCCCGGATTTCAAGCACTTGTTTAGATCCAGCTTTCTTGTGCAATCCATCAATATTGTCTGTAACAATGGTCTTTACCAGGCCCCGTTTTTCCAGTTCCGCCAGAATCGTGTGCACTTCGTTTGGCTCCAACCGGTAGATCATGCTGAAAAAGGGCTCACCTTCTTCGTAAAAAGATTGCGGATCGTCTTTAAACCGTTGGATGGTAAAGTCTTCAGGGGCAACCATCACCGGCAGTCCGTTACCCGGACTGGGTAAATTGTGGCTGTAGTCTTCAACTGAAACTCCTGCCCCGGTAAAAACTACTGTATTATCACTTTCATTAAGCAGGTCAGCTACTTTTTTCACTTTTACATACAGCTGTTCCATAAGATCAACTCCCCTTTTATTTTAATAAACGAACCGGACCAGTGGTTAGGTGATATACAGGATAAACAACTTGAATCCATTTAACTATAACATTGATTCGGACAGGACCTCAAAATATTACTTCCAGGCAGAGTAAAGCACCGGTATTTAGGCCGTAACCCCTGGTTTTCTCAGCAGTCGCTTTGTTCTATTTCGGTAACACATTCGGTTTTGATTTTTTCAACCAGGAACTGAAGAGCATCTATAACATGGGGCCTGATGTCGCCGCCGATGAGAACATACATGATATCATCTCCCACTTCGAGTTGGCCTTCATTAAGCCATGCCCTGACATAGAAGATACCGTTTAAATTATAGGTTTCAGTAATTGCTGTTTCAACTTTTGCTGCGTCGTAGGAAAATAGCATTCCCTTTACAGGGGGAATATCATCAAGCCCCTGGCGAACTTTTGCTTTTGGAGTTTCGCGAACCACCCCATTATGAGCCAAGAACATTCCGATCTTTGCAGCAGCTGGATCCGCTTTGGCTTCCCTGAGCCACTCTTCGATGGATGGTGGTGTTTTTTTATTAACCATGCCTTCTCATGTTCCTTTGTATAAGTGTTATCTTTAGTTTATCATACTTTTAAAAACCTGCCTCACCAGGTCCCCTTTTTTCAAAGGCAGCCTCCAGCAGTTCATCATTATCGACAGCATAAGTCAGGGCCTGTTGGGCCTGATCAAAAAAAATCCCGGGGAAGCATTACAGCCTCCCCGGTATATGTAATGAGGTTAGACCAAACTATAAGCTTTCAATGATTGCTATTCCAGACCGCCGCTTTGTTGGTTTGTTTTAGAAAGCAGTGTTTTATAATACAAACGTAGCACAAATTGTAAAATAATAACACGTTAAGGGTAAAAAAATACCCCTGGTAACACGATATTCAATTATAGTATCACATTTACCTTATTCTATAACCCCCTTTAAATCCCTTCTAGAAAAAAGAAAAATCCAGGCTTTTCTAAAATAAATCTGTACTTTAGCCCTGTTTAAAGGACCCGGTCGCTTTTAAAGCATTTTTCAGGTAATCCTGGCATCGGCTGGTGGATACAACCATCTATATAATAGCCGTGACGATCCCGCCTGTGCACTCCCCACCTAAGTATGATGCTTCTCTACTATAATGCCGGCAAAGCCATTTATCTTTGCAAAGATACCAGCACTTAACCCGGCAATCCCTCCACCGATTACAACTATATTTTTCAATGTTTCTTCTCTCTTTTAATAAAAATGTTACTACCACACTTTTTTAAAGAAGTTAACTTCATCTTGATATGGTTCAACCAGTTTTTCCAGGTGCTTGAGTTCTTCAGGCTCCATCTGCCTGAATTCTTTAGCGATCCCGATGTTTTCTTCCATTTCTTCCACGGTTGATATCCCTACAACAGCGCTGCTTACCGGGAAACTCAAGACGTAGCCGAGTGCTTTTTCCATGCTGTTAAGGCCATTGTCCTTAAATATCCGGCCGTAGGCTGCAATTTTCATAGCTATAATTCCCATATCCTTCTTTTTGGCTAAAGGCAGCACTTCTTCCTGGAAGGGTTGGTAATAGGGATCGGCCGGGTTTAGAGGAAGTAAAATACAGTCAAAATCATAACGTTCTATCGCTTCCAGCAAAACCTGCGGATTCTTGTGGCCGGTAACCCCGGTAAAGCGAATTAACCCATCCTGTTTTAACTTCTCCAGGGCTGCCAGGACTCCATCATCAGCCATAATATGATCAAGTTCATCTGCCGAATGAAGACCGTGAACCTGTAAAAGATCCAGGTAATCGGTCTGCAGCCTTTTCAGACTTTGATGAATTAGCGTCATCGTTCCTTCGTAGGTGCGATCAAGGGTTTTGCTGGCCAAAAATACTTCTCCGCGGCGATCCTTAATGGCCTGGCCGATATTTCTTTCACTACTGCCGTAGCTTGGAGCGGTATCAATATAATTAACCCCGAGATCCAGGGCCCGGTGGATTATTCTCTCTGCTTGATCACTGCGATCTGATGCAGCTATAGTAAAGGCACCGCCCAGCCCTAAAATACTAACCATTTCACCGGTTTTACCAAGCTTTCTAAGCGGCATTCCTTCCCGGCCCTTTGCTTCCTCTTTTTCCTTTGCTTCCTCTTTTTCTATTTCTTCCTCGGCTGGTTCTTTTTTTTCAGTTTTTTCTACTTCTTTCTCGGTCTCTTCTTCATCTTCTTGATCAAGCCCTATAAACCTGGCACAACCGGCCAGTCCCAGGACAGCCATCGCTGCAAGGATCAGCCTGACCAACCTGCGCCTGCTTAACTTTTTGGCCAATCCCTTGCTTATTATATCTTCACAGCTTTCTTCTTTACCGTTGAACACAGCATTAACCTCCTTACACTCCGGTCAATAAATCGTTCAATATGGCCGCACCGGGCCACAAGCCTCAAAAACGGGGGCACCACTTCAGGTCCACTGCTAATGCGAAACCTACCCCAGCCTTCCAGGGTATACAACAGGTCGGCCGGCGCTCGGCTGCATCCCCGGTTACCATTATATTATATAAATTTGTGTTTTTCCTGTTAATTATCGGCATATGATCATATAATTAAATAAGAAAAACAAATTCCTGTCTATCTTTTCATTTATCTTTGCGGATCACCGGTTTTGTGCTGCCTGGCAATGTTTCCTGGCCCATCGGTGATGCTAAAGCTTCTGGAGGATGATTACACCGATGTTGAGAACACTATTCTACACGCCGCAATCGAAGATGGGCCGGAGGATTGTCATCTCGGTCCTGGTCGTCTTTGCAATAGTAATAGGCCTGCTGGTTATTCGCCCCTGGGCTGCGCCCCATCCCGACGATGTGGTGACCGTGCAGCGTGGCGAATCGATCCAGGCAGCGATTGATGCCGCCGAGGCAGGAGATGTAATCTTTCTTGTCCGCGGTGAATTTAACGAAAGCATTGTGATTGACAAACCACTAACTCTGCAGGGCAGTGGTGTGGGAAGAACAGCCATTGACGGCGAAAGGGGTTCCGGGCCCGTCGTGGAAGTTTTATGCCGGGGCACTGGCCCGATTGACGTCAAGATTGAAGAACTGACCATAACAGGGTCTGGTTTAGGAAGCATCGTCGAAATTAGCAGCCAGGGTAGGCTGGAGCTTAAAAACTGCGCCATTTCGGGCCGGCACCAGGGGGTGCAGGTCTCCGATTCGGCCAGGATCATTCTCACCGGCTGCACCGTATCTGACAGCGCCCAGCGCGCTCTCACCTTGACAGATTCAGCCCGGGCCAGCATCACGGACTCTCGGATTGAGGAAAACGGTCGATTCGGTCTCTGGCTTGACAGCTCTGCCCAGGCCACTTTATCCGACTCTGAGGTGTCAGATAACGGCGATCATAGCTTCTGGCTTCGCGACGAAGCACGGGTGGAGCTTACCAGTTGCTCGATTTCCGGTAACCGGGGGCATGGAGTCTGGCTGATGGGGCAAAGCGAAGCGCAGTTACTAAAGTGCCAGGTCACTGGGAATAGCGAAAATGGCATACTGGTTGAGGATTCGGCCAGAGTGGAGATGACCGATAGCAAGATAGTGTCCAGCTGGCACGGGATTGAGCTTTTCTCCGAAGCCCGGGCTACCCTCACCGGTTCCACTGTTTCTCAAAGCATAATCAGCGGTATCAGTGTCCAGCACTCCGCCCACATAACTATCTCCGCTTCCAATATCTCCGACAACATTAGGGGTGTGTGGCTCAGGGGAGAAGTGGTAGCAGACATCATTGACAGCCTTATCGAAGAAAACGAGTTATTTGGCATCTATTCCAGGGATGAGGCTGAGGTTACCGGTGGCGGCAACCGTTTCCGCGGTAACGGGGTCGACCTGGTGGGCAACCTGCCGGGGGCGCTGCGGATGCCTTTAAGGGAACCGGTCGAGACCAAGATCACCTGGCCCGATGAAGACTATGATTCTCTCCAGGAAGCGCTTGATGCTTTGGTTCCCGGCGGAAAGCTCCTGCTTGAGCCGGGGGAGTACACCGCCGGACTTACTGTGGGAAAGGAAGTGGCGTTCGAGGCTGGTGGCGGACAGGTAACACTGAGGGGAAAGAGCGATGAGCTGCCTGTGCTCTCGCTGGTAGACGGAGCCGACCTCCATCTTTCTGGAGTCTCGGTCAGTGGAGGTTCGGAAGGACTGCTGATCTCCGGTGCGGCCAGGGCCGTCCTCGTCAACTGCACTGTCTACCAAAATTGGGAAGGTATCAATCTTTCGCATTCGTCCTCCGTGGAACTCGTCGCATGCCGCATTGCTGAAAATGAACGGCGCGGGATTTTCGCAGGAGGCGAGGCTCAGGTTGCAGTCGTCCGCTGTACTATATCCGGTAACCATGAGGCCGGGGTTGCTGCGACAGATTTTGCCGGGGTAACGATTAGCGACAGCATGGTTACCGGGAATAGAGGAGGAGGTATTCTGCTTTGGGGCTCCTGCCGGGTGACCCTGGAAGGAAATACAATTACTGAAAACAGCAGATTTGGCGTGAGCACCAATGAGCCTCCCTGTTTCCCCACAAGCCGCTGGTCCTTCCATGGCAGCATATCGGGTAGCGCCAACACCTTCGAGGGCAACCGCAGGGGCGATGTGTGTCCACCGGAGCTGGAGTTCCTCGGCACCGCAGAAGGCGGCGAAATGGACCTTCTTCCCTAGACTGGGCCTGCCGCTTTGAGTTATTTACGGGCCGGCTGCCTCACCTCTGCCCGTGGTAAATCAGACCGAAAGCCTGCTATTATATCCCCGGTAGAAAAGTAAACTCTTATCTATAAATTACCGGCTTTTCTTTCTCAAATCCGGCTTTTAAGGCTGAGATTTAAGTGATGAAAAGCTAGAATATTTACCGCTGAAATAGATGAAGCCAACCGTGAGGAGAAGGACTGCTGTGCCCATCAGGAACCAGCTGAGGGCATAGGTGCCGCTCAAGTCGGCAACCAGGCCGAACAAAGGCGGAGCCAGGACCGTGGTCGCCCGGGGGAAAATCAGGGCCAGGCCGGTAACCACCCCGATGTAAGACTGGGGCACCTGTTCACTCACGGTGGTGAAATATAAAGTGATTATGCCCAGGACGCAAAAGCCAAGCAGGAAAGAAAAGGCCAGGATCGCATAAGGTGGAAAATCAAACCTGCTCACCACCAGGCCGAAGAAAAAGGACTGGAGAGCGATCAGAAGGCCGAGCAGGGCCAAACCCTTACGCCTGTCACCTTTAAATACCTTGTCGTTGAACAGCCCCCAGGCGGGTTGGCCGATCACTCCCCCGATGTGGAAAAGGCCCAGCCCCAAACCGGCCTGGCTGGCGCTAAAGTTTATATCCCTGGTCAAAAAAATTGCAAAGTGGCCGGTTATCGAAGAAATGCTCAGGCCGAAAATAATACCCATCGAAAATATAGAGAGGAGGTAGCGGTTGCGCAGCAGAAAGAACAGGTCTTCTTTTAAGGAACCGGTTATTTCTGGGGGGGAGTCAGTTTTTCCGTTGGCATGGATTACCCGGGGCCGGTAGAATTTATAAATAACAAAGGCGACGAGGACTGCAAGTAAACTGCTGAAAATAAGGGCTGTGCGCCAGCCTAGCATTTCCCCGAAAAAGGGTAAAAGAACGGCCCCCAAAAAACCGCCCACTCCTCCCCCGGCATAGACAATGCCCAAAGAGGTGCTTCTTTTTGAGGGCTCGACAATTTCGAATAACCCCTTGTTTACAGAAGGGGTAATGAGGCTCAAGGCAATGCCGGTAAACAGAGCCAGGATCAGAATAAGCGTGTAATGGGGTGACAGGGAATGCAAAAACATCATCAGCCCGGTCACGGCAACCCCGAGAATCAGGCCTTTTTTGGTCCCCAGGTAATCTACAATCCGACCGCTAAAAATGGAGAGCAAAACAGTGCTTATAAAGTAAAAGCTGGAATAAAAACCAACCTGGGTCCGGCTGATCTGAAATTCTTCCTGGACCAGGGGAAGCATGGCCTTGAAGCCCTGGATATTGGCAACCACGGCAATATAAGCGGTAGAAAATAATAGTATGGTCAGCAGGTTTTTGTTTGCTCGGGCGAACTGGATCATTGCTTTCATTTGGTTTTACAGCAGCTCATAATATGGTTTCGACTCAACAGCATGCATCCTCCATTTAGGTTGTGGGCAGCGGCGGGCAGATCGTATTAATCATTGAAACGCTGCTTCTTAGATAAGTTCATGCCAGTTATATATAAACGGTCATCAGCAGTAATGTGGAAAAGATAACCACATCCTGCAAGAAATGAATGATCCAGGAAGCGGCCAGTCCCCCGGTTTCATACATGCTCCGGCACATGAACCAGCCGAGAACTCCACTCATAACCACCCCGACCACCCCACTGGGTGCGCCGTAATAGTGGGCTATTCCGAAAAAAACAGCAGCAACCATGACGATCTGATTTTTCGGCAGCACTGCCTTCAGCGGTCCGAGCACTGCATTTCTGTATACAATACCTTCGCTAAAAGAATTAACCAGAGCCATTAAAATAATTAAAGGCAGGTAGCTGATTAGCTGAGCCAGTGTATCGGTTACTGTAAAACCGGTTACTGTAAATATTGTCAGCAGAAAGGTACCCAGAGCAATCAGGACGGCTGAGATAACCGATAGCTTTCCCCAGCTGATCTGATCTTTTTTGATACCCAGCCATTTAATTTGGTCTGCTTTTACCGACAGGTCACCTGCTGCCAGGTAAACTTCCCGGGGTGACCTGTACAACAGGAGTAATACACCGATCACCGGTATAATTCCAATGAATTTTAAAAGGATAGCCCCGCCAAAATTCCCGCTGAACGTACCTGGATCAAATGTAGACTGCCACCAGGCCAGCCCGCCGATATAACCGGTAAACAGCGAGGCAGCGATAATGGTTACCAGCACCACCGGATAGCGGGCAAGCTGTTTCAGTTCCGGTGATAATCTGCAGGCTATAGCGGCAGCCGCTAAAACTGCCAGTTTAACATAAGGCAGCCATACCGGCCTGGTTCCGGTCCATTCCTGAAATATAATATCGGGCAGAATGGAGGCAACCAGGGTTAAGACAATGGTTAAAAGTAACTTTTTATTCACGGTAATCACTCCTGCAAAAATAAAAATTTATTTATCCTGTTCTTAAATGTCCGGCCCCTATCCCGCGCTCATAACGCTGTAAAAATCCGGCAGCAGCTGCCAGAGCAGGCCCGGTAAGCAGGCTTACCTTAGATCATCCTTCAGCCCCTGGATTTTTCAACAGGCGCCGCGGCAACCCGGTTTCTTCCTTCTTTTTTAGCCTGGTATAAAAGCCCATCAGCTGTTAAAAGAAGATCTTCCAGCTTGCTCTTTTCACCGGGAACGGCTGCCGTAACCCCTAAGCTAACGGTAACAAAGTCAGAAACCGGGGATTTTTCATGCTCAATTCTTTTGTCTTCCACCGCTTTCCTTATTTTAACGGCCACTGCTGATGCCCCCTCAAGATCGGTGTTGGGCATGACAATGGCAAACTCCTCGCCTCCATACCGGGCCACCAGGTCAGCAGGGCGGTGGGCATGATCGGAGAGAATTTTTGTCACCGCTTTAAGACAGTCATCCCCGGCCAGGTGCCCATAGAAGTCATTATAGGGCTTAAAATAATCTATGTCCACCATAATTAGGGCCAGCGGCGCATTTTCGCGTTCCATCCTCAACCATTCGGTTTGGAGGTACTCATCCAATTGACGCCGGTTGGCAATTTTTGTCAGGTCATCGGTCATGGAAAGCTCCTTGATTTTTTCGTACTGCCTGGCATTTTCGATAGCCAGGCCGCAAATATTGACAATCTTGGTGGCCAGGTTAAGGTATTTTTCCCGGTGTTGAGGAAGATCAAATTCCACAAACTCTATTTCGCCCAGCAGCTCGCGGCTTCCCCGTACCGGCAGGATAAATCCGGTGTCGTTTTGCCTGATTTCTGTTGAAATAGACCCTGACCCTGTTTCTGAGGCCCCCCTGAACAGGACCTTTCTTGGAGCAAATAGCATGGTAAACATGTCTTTAATGCCGTCGATGACCTGATTTTCAGACTGCAGCCTGGCCAGGGAGTTAAGGAGTTCCAAGGCCATAGCAAAATCTGCCATTTCTTTTTGGCCAATATCACCGGTTTCATTTTGCTGTGCCCCCCGGGCGGCAAGCTGGTTTTTTTGTATTATATTGCAAACCAGTAAGTCCAGGTATTTTAAACCGACTTTAACCGATTCAAAGGGCAGGTTGATGTAGGAAGCAAATTCATTTAAGTTTAAAGCGGAGTTTTGATCAACCATGGTATCAAGCAAAAGGACTCTCTTTCCTGAGTCATGGAAAAAATCCCGGGCAGTTTTCCGGTCAAAACCCCATTGTTCAATAATTTCAGGCCATTTTTGCAGCCAGCCCGGAGTAATTAGGTAACATCCTTTTTGCTGGTAAAAATCGACCAGCTCTGGATTGACGATAAAATGAAAGCACTGATTGAACCGGTGCTGATCGCGAATTAAAATATTTTTTTCTTCAGCAGGGAGCTTTTTGATACAGCCGCCGCATAATACATTTAAGAAGTCGTAATCCTGGTTGGTTAACAACCCGGTTTTCAGCTCTTCCCATTCCAGGGGAGCCTGGCCGCAGTGACCCTTGAAAAAAAGAAACTGCACCTCCGGGTAGCGCTCTTTGTATTTAAGGTGTTCGATTTCCCGCTGGTAGTGCTCGCAAAAAACAAGAATACCTTTAGTCATAATTGATAGCTATGTTCCCTCTTTTTTAGAATAAGAACCGTACTTGTTTACGGCATTGCTGATTGCCCCGAGGACCTCGTCACTAACCTGATAGGGTATTTCACCGTGATTGTCGGACAGAATGAACCCGCCGCCTGAAGCGGCTTTATCGATTGCTTCCCGAACCGCAAGCTCTGCCTGATTCCTGTTCCAGTTGATCATTTCCAGGCCATTCAAATTACCAATCACGGTTAACCTGCCCCGGCAGGCTTTCTTTAGCTCAACCAGATCTTCTTCTGCACTCACCCCGATTGCCCCGGTTTTAGTTTTTACCAGGTCATCGATGATCGAAAGGGCCCTGCCGGAAGCCAGGTGAGTAGCTACCGGGCCTTTAATGCGGTTAATTGTTTTCACAGCAACCGGGAATCCTTTGCTCAGGAACAGCTCCCGCGGCACAATGGTCGGAGAGGAGACCGGGTCGAAATAGGTGATAGCAGTAGCCCCTGCCTCCAGCTGGGCATTGGCCCAGTCGGCACAAAAATCGATATTAACCTGCATCAGTTTTTCAAAAAGCCCGGGTTCAAACTGCATCAGCTCCAGGTATTGTTCAAACCCCATCTGCATTACCGGCACGGAAAAAGGTGAAATGGCCACTCCAAGCACAGGCACTTCCCCGGCCGATTCTTCGTAAAGCAAATTAATGGTTTTTAACACCTCGCGCAGGTGCGCAGACTCTGCAATTACAGGAGGTTCAAGCGCAGTAATATCTCCTGGTTTTTTAATAAAGGGTTCCCCGGAGTTTGGGGCACCCTGATCATAGTAGACAACCTCCCCGCCCCAGGCCTGGATTTCCACGGGAGCATGAAAAAAACCAAACAGGCAGTCATGCCCGTATTTACGGTATAGCCGCAGCTGGCCTTCTACTACATTTTCGGCCCTGGAATAATACTCCTTTAAGGTTAAACCGAGTTCCTTTGCTCC
>SKXC01000066.1 GCA_007128625.1 Syntrophomonadaceae bacterium | reverse complement strand
GCTTTAATATATTGCTGAATGATGGAGATATTTTATGAATGGTGGGGAGCCATTGGAAAAAATAAAGTTACTGGTGGTTGATGATCATGCCATAGTCAGGGAAGGTATATGCGCGCTGTTGGAACTGTCTCCTGAAACTGTAGTCCTTGGTGAAGCAGCCAATGGGAAAGAGGCCCTGGAGATGGTAAAAAAATTGGATCCCGATGTTGTCTTGATGGATATTGTTATGCCGGTTATGGACGGATTGGAGGCAATCCGGTGCCTTAGCAGGGACTTTCCCCTGGTAAAAGTACTGGTCCTGACCCAATACGATGATAGGGAACATGTGTTTCAGGTTATTGAAGCAGGGGCAGTTGGCTTTATCGATAAAACCACTGTTTCTTCAGAGCTGGTCAGGGGCATTCGGGCTGTGTATCGCGGCGATTCTTTTTTATCACCACAGGTGGCCAGGTATCTCGTAGATGATTTTCGCAACGATTACCCGGATAGGAGGGAAAGGGACCCTTATTTACAATTAACCGATCGGGAGCGGGAAATTCTTAAATTGCTGGCAGAAGGTCATACCACGCGTGAAATTGCCAATCTTCTTGTCCTGAGCCCGAAAACTGTAGAGGGCCACAAAACGAGGCTTATGGGCAAACTGGATATTCGTAACCGGGTTGAACTGGTCAAGTATGCCGTACGCAAAGGCATAGTAAAACTTTAATTTATTAGTTTTTTAAGTCCATATATTATCTATAAAAAACCACCCTGGTGGTTTTTTTGTATGAATATCAAAAAGAGGTGGTGTTTACCCGGCACTTATCAGGAGAATATTGCTTTTAAAAGGGGGTGTTTCCCTTAACCAGGATCCGGGGTAATGCCTCAAGACAAAATATCAAACATGTCTTAATATTAAGAAAAGCCGGTTATATTATAACCGGGAAAGGAGGAGTAAAAAATGGATCGAAAAAAAATAGTCCTCTTGGTTGATGATGAAAGGGAATTTTGTGATTCACTGCAAGTAGAATTGCAGGAAACGGGCTGTGAAGTGCTGGTGGCCATAAATATGGATAGAGCTCGACACCTGGCAATTTCATACCGGCCTGATCTGGTGCTCCTGGGTACTATTATGCCGCGTGGTGCTGCCTACAGGTTGCATCAATGGTTAAAACAAAACCCGGCCTTAAAAGATGTTCCCCAGATCGTGCTTGATGCATCTCCCGAAAAGCACCTGACCAGGGGCTGGCGCAGGGATGAAGGCATGCGCATTGAGTCGGCAGAGTATTTTTGCAAACCGCTTAAGCCGGCTATTCTGGCCAGTGCCATATGGAAACAAATGGATACAGGAAGAGCCGAAATCAAGGTGCTGATTGCTGATGATCATGCCATGGTGAGAGAAGGTATCCGCACCCTGCTTAATCTGCAAAATGATATATATATTGTGGGAGAAGCTACCAACGGCACAGAAGCAGTGGATAAAGCGCTCGAGCTTGCACCGGATGTCGTGTTAATGGATATTGTAATGCCCGAAATAGACGGTATTGAAGCTACCAGGCAAATATGCAGCCGCTGCAAAGAAGAGATTAGAATTTTAATGCTAAGCCAGTACGATGATGAACAAAATATGGCAGCCGGCAGTGAGGCAGGGGCGGTTGGCTTTATTTCGAAAAAAAGTGTCAGTGCCCAGTTACTGGAGGCAGTCAGGTCGGCAGGCTATAACAAGCAGCCTGAAGGTGACCAGGATTATGCCAACTAGCCTGATTATTCAAGGCTTTGCAGTCAGAATCCATTATTGAGCCCGAATGACATCAAAGTTTGCAGGGGAAGGAGGAGGTTGATTGCAGCCGGTAACAATTACCCTTAATCAGCGAGTAGTTAGCGGTCATGCCGATATGAGCATTTTAGAGATAGCCCGGGAGTCGGGTATAGATATACCCACTTTATGCCATGATTCTAACCTGCAATCTGTTGGTGCCTGTCGTCTTTGTTTGGTGGAAAATGAGGAAACCGGCGCTTTGTTGGCTGCTTGTGTTACCAGTGTAGCCCCTGGTATGGTTATCAACACCAATTCAGAAAGGGTAGTGGAACATCGAAAAAATATTGTTAAACTTTTATTGGCCAGTCACCCCGATGCCTGCTTGATTTGTGATAAAGGAAACCGCTGCCGCTTGCAGCAGATTGCTACTGACCTGGGCATTGGTTTTAACGAACTGGAAAAAATACCCCAGTCTGCTGCTGTAGAAGAATTAAATCCTTTTATTACAAGAGATACGGCAAAATGTGTTTTATGTGGTAAATGCATCAGGTCCTGCCAGGAGATTATTGTCGAAGGTGCTATAGATTATTACCAGCGGGGATTTGTAACCAGGCCGGCCACTTTAAATGATTCACCCCTTGAAAATTCCGAGTGCACTTTCTGTGGGTTATGTGTTGCCATGTGCCCCACGGGCGCCTTGATGGAAAAGGAAAAACCATACCAGGGGACGACCAGGTTTTCCGTTCAGACCACTTGCTCTTATTGCGGGTGCGGCTGCCCTGTCACTTTAGAAGTGAAAGACAAACAGGTAGTTAGAGCGATCCCCGGAGAATATGATCAAGCCAAACAGGGAACTCTTTGTATCAGGGGGAGTTACGGTTATGATTATATTCACAGCAAGGAAAGGTTGACAAAACCGCTTTTGAAAGAAAATGGCAGTTTTAGGGAGGTTTCCTGGGAGACAGCTTTAAAAGCCGCTGCTGATGGTTTGAAGCGGGTAAAAGAGCGCTATGGTTCAACTGCCCTGGGTGTTTATGGTTCTTCCAGGTGTACTAACGAAGAAAACTACCTTTTGCAGAAATTTTCAAGGACTGTATTGGGAACGAATAATATAGATAACAGCAGCAGCTTTTATAATTTAGTCAACCGATCAGGACTGGGCAATGCCACCGGGCTTTTGAGCTCTACCAACCTGCTGGAAGCTCTTGAACAGGCCGATTTAATACTGGTAGCAGGCGCAGATCCATCCATAACTGCTCCCCGGGTGGGTTATGCAATTAAACGTGCCGTTAAGTACCGGCAGGCAAAATTAATCCTGGTTGAACCCCGCCGGACGAAACTTGCCGGTTTTTCTTATCAATGGCTGCGCCCCAGACCGGGCAGCGACCCGGCATTGTTTAACAGTATGGCTAAGGTGATCATTGATGAAAACTTATACAAGGTCGAATATGTTAAACCGCAAACAGAGGGATTTTCTATTCTGTCTGAAGCACTGGAAAACTATTTACCAGATGCTGTTTC
>SKXC01000030.1 GCA_007128625.1 Syntrophomonadaceae bacterium | reverse complement strand
ATGAGCAAATTGCCCTCCTGCAGCAGCCTAATGATAAAGCCCCAACAGGTCTTCGTAACCTTTGTATGTTAAGACTGATGCTAAAATCAGGACTCAGGGTCAGGGAGATTATAAATTTGGTTAACAGTGATATCAGCTGGCAGGAAAGTAAAATTGTAATACAAGAAAGCAGTTCGGCCAAAAATCGCACGCTTACAATTGATCAAAAAACCATGTCATTGCTTATGCGCTGGCGAAACATAATGGGGCCCGGTTATAAATATTTTTTTACAACTCTTAAAGGTCATCAACTAAATGATCGATACATAAGGGAAATGGTCAAACGATTAGCCCGTAAGGCCGGCATTGAAAAAGATGTTTATCCCGGAATGCTGCGCAGCACATTTGCGGTAAACCTGATTCGCGAAACAAAAGATATTGAGCTTGCCCAAAATATTTTAGGGCAAATCAGTCCGGTGCTTATTCAAAAATATACCAGGTTACTGCTAAACAACTTAAATATGGTAGAATATGGTAATATAGCGGATAGTAACGGCATTTTTAAGAAAATTGATCTTGAAGATAATAGAAATAATCTTCAGAAGGCTTATTTGAATAATAAAAGTAACAACCAAAAACCAACTGAAATTAGCCGCATTTCAGGACAGGATAGTAGGGATGAAGAAATAAATGAAGATAAAGAGGAGGGAGAAGGCGAAGGAAAGAGGGAAGGACCCGGGCTAATTAAAGAAGAGTTTAAACAAACCGTGTCAATTGAGGTAGAAGGTAATGACGAAGATGATAAAGCTAATGCCGAAGATGAAGTAAGATTGAGTATACCGCCATTAAAATGCAGTAAATGCAGTTACATTTTAAGATACAAGGAAGATTGCCCGTATTGCGGAGCCAGTTTTGCAGATATTCTCAGGCATTGGGGTAAAAATATCTAATGAATTACTTGATGTTTATTATACCAGTGCTGCAAATAACAGGGGGAGGGGGTAGTTACAAAAAAATATGTGGTTACCTGTTATCTTGATTTAACTTCCGATAATATATCTTATGTAAACTTAAAGGGAGGAGGCAATAATTTTTTTCCTCCCTCCCTTCTTTTCTAGTTATTTCTAGTTATGACCTAATATTCTAATCATAGTATTTATCGATTGTGTTATAATGAAATTGAAAACCTTAGAATACAATACCATTGAATGCTAGAAGAAAAATATTTGATGAATTATAGTATATAGAACTTTTCAGGGAGGATTTGCAATTGAAAATCGGTGTTTTTACAGACAGTTTTAGACCTTATACCAGCGGTGTTGTCAGATCAATTGAGCTCTTTTCCCGTGAATTCAATGCTAAAGGTCATGAAGTTTATGTTTTTGGACCGGATTATCCTCTTTTACATCCTCCAAAAGAAGAAGGAGTCTTTCGTTTTGTATCTGTACCATGGCCAACAATGCCTGATTTTTCACTTCCGGTACCTATATCGTCTCAGCTTGGTTCTACTATCAAGAGAATAGGACTGGACATTATTCATACTCATTCCCCCTTTTTGCTCGGCAGACTGGGAGCCCGGGCAGCCCGTCGTTATAAGCTGCCATTAATATTTACCTTTCACACCCTTTATGATCAGTATGTTCATTACTTTCCCTTTGTCGAAAATACATCAAAAAATGTAGTTCAGTCAATCGCCCGAAACTTTTGCAATCGCTGCAACATTGTAGTTGCTCCTTCCCAGCTGGTAGTAAATTACCTCCAGAGAATAGGGGTTGAGACGTCAATAATAAATATTCCCACCGGGGTTGATCTTGAAGAATTCAACAACCTTGAAACTGATTGGCTGGAAAAAAACTACGATGTAAGTCCAGATGAAAAGGTATTGCTTTTTGTGGGACGGCTTGGGAAGGAAAAAAACGTAACCTTCCTGCTAAAATGTTTTCAGGCTGTTCAGGCCAGGTACCCATTATGCCGCCTTGTTCTTGTCGGTAAGGGCCCCCAGGAAAATTACCTGCGTAAGCTGTGCCGTGAAATGGGTATTGAGGATAAAGTCACCTTTACAGGGGTACTGCCCCGTCAAAATATTGTTCACTGTTATGCCAGTGCTGATTTATTTGTTTTTCCATCTGTAACGGAAACCCAGGGCCTGGTTATTGGAGAAGCTAAAGCAGCCGGACTCCCTGTTGTTGCTATTCGCGCTTTCGGTCCGGCTGAAACGGTCATGCATGGAGAAGATGGATTTTTAACCGATCTCTCTCCCTCCTCTTTTGTTACGGCAATTCTTGACCTGCTGGAAAATAAGGAGCTATATGACCGGATGAGCAAGCAGGCTTACAAAAATGTTGCCCTTATTTCTTCATCTTATTGTGCTGAAAAAATGCTTGATGTATACAGGGAACTTATTGATCGAAAAGATTTTGCACCTCGTAAAAAGAAGTATAAACATAAAAATGTAATTGGTAATGATTTACATAATTTTCTTGCTTGATCGGGCAGGTCAATCTAACGGGGGTGTTTAGCTGTGTGGAATTTGATTCTCGGTATTATTTTGATAGGCATATTTTTTGTTTTATTTTTTATGCTGAAAAGTGGATACGACTATAATAAGAAAAAAGAAGAAGGTAAATCAAAAAAAGATAGCTAGTGAAGATAGTTAGTAAGGATAAATTCATTAGGTTAAGCATACATCTGCTCTATGTAGCCTGATGCTTTATTCAGCCGTTCTACAGTTTTTTCACGACCAAGTAAGGCCATTATCTCAAATAATCCCGGCCCGGCGGTACGTCCGGTTAGAGCCAGGCGAGTAGGATGGATAAGGCGCCCGGTAGAAATACCCAGCTCCTCACTTAGAGAACTGTACTGCCGCTCAACAGTATCTTTGTCAAATGATTCCAGATTACTTAGTTTAGCTGCTGCCTTTCTCATGTATTCAACTGTATTTTCTTTAAAAAAGTGTTTTTTAACTCCTTTTTCGTCATAAGTAAAATCATCATTATAAAAATAATAAGATGCTTCCGCCAGCTCAACTAATGTTCTGGTTCTTTGTCGCACCGTGTCGATAACCAGCTTTAAATATTCGTATTCTTGATTTTTCAGCGGGGTTTTTATCAATTTATTTTGCTCGAAAAAAGGAAGAGCAGCTTCAACCAGTTTATCCAGATCATATACTCGCATGTAATGGCTGTTCATCCAGCCCAGCTTATTGACATCATATATTGCAGCAGTTTTGATTACCTTATTGAGATCAAACCTTGCGGCCATTTCTTCCAGGGTAAATATTTCTTCGTCTTCTCCACCGCCAGGTGCCCATCCCAGTAAGGCCATATAATTGATTAATGCTTCAGGAAGATGTCCCTCTGAATAGAATTCTTCCACTGAAGTTGCTCCATGCCTTTTACTCAACTTACTTCGATCAGGGGCAAGGATCATTGGAACGTGGGCAAAAAGGGGCAAATTGTAACCAAGTGCGTCGGCACACAGTTGTTGTCGGGGCGTGTTGGAAAGATGTTCTTCGGCACGGATCACATGGGTTATACCCATTTGAAGATCATCAACAATACTGGCAAAATTGTAAGTGGGCAAACCGTTTGATTTAAGAATTATAAAATCATCAATACCGGCATTTTCAAAACTGACCTCCCCCCTTATCTCATCATTGACCACTGTAATGCCCTGGTCCGGCGTTAAAAGTCTTATTACGGGAGTTTTACCCTCTAAACGGTATGCCTTTTCTTCTTCTGGAGAAATGTTTCGGCAGGTTCCCGGGTAAAGATAAGCTTTACTCTCCCTGCGGGCGGTAGAACGACCTTCAGAAAGGGTTTCAATACTGCAATAACAGCGAAAAGCCTTTTTTTCGGCCACCAGGCGCTCAGCTTCACGGGTATACTCGTCAAGCCGTTCAGATTGGCAGTATGGTCCTTCATGCCAATTCAGCCCCAGCCACTGTAAAGAGGCAATCAACTTATCAATATAATCAGGTCGGGATCGTTCCAGGTCAGTATCATCTATACGCAAAATAAATTTGCCGCCGGTATTGTAAGCAAACAAGTAGTTGAACAAAGCGGTCCGGGCCCCGCCAATATGTAACTCTCCAGTCGGACTTGGCGCAAACCTGACTCTTACATCTGACAAAAACACACCTCTTTTCTGATGCTGCAAGAACCATATCTTAAATACTTAAAAGATAATTTTTATATTTTACCCAAGAATAGAAAGCAGTATACCGGCTGCTACGGCAGAACCGATCACCCCGGCTACATTTGGTCCCATGGCATGCATTAATAGATAGTTATTCGGGTTTTCTTCTTTACCAACTGATTGAGAAACGCGAGATGCCATAGGAACTGCAGAAACACCAGCTGAACCGATAAGTGGATTTATTTTTCCTCCGGTGATAACATTTAGCAGTTTACCCATCAGGACGCCGGTCGCAGTACCGAAAGCAAAGGCAGCTAAACCGAGTACAATAATCATAATTGTCTCTTGTGTCAAAAAGTAAGGGGCTGAAGCCTTGGCTCCAACAGTTAAACCGAGAAATATTACCACAATATTATTTAACTCATTTTGCGCACCCTTGCTTAAACGCTCTGTTACACCAGTTTCCCTGATCAGGTTACCAAACATGAGCATCCCTAAAAGCGGCAGGGCAGCCGGCAGTAAAAGACCTGTAAGGATAATAACAATGATCGGAAACAGGATTTTTTCGGTTTTTGAAACCGGACGTAACTGCTCCATTATTATTTGACGTTCTTTTTTACTGGTTAAAAGTTTCATAATAGGGGGTTGGATAATCGGAACCAGGGCCATATAAGAATAAGCGGCAATGGCAATAGAACCTAACAGGTGTGGAGCAAGCCTGCTGGAAACAAATATTGCGGTTGGGCCGTCTGCTCCACCGATAATCCCGATGGCCCCTGCTTCAGGAGCTGTGAATCCAAGCAGCACAGCCCCTAGAAAAGTTAAAAATATACCAAACTGGGCCGCTGCTCCTAAAAGCAGTGTAATCGGGTTGGCAATCAGTGGACCGAAATCAGTCATTGCCCCAACGCCTAAAAATATTAAGGGGGGATAAATACCAAGTTCCAAACCAAGAGATAAATAGTAAAGCAACCCGCCAACTTCTCCGGCAGAACCGGGGTCCATCAGGTCACCGAGCGGTAAATTAACCATTAATGCGCCAAAACTAATCGGAACCAGTAACAAGGGCTCGTATTTTTTTACTATACCCAGGTATAGCAGGACACAGGCAATTACAATCATGATGATTTCATTTAACTGCAAGTTATAATATCCGGTGCTCTTCAGAAAATCAACAAGTAACTCCGTCATTTATGTTTAACCCCTTTCAGGTTCATCGGTAATCTTAGGCAAGAGTGAATGTTTAAGACAATACAATCAAGGGGTCTCCGCTATTTACCGTATCACCTTTCTTAACTAGAATTTGGGAAACAGTGCCTGCCTGCGAGGCGGTCAGTTCATTTTCCATCTTCATTGCCTCCAGGACCAGCAAAACATCACCTTCTTTTATTTCATCTCCCTGACTCACTTTAACCTCAAGTACTGAACCGGGCATTGGCGCTTTTAAAGTAAAACCACCTCCTGCACTTGGTTCAGGTTCTGCTGCAGGAGTTCCACTTGTCTTTGAAGGCTCTACAACCGGTGCAGCTGCCCTGGGACTGGGTGCAGTTGCAGGTGCTGGTGCAGCTTCTGCTGCAGGAGAACTGGTTTTACTGCTCGTATTCTCTGATAGTTCTTCCACCTTGACAGTATAAGATTGATTGTCAACGGTTACCTTAAATGTTTTCACGTCGTTTCTTCCTCCTAATATTTTCTAACTCCAAACTACTTTCAAGCTGCTCTCTCCGACCGATAATTTGCCATTTGTTTAATCCGGTTTTCTCAGGGGTGTGTACCGTAAAACTAATCGGTCCTTTTTGAGAAGAAGCTTGATCAGTTTGCATGTATTGATATATAGCGGCCTGTATAGCCGCAACAACTCGCTTGTTTTCTGCTTTTGAATCTTCTTGAGAGGAAAAAGAAATCTCTTTTTCTTGTGTTCCGGTTGCCACCGGGGAAGGTCTGTATAACAGTCTGTTGAATAAAACCAGTAAACCATAGAGACCAAAAAGAGTAACCATAACAACTAAAAATCCCAAAACCATGACCTGCAGGGCAAAGTCCATGTTTTCCATTTACTGCTTTCACTCCATTTCTTTGTACAGGCATCTGCTATATTGTAACACTTTCTTATGTTTGTGAAAAGAGCACTAATCATTTCACAGTATAATTTTTTAATGGTAATAGGTACTGGTTTGATATGGCCAGATGCTGTGGATAGTAACCGTATCTCTTATAGTCGCCATGATAATCTGAGCCGCCGGTTATCAAAAGATTATTTTCAAGTGCTATTTTCTGGTAAGTCCTTTTTTGAGCCGTGCTGTGTTCAGGATGAAATACTTCAATTCCAAGCAAACCAAGAGGAATCAGTTTATCAAGCATTGAACTGCCATGAACCCCCGGGTGAGCGATAATCGGAATTGCTTTTACCTCTTTGAGTAAACTCATCGCTTGTTTAATTGTAAAAGTTTTTCGGGGTACATATGCTTCACGGTTCTGATTCAGGTATAAAGAAAAAGCCTGTTCAAGACTATTAATATATCTTTTTTTAAGCAATAAACGGGCCAGGTGCAACCTGCCCGGAGCTGAATTTCCCGCTTCCGCCAATACTTCTTCAAGGTTTAATTTAAAGCCCTGTTTTCTCAGCTTTCCTACAATTTCATCCATCCTGGTATAACGTTCTTTTAGGACTCTTTCCAATGCGTTTTTCAAATCATCCTTGTATTGGGGATAGTATCCAAGAATATGGACTTCCTGGTTTTCTTCCAACACACCTATTTCCACACCGGGAACCAACTCCAGATTGTATTTTTTAACGGCACATGATGCTTCAGGCAGCCCTTTGATTGTATCGTGATCGGTTAAACCCACTGCAGCCAAACCGGCATTAGCAGCTATTTTGATTAGTTCACCAGGACTGCAGAGCCCGTCTGAGGCATTACTGTGCATATGAAGATCAATTTTGTTTTTATTATTCATTTACGCCAATCTCATTTCTAATGCTACGAATATTATACTAAACAATTAAAAAAACACCCTTTTGCAAGTAACAATCAAAAGGGTGTTCTTGCATTAATTAGCCCCATCCAAACAGTCTCTTTTACCGGGGTTCGACAATCAACTTAATTGCTGTTCGTTCCTCACCGTCAATCTCGATATCCGTAAAGGCCGGGATACATATTAAATCGATACCACCCGGAGCGACGAAACCACGGGCAATAGCTACAGCTTTTACAGCCTGGTTGAGGGCTCCAGCTCCAATTGTCTGAACTTCTGCTCCACCTTTTTCTCTAAGAACTCCAGCAAGGGCTCCGGCTACAGAATTTGGATTGGACTTTGCTGAGACTTTCAATACTTCCATTTGTGAAACTCCTCCTTTACGGGTTTGATTACATTATTCGTCTTAATTATACAATATCCTGCCTGAATTATATGAATAATATGATATATTATTAAATAATTTCAAAAATACGTTTTATTGATAGAGCTTCTCCTGTATTCTCGTTTATCTCAAAATCAACAGCATTAAATACAGTTCTTCCCTGTGAAATGTCCAACTTGTATGGTAATTGCGTTATAAATCTATTTAGAGGCCCCTTAATATCAACCCCCAGGATGGAATCATAAAGGCCAACCATACCTACATCGGTTATATATGCTGTGTTTCCAGGCAAAATTCTTTGATCTGCAGTCTGGACATGACTATGGGTACCGATTACTGCATTAACTTTACCATTTAAAAACCAGCCCATGGCCTGTTTTTCCGAAGTTGCTTCGGCATGTACATCAACAATTATAATATCAGCTTGACTGTTTAAAACAGATATCTCTTTTTCTACTGTCCTAAATGGACAGTCTACAGGATTCATAAAGACCCTGCCTACTAGATTAATCACCGCAATTTTCACACCATTACGTTCAACAACAATGGATCCTTTACCGGGAGTTGTTGCTGGTGGATAATTTGCCGGCCTGATCATTTCCGGCTCATGGTCAATAAAATTATAGACATCTTTTTGGTCCCAGATGTGATTTCCCCCGGTTATTATATCTATACCCATTCTCCTTAATTCGAAGAATGTTTTTTCGGTTATACCCGCTCCACCGGCAGCATTTTCACCGTTGGCGATTATCAAATCGTAGCGTTTATTCTTCAACAAGTACGGGAGATAATTTTTTATGCAGTTTCTGCCTGGTTTCCCAACAATGTCTCCTATAAACAAAAAGTCCATCGCACCTGCTCCAAGCCTCTCAGTTAATTTAATTGATGGTTTAAATGCTCAAACAATAAAAACATTCTCTATAAAAATATTCTTCTAACATATACGTTTTCCTTCAAGATAAAAAAAGTACCTCTAAAATGATATTGATAAAGGTACTTTTATAAAATGTTATTTGTTAAATCTATTATTTAGCGTAATCCACCGCTCTTGTCTCTCTTATTACCGTTACTTTAATTTGACCGGGATATTCAAGTTCATTTTCTACTTTTTTCACAATTTCACGCGCAACCTTAATAGAAGAATAATCATCAATCCGATCCGGCTTAACTATGATCCTGATTTCCCTGCCGGCATGGATAGCGTAAGCTTTTTCTACTCCTTGAAATGAATCCGCAATATTTTCCAGTTTCTCCAGTCTCTTAATATAAGCTTCAAGAGTTTCACGTCTCGCGCCCGGCCTGACGGCCGATATAGCATCTGCAGACTGAATCAACACCGCTTCCATCGTATGAAAATCAGTATCACCATGATGAGCCTCCACGGCATTTATAATTGCGGGTGATTCTTTGTATTTTTTGGCAAGTTCTGAACCAATTTGAACATGCGAGCCTTCGGTTTCGTGATCAATCGCTTTACCAATATCATGAAGTAATCCGGCTCTTTTTGCTAGTGTAACGTCGAGTCCTAATTCTGAAGCCATTATTCCGGCAAGATGCGATACCTCGATTGAATGCTGCAATACATTTTGACCATAGCTTGTCCGGTAACGAAGTTTGCCGAGAAGATTGATCATCTCCGGATGTAATCCATGAACCTTGGTTTCGAAGGCTGCTCTTTCCCCCTCTTCTTTTATCTGGGCATCAATTTCTTTACGTGTTTTCTCCACAATTTCTTCAATCCTTGCCGGGTGAATACGTCCATCACTGACAAGTTTCTCTAAGGCTATTCGCGCAATTTCACGCCTAATCGGGTCAAAGCCGGAAATAATAACTGCTTCAGGGGTATCATCAATTATCAAGTCAATACCGGTTAATGTTTCCAGAGCCCGGATATTACGTCCTTCACGGCCAATAATCCTACCTTTCATTTCATCGTTAGGTAAGGATACAACAGAAACGGTTGTCTCGGACACATGATCGGCAGCACAACGCTGTATGGCCAAGGTAACAATTTCCCTGGCTTTCTTCTCCCCTTCTTCTTTAGCTTTGTTTTCCATTTCTTTGACCATCATTACCATTTCATGATCTATATCATCTCTTACTCTTTGCAGCAATATCTCTTTTGCCTCATCAGAGGTCATGCCTGATATTTTTTCCAACTCTGATAGTTGTTTTTGATGAAGTATTTCCAGTTGTTCTTCTGTCTTTCTGTTATCTTCTTCTTTTTTTCTTAGTTCTTCTTCTTTGTGCTCAATATTATTTATTTTTCGATCAAGGGTCTCTTCTTTCTGCAGTAATCTTCGTTCCATCCTCTGCAATTCTGAACGTCTTTCCCTGTTTTCTTTTTCCAGTTCGTTTCGAAGCCTGTGGTTTTCTTCTTTTGCTTCAAGTTCTTTTTCACGTTTTATAGAGCTGGCTTCCTGTTTCGCTTCTTCAAGAATTTGTTTTGCGGCAAATTCAGCAGATGAGATCCTGGCTTCAGCGATAATTTTTCGAATAAAGAACCCGACTCCAATTCCAACCAGTAAAGCAGCAATAATTATTAATAATATATTAGTCGTCATAATACTCACCTCCGTTTCTTTGTTTGTAACTATATACTCTATTTGTGCTATATAAAAAATATAAGCTGTGTTCAGAACACAGCTTAAAAGAGAAAGATCAGAAAAAGGTAAATTAATCCCTTATCTGCATAAATTTTTATGTTATTTTATCTATCCACAGTGCCTTTTGGCACCAGGCTTTCTCTTAATAGTTATGCACCGAACTGGTATATAATTAAAAAAATATTTTCTATAGTAATTTTAGCTTTTTAACGATATTATGTCAAGGAAAGATTACTCGACCCTTAATCGACAGGATCACAGACTTTAAGAGCTTTAAAAATTAAATTATCCTGAAAACCACGCCTTTTCAAAAAAGATACTTCACGTTTAAGCCATTTTTCATCATTTTTATCACAGGTCTTGCCTGCGCTTCTGTTAATCAAAATCTCTTTAATTCTTTCCAAATCTTCTTCCGGATTAAAAAGTTCTGCTATTTTTTGATCAATAACCTGGCTATTTACACCTTTCATATCCAGTTCATAACGAACTCTTTTTAAGCCAAATCCCCTTAGTTTCCGGTAAATAATAAAATCATTTGCAAATCGTTCATCATTAATATAACCATAGTTTTCCATATCTTTAATCACTTCTGCACTTACGTCTTCAGAAAAACCTTTTCTTTCCAGGTAATCGTAAACTTCATTTTTACTGCGCGCCCGGTAAGTTAAAAATCTTAATGTCAGGTAACGGGCTTTTTTTAAAGCTGCATCTGTATCCAAACAATTTCAACTCCGTAATCACTGTTCTTTTAAATCCGGTCCTGGTTTAGTATTGATTTCGTTATTTTTATTATCTTTGGATTTAACTTCACTTTCGCTTTTATTAACATTTGTCACCGGAAGTCCTGCCAGTTCCCGCACCTTCAATTCAATCTCATTTTTGATTTGCAGATTTTCTTTGAGGTAGTCCCTGACATTCTCCCGTCCCTGACCCAACCTTTCCTCACCGTAAGAATACCAGGCACCGCTTTTCTCGATTACTTTGTGCTCAAGGCCGAGATCAATCAATGAACCTTCTGCTGAAATACCTTTTCCGTAAAGAATATCAAATTCAGCAATTTTAAATGGAGGAGCCACTTTATTTTTAACTACTTTTATCCTGGTCCGATTACCGATAATCTGATCGGAACCAATTTTAAGTGATTCAATCCTTCTTACTTCCATCCTAACCGAGGAATAAAATTTTAGTGCCCGCCCTCCCGGAGTTACCTCGGGATTACCAAACATTATGCCAACTTTTTCTCTGATTTGATTAATAAATACTGCACTGGTTTTTGATTTGCTGATAATCCCGGATAATTTACGCAGAGCCTGGGACATAAGCCTGGCTTGTAAACCAACATGGGCATCGCCCATTTCTCCTTCAATTTCAGCTCTTGGGACCAGTGCGGCCACTGAATCGATGACAAGAACATCTATAGCGCCGCTGCGAACCAGGGCTTCTGCTATTTCCAGTGCCTGCTCACCGGTATCGGGCTGCGAAACTAAAAGTTCGTCAAGGTTCACCCCGAGATTGGTTGCATACTGGGGATCAAGGGCATGTTCGGCATCGATAAATGCGGCAAAACCATTGCGTTTCTGTGCCTCGGCAATAATATGCAGTGCAACTGTTGTCTTACCTGAAGATTCAGGGCCAAAAATTTCAATAACCCTGCCCCTCGGTATTCCCCCAACTCCCAAAGCTGCATCTACTGCCAGGCAGCCGGAAGGAATTACGGCAATTTCAGTTACTGCATCCTGACCTAATTTCATAATTGAGCCTTTGCCGAACTGCTTTTCAATCTGTAATAGTGCTGATTCAAGCGCTTTTTCTTTTTCCAATTATTATTACCTCCTTAAACAGGGATTGCCACTTGAATTTTACTGGCCTAGCCCTGATGGTGTTATCTTCTGTTTAGCTGTTCGATCTCCTGCATCATTTGAAGTAGAAATATAATCATTTTTATCCAGCCAGTCCGTTTTTATAAAGTACAGTATAAATTGAACCCTTAGGAGTAAGTTGGCTTTCAAATAATACTATTTCTTCAGCAATACTGGAAGATGTATAAAAACTATTTTCCTGTTCAATGAATCTTTTGATCAGGTGAACCGGAATCGGTCGGCGAATTCTACCGATCGTAAGATGTGGTTTGTAACTTCTTTTTTCAGGTTTAAAACCGTAGCTGGAAAGGTTTATATCTAGATTCTGTGCCAGATGCTTAAGGGCTGTTTCCCCTTCACGAACGCCGATCCACATTACCCTTGCTTTGTGAACAGATGGGAATACTCCGCTGTAACCGATAGCCAATTTAAACTGGTTAACTGAAACAACACTGTTATCCATGGCTTTTTTAATATTATCAATTAAATCCGGTTCAGTATCCCCCAAAAATTTTAAGGTAAGATGCATTCCTTCCGGTTTTACCCAGCTCACCCCTTCCAGGAAACCTTTTAGTTTTTGCTGTAATTTTAGAACTTCTTCCTTCTGCTGTTTGGAAAGTTCAATGGCAATAAATAACCTGGCCAATATTCTTACCTCCTTATGTCCGGATAGACAACAGCGTTCTTCTGATCATGTCCAGGGCCAGTTGTGAAGATCTTTCCTTTACCATTTGCCGTCCACCACCAAGGTTCATTTTTTTACATTGACAACCTTTAGCAGATGAAACGGCTATATAAACCAGGCCAACCGGCTTATTCGATGAATCACTATCCGGGCCGGCCAGACCGGTTATTCCTGCTGCCAGATCTGAGTTAAAATAATTTCTTGCTGCTTCAGCCATTGCTTTTGCAGTCGCTTCGCTGACCAGGCCTTCTTTTTTTAGCAGTTCCTGATCAAGACCCAGTTTAGAGGTTTTAACCTCTTCACTGTAAGCAACCAGGCCGCCTTTATAAAACTTAGAAATGCCTGGAATATCTGTTAGCATATCCGACAAATGACCCCCGCTGCAGGATTCAGCCAGGGCAATGGTCATTTGTTTTTCTGCTAATAGTTCAGCTACCCGACTGGCTAAAGTATCATCTTCACTACCGTAAATATGATCTCCGAGTAATGATTTTAAATGTTTTTCAGCTTTTTCAATAGCTGCTGCGGCTTCTTTAGCGTTTCCTTTACCTTTTATTTGCAGATTAACTTCAAAACCCCTGGCAATATATGATATAGGTGGAAAATCCCATGAACCAAGCATTTTAATTTTTTCTTCCAGCATCGATTCACCTATACCACAACACTTTAACGTTTTCACCATGGTTACGTTCCCCGGATTATAATTAAAAATAAACGGCAAAACGGATTGATCAAACATCAGGCTCATTTCATTAGGCGGACCGGGCAGCATGATAATCAGTCTGCCTTCTCTTTCAATCATTGAGCCCGGTGCGGTTCCGCATTGATTTTCCAAAAGGGCAGCGCCTTCAATGACCATGGCTTGCTTCCGGTTGTTTTCAGGCATTCTTATACCCCGACAGGAAAAAAAACTCTCCATCCTTTCTAACCACTCCCGGTTTAGCACCAGCTGCAGATCAAGAATAGAGGCAACCGCTTCTTTGGTCATATCATCATCTGTTGGTCCCAATCCACCGGTAAGAATAACTATTTCACTTTTTTCCATGGCTCTTTCCAGGGCATTTTTTATCGCTTCCCGGTCGTCTGCGACAACAGTTGCTTCACGAACTTCTATTCCAGCAGACCATAACCGCCTGGCCAGAAAACCAGTATTGCTGTTTTCTATCAATCCGGTTAAAAGTTCATTACCGATACAAATCAGATCAGCCTGCAAAAACTTCACCTCGTAAAGGTCATATTTTAAGTTATTCAGAAAATGATTTAAGTAGTGTGGAGTTCCCTGCCCATAAATTATAAGATGTAACAGCATTAATCTTTGCTGAAACCCATGAGCCTGGTTTTAAAGGTACAGTTGAACGAAAATAAACCAATCCGTCTACTTCAGGAGCCTGGTATTCTGTGCGACCATAATACCAGTTGGCACCGGTTTTGCTTGCTCCATCTACAAGTATGCTCAGATGTCTTCCCACATATTTTTCATTTATTTTACGGGCTATCTGTTTTTGTCTCATCATCAGGTCACGATAACGCTTTTTAGCAACCCGGCTATTAACCTGCCCATCTAAATTGCCCGCAATTGTCCCTGCCTGGCGTGAATAAGTAAATGCGCCTAAACTGTCAAATGGATTGTCTTCAACGAAACTGATTAAGTCCCTGAAATAGGAACTGGATTCTCCAGGATAGCCAACCATCAATGTGGTTCGTAAAGCCAGATCAGGGATCTTTCTGTGCAGTTTATTATAAAGTATAGTTAGCTCTTGACGGTTATATGATCTGCCCATTCGTTTGAGCATTTGATCATTAGTGTGCTGAATAGGGATATCCAGGTAGTTGCAAACTCTTTTTTCAGAGGCAATAAGTTCAATTAGTTCGTCATCAATCCTGGAAGGATAGGTATACATGATCCTCAGCCGGAATGTCCGATCCAGGGTCAATATAGTTCTTATTAACCCGCTTAAATTAGGCAAATGGTATTGATCACTGCCGTAAGCAGTTGTATCCTGGGCTATCAAATTTATTTCAGAAGTACCTTTATCCAGTAAATCCTTGATTTCAGTGATAATATCTTCCGGATCACGGCTTCTATAGGGGCCCCTGATCCGAGGGATTAAACAGTAATGACAGCAGTTACTGCAGCCTTCGGCAATCTTGACGGAAATACTGTGTGCCGGAGCAGTTATTATTCGGGGTGACAGCGAACAATATATGTTTGGAGGGGACTTCTTGATCACCGTGCGTTTGCCGCTGAAAAGCATTCTTATAAACTGATCCAGGTTTGAATAGCTATGGACGCCAATAGCTCCATCTACTTCCCTGAAATCCTGAATAATTTTATGACCAAACACTTCGACCAAACAACCGGCAGCAACTATTTTGGGCCTATTTTGATCAGTAGTTTTGGCCATCTTAAGAATAGTATTTACCGATTCTTCCTGAGCCTGATCTATAAATGCGCAGGTATTGATTAGAATAATATCTGCTGACTGGTAATGATCAGTAATAATAAAACCCTTTCGGGCAAGATAACCAAGTATTTCTTCTGTATCAATCCTGTTTTTTGAACAACCCAGTGAGACAGCTGCCAGTTTAAGGCCTGTCGGATAGTTATTTTTCAAATCAAAAATATTATTATGCTGATTTTCCGTTAATGATTTCAGCAGCCTTATCTCCTTAAAACAGCATTAATCATTATTCAGAATCTCGATTGATTTCTTCGCAAATCCTGGCGGCCTGTTCTGCCGTAACCAAAATCTGCCTGGGTTTACTGCCTTCAAACTCTCCAACAATACCTTTTCTTTCCAGGTCATCAATCAAGCGTGCAGCCCTGGTATAACCAATACGAAAACGCCTTTGCAGCAATGATATAGAGGCCTGTCCTGTCCTGACCACAAGATCTGCCGCTTCAGAAAATAAAGCATCGATTTCTTCCTCTTCAACTTCCTCTTCCGGTGTTTCCAGAAAGGTAGTGCCGTTTTCCTGTTCGGTCAGACCCTGTTCTTTAATAAAGTCGGTAATCTTTTTAACTTCATCTTCACTTATATATGCACCCTGTACCCTGAAAGGCTTGACTGCTCCCACAGGGTAAAAAAGCATATCCCCCCGACCAAGCAGTTTTTCGGCCCCGGCCATATCGAGAATAGTTCTTGAATCAAATTGTGATGAAACGGTAAAAGCGATTCTTGAGGTTATATTGGCCTTAATTATTCCCGTTAATACATCTACAGAAGGCCTCTGGGTGGCTACAATAAGGTGAATACCTGCCGCTCTTGACATTTGGGCCAGCCGGGCAATAGCATCCTCTACCTCTCCTGGCGAGACATGCATTAAATCAGCCAGTTCGTCAATAATTATGACAATATATGGTAAATGCTCCATTTCTGGATTACCGGCAGCCATTTCACTGTACGTCCGGATATCACGAACGCCGAGACTGGCAAATAATTCATAACGCCTGCCCATCTCTTTTACCATTTTCCGCAGGGCAAGTGATGCTTTGCGCGGATCGGTGAGAACTGGCATTAACAGATGTGGAATGCCGTTATAAACACTTAACTCAACCACTTTTGGATCAATCATCATAAAGCGCAGTTGTTCCGGATTTGCTTTAAATAGAATGCTGGTAATCAGTGAATTCAGGCAGACACTTTTACCGGCTCCGGTTGCACCGGCAATTAATAAATGCGGCATATTTGCCAGATCAGCGATAACCGGTACCCCGGTAATATCCTTACCCAAACCGATCGTCAGCGGAGAAGAGCTGCTCTTAAAAGCTTTTTCTTCGATAACTTCTCGTAAATGAACAAGAGATATTATTGTATTGGGAACTTCTATACCCAGGGCCGCTTTGCCGGGAATAGGCGCTTCAATCCTGACCAGTGGTGCGGCCAGGTTGAGGGCTAAATCATCTGACAGGCTGATTATTTTGCTAACCTTAACCCCGGCTTCCGGCTGTACTTCAAAACGGGTTACTGTTGGTCCTGACTGCACATGAGTTACTTTTGCCTTTACACCAAAATTTTGCAGGGTGCTTTCCAGCTTTTTGGCCCTTTCCCTGCTGTTTTTCAGTTGTTGATCGCCATTAGGACCGGGTAATGTTAAAAGATCCGGAGTTGGCAGTAGATAGTCAGATAAAAAACTGCTTTTACCGGTCACGACCGGTAATTCTAAAGACTGTTCTTTCTTGTTTTCCGGATCGACTATAATTGGCGCTCTTTCACCTTGATAATCAAAGGAACGCAAGCCGGTTTCTTTTTCTTGAGCCTCACTCCAGTCTTCAATTTTGGGAATACCATCTCCAGGAATATTATTTACCTGATTACTTGTTTTTAAAACCGCTGCATTTTTCTTTTTTTCACCGGCCGTCCTTAATTTGACCTGGAATCCATTGATAACTTTTCGGGTCATATTAATAAGAAACTGTCCCAGGTTTTTTATTAAATAGATTATTTGTTCCAAAAAAAGCAGTAGTAAACTGAAAAGACTTCTAACCGAGATGTTTAAAACCAGCAGGGCAGAAATAAGGGCTAAAGCTGCAAGAAGAATCCGACTGCCGGTTAAACCAATAGAAAAAAACAAGCCGGCGGCAAAAACAGCTCCGACAAATCCTCCACCCTCTTTATCCAGGCCAATTTTAATACTTTCAAAAAAAATATTATTCGCGGCCAACTGAGGCATTCTATCTGTCATTAATTGCAGATGAATCCAAATCATGACCAAAATCGAAAGTATTAACAGGCCAAGCATCCTTGATTTTAAATTAAACTTTTCTCCGGGTAAAATAAAACGCAAACCCAGTAATCCAATGAAAATAGGGACAACAACAGCAGTTTCACCGGCCAGTATCCGGAGTATATTGTTAATAAACAAACCCAAACCTCCGGTTTGTCCGGCCTGGGTCAGGCCAACATAGCAAAAAAAGGCCAAAGCCACAATAAGGATACCCTTAACCTGGTTTCTCATCTCATTTTTTGAACTATTTTTTTTCCTTTTAGCCAAAAATAACAATCCACCCTGTTAATTATATTGAGCATTATAAAACACTTGTTCAAGAAAGTAAAGTTACGGCGGTGCCAAAATGATACGACGGGGGCATTGATACACTTAATTATCGTTTCCGGTTATCACGGTCATACCTTTTTGCTGAATGGTAAAGTGCATATGATCACCAAATAGTATTTCCCCTTCCATATGCAGGGGGCGGGTTTCGCTTAAGTTCAACTTGATTTCCGGAGTCCGGTACATCGCTGCCTGCTCAATATTTTTGAGCTTTCCGCTAAATACTTTTGGGAAATGATACACCAGGCTCAATTTGTTCATAACATTAAACACGCAAACATCGAAAAGGCCGTCATCCTGTATTGCATCGGGAACAATTTTCATCCCGCCACCGTAAGCCTGGCCGATTCCCACGGCAACCAGTAAAGGGGTCAATTTAAGAGTGCTATTTCCCATTTCGATTTCCATCTCAACTACCTGATAAGACATAAGTGTTTCAAGGAAAGCATAAATATAAGCAGAAACTCCTTTGAAAGGTCTAACCCCGCGGTTAACTCTTAAAGCTACCGCTGCATCAAAGCCAACTCCGACTGTATTAATAAAATACCGATCCAGTACTTTCCCCAGGTCAATGGCCCTGGTTTTTCCTTTAATTAATGCCATACAGGATAACTCAATGTCAGGGGGCATATTGACAGCAGTTGCAAAATCGTTACCCTTACCAGCATGAATTGCTCCCAATATTGATTTAGTGCCGACAATTCCATTTAACACTTCGTTGACCGTGCCATCTCCACCGGCTGCGACAATGAAATCAAATCCTTCGTTTGCAGCCTTATAGGCAGCTTCGATACCATCTCCGGCTTTTTTAGTCCAATAAATATCGAATTCAGCACCTGCATCCCGGAAATATTTCTCAACTTTTGGAATTAAAGCTTTTGCTTTTCCACCACCGGCAATAGGATTGGCTATAAACTTGTAGCGTTTCAATAAGTTTTCTTCCTTTCACATAATTAGTTTAAATCCGTCTAATTAATTAAGCCTATTATTTAGTGGGGCTGCCCGAACCAGGCAACCCCACAAAGATTTAAATATTTGTAAAAGTGAAGTTAGCAGGAAAATTTCTTGTCCAGTTTTTTCATGGTTTCAACAATACCTCCATATTCCAGTTCAGAATAATGAAGCATTGCTGGTCCTGAAAAGCCCTGCTCTCTGATATCGCTTGCCTTCCGGGAAACTTTATCCCTGATATAATCCCAGTAAGGATGATCAAAGCAGTCAACAGGTTCTGTCAACTTACCGTTGTGCACACAAAATCCAACCGCACTGACTACCGGCGGACCGTCGAAAAATGAGATAGTACAGCCCATTTTAGCCGGCATTAAGGGGCCGGTATGACTGCCACGCATAAAACCGGCTACATAGTGACCTATACTATAAGGCGAAAGGATCTCCCCTGTGGCCGGAAAATCACCCTGGCAGCGTGCCAAAAGAACCGGATCATCTTTACCGGTATACTTACCGGCAATATTGTGCAACCGGGTGGTGCTGGCAGCAGTAGCCTGAGCACCTGTAGCTCTTGAATAAATTGCTGATACAACAAAACGTTCATTATCCCGTAAAAGTGCTGCAATGTCATATGTATCTTCCGGAGTATTCAGTTCTATAAGTCTGTCTTCCTCCACATGAGCAGCATCAAGAATAACAAATTTAAAACCCTGGCTGATTTTAGGAGAAAGCACCAGTCCGGAGCAGTGCATCGGGTCGGCAAAACTTAAGTATAAAGGGAGGTTATAGGCCCCGGGATCGGTTTTATCAGCTGTAAATAGTAAAAAAGGTTCGGCCTGACGTTCTTCAATTTCCATCTCTGCTACAGCCGGTCCGAGTCCTTTGACATTGCCGGAAAAAGCATCCGCCAGGAGGTCCTGCCCTGCTCCGTACAGGCCCTGTTCTTTTGCTTTTTCTGTCCCGCATATAAAAGCATCCCAGGCCAGTTGATGTAAATCACTGTTTCCGGTACCGTGCTGGTGACAAAATAAGATTGCTACATCGTCACCGGTACTGCCAACATAGTAATCAGTAATCAACTTACCTAACTGGCGATCAATGCAATCCCTTACCGATTCGATTAATGCTTCGCTTGGCCTGATATGCCCTGCTATGCTTCCAATATCCGCCTTGATAACGCTTAAGGTCGTTTTCAAATTATTCCCTCCTTATAAATTCAAGTAACTAATAACCTTAAAATATTTAAACCCGGCATTTAATTACTGTTTTTTAGCATTACCGGTTGGGATGTCGATAATTATTGGCATAATCATTGGTTTTCGTCCAGTATGTTCATAAAAATATGAAGAAGCGACATCCCTGACCTTTGATTTAATTTTATTCCATTCAGTCAATTTTTTCTGGTTAATATCTTCAGTTATTTTTAATAATTCGCTTTTTGCCCCTTCAATTAAGTCTACCGATTCCCGAACATAAACAAAACCACGGGTTATTATTTCCGGCCCGGAAATAACTGTATTTTTTTCCGGATCCATAACCAAGATTATAATCACAATACCATCTTCCGATAACATCTGCCGGTCACGAATGACAACTTCGCCAACATCGCCAACCCCAAAACCATCGACTAAAACTCTTCCGGCTGCAACTGATCCAGCCATACGTCCTTTTCCGTCATTAAATTCCATAACATTACCGGGTTTGGCCATAAATACTTTATCTTCAGATATGCCCAGCTTTTGGGCGATGATTGAACAGTTTGCCTGCTGCCTGTATTCACCATGAACCGGAATTATGTGTTCCGGGCGCAATAGATTAAGCATCATCTTAATTTCTTCTTCGCTTCCATGTCCGGACACATGAACACCGGATACAGGCTGATAAATAACTTTTGCTTTCAACTGGTAAAGATTATTGACCGTTCGGGCAACCAGTTTTTCATTGCCGGGTATCGGATTAGCTGCAATAATTACTGTATCGCCCGGTTTTATCCCTACCTGACGATGCTCAGATTGAGATATCCTGGTTAAAGCTGACATCGGTTCTCCCTGGCTGCCGGTCGTAATTAAAGCTATCTTATCGGGGGGCATATCACTAACCTTATCCGGATCGACAAGAACCCCGTTGGGTATATTTAAATAACCCAGTTCAGTGGAAATATCAACCGAGTTTACGATACTTCGGCCCACCACACAGACTTTCCGCTCGTAGCGAACAGCAGCATCTACTACCTGTTGGATCCGGTGAATATTTGAAGCAAAAGTAGCCAGGATAATCCGGCTTTTCGATAGGCGAAAAATTTCATTTATACTTTCCCCTACCTCTTTCTCTGAAAAAGTATAGCCCGGTCGATCGGCATTTGTGGAATCAATTAATGCGGCAACAACTCCATTTCTGCCCAGTTCAGCCAGTTTGTAATAATCCGTAATCTTACCGTCTACGGGAGTCTGGTCAAATTTAAAATCACTGGTATAAACAATTGTACCGACCGGTGTTTCGACTGCAATACCCACTGAGTCCGGAATGCTGTGATTAGTCCGGAAAAAAGATAGCTTAAAATTTTCGGATAAAACCAACTTTTGATCAGGGTTAATTTCGTTTAATTGAATACTATTAACCGGATGTTCCATAAATTTTGCTTTCAATAATCCCAGGGTTAATCTTGTTCCGTATATAGGTGCCTTTAATTCCTCGATTATATAAGGCATTGCTCCAATATGATCTTCATGTCCATGGGTAAGGACAATTCCTAAAATTTTTAGATCATTTTCCAACAGGAATGATATATCAGGGATAACAATATCTACACCCAGCATGGCTTCGTCAGGAAACTTCAACCCGGCATCCATAACAATGCATTCACGGCCATACTTAAGAATAAACATATTTTTCCCTATTTCACCGACTCCGCCTAACGGAATCAGCTGTAAATTGTTACTTTTTCTATTCTTTCTAGACAAAATAAACCTCCATCGTTATTTTTAATTATAAGATATTACTACATTTAAAGATAGCCATCAATGTTCTCCGGTATGGCCGAAACCGCCATTTGCGCGATCAGTTATGTTCAATTCAGAAGCTTCTATGATTGCTGCCCGGGATACCGGACAAAGAACCATCTGGGCGATGCGGTCAAGGCGTTTAATTAAAAAAGGTTTTCGGCCCAAGTTGATCAAAATTACCTTGATTTCTCCCCTGTAATCAGAATCAATTGTTCCCGGAGAATTAAGAATACCTATACCATTTTTAGCGGCCAGGCCACTGCGAGGCCGGATTTGCAGCTCATATCCGGGTGGTACCGCAACAAGCAGGCCTGAAGGTATTATGACGATTTCATTGGGCATAACTGTTCTATCATCTTCAACAGCAGCATATAAATCCATGCCGGATGAACCGGCAGTCATATAGCGGGGTAAGGGAATATCCTTTGCATGATCAGCTAATTTTACCGGTAATGTTACCGTTTTCTGAACCAAAGTATTTATTCCTTTCAATTTCCTTCTATACTGCTTTATTCGTTTAGAATAAAAGGATATCTGCCGGCATATATGGAGAACTATTCGAGTGATGAAATAAGCCGGAATTCAAAACTAACTAAAAACCCTGCACAAAAGGGTTTTAGTTAGTAGAGTTATTTCCGCTTGTCATATGGCTTGCCACCGTCTTTATATCCCGGTGGTTTTTTTAATAATGCTTTTCTGGAAAGATCTATTCTTCCCCTGTCATCGATATCAAGCACTTTAACCTCTATTTCATCACCCAGGTTGACTACATCTTCAGTTTTATCAACCCGCCGGTGATCAAGATGTGAGATATGCAAAAGGCCTTCTTTACCGGGAAGCACCTCCACAAATGCCCCGTAGCGTTCAATCCTGGTCACTTTCCCTGTATAAACTTCACCAGGTTCCACTTCCTTGACCAGGGTCTCTATCATTTCCTTCGCTTTTTTACCACCCTCAGGATCTACTGCTGCAATAAAAACTCTTCCATCAGGTTCTATATCAATACCAACTCCTGTATCGGCAATGATCTTATTGATCATCTTTCCACCCGGGCCGATTACGTCCCTGATCTTGTCGACCGAAATTTGCATCTTGATCATACGCGGTGCGTTAGGTGACAATTCAGGTCGGGGTTCACTGATACTTTCATTCATAACACTCAGGATATATTTATAGCCTACATCAGCCTCGTTCAGGGCTTTTTCAAGAATCTCCCGGGACAACCCTTTAATCTTAATATCCATTTGCAGGGCGGTAATACCCACCTCTGTTCCGGCCACTTTAAAATCCATATCGCCCAGGAAGTCTTCAACTCCCTGGATATCAGACAAAATAACCACGTCATTATCTTCTTTGATCAGACCCATGGCAATACCGCTAACCGGTCTTTTTAAAGGCACACCTGTATCCATCATGGAAAGTGAAGAAGAGCAAACACTACCCATTGAGGTGGATCCGTTTGATTCAAGCACTTCTGAAACCAGTCGAATTGTATAAGGAAACTCATCTTCGGAAGGTACAACCGGCTCCAGGGCCCTTTCAGCTAAGGCTCCGTGACCGATTTCCCGGCGACCCGGGCCGCGCATAAAACCCGTTTCTCCGACACTGTACGGCGGAAAATTATAATGGTGCATAAATCGTTTTGATTCTTCCAAACCTAAACCATCAAGCATCTGCATATCTCTTAAAGCAGAAAGAGTACATATGCTGAGCACCTGGGTTTGTCCCCGGGTAAAAATTGCTGAACCGTGAGTCCTGGGAAGAAATGATATTTCACAGTTTATTGGACGAATCTCCTGGGGTTTACGTCCATCGGCTCTTATATTTTTATTAATAACCAGATCCCGCAGGGTTTCTTTTAAAACGTTTTCAAATATTTTACTCAGCTCGGCCTGGTTTTCCGGATATTCCTCAAAATATTTCTCCATAATATCCTTTTTAAAAGCAGCAAGCCGGTCTTCCCGTTCTTTTTTATCGGAAATTTGCAGGGCATCTGTAATACCTTTTTTAATTACCGGTTCAGTTTTTTCAACGAGTTCAGCAGGTAATTCCTGTTCAGCAACGGTCATCTTTTCACAACCATAGTCTTCAATCAATTGATCCTGCTGAGCAATTATTTCTTTAATACCTTCGTGGCCTGCCTCTATACACTTTAAAACATCTTCCTTACTTATTTCCTGTGCACCTGCTTCTACCATCATCACTGCTTCTCTGGTTCCAGCCAGCATTAAGTGCAGTTTGGTATTTTGCAACTGTTCCTGGTCTGGGTTAATTACCGGTTGCCCATCAACCAGGCCGACAATTACGGCAGCGACCGGTCCATCAAACGGTATCTTTGAAATAGAAAGCGCTGCCGAGGCCCCGATTATAGAAAGCGGTTCAGGCGGGCAGTTTTGATCCATGGAAAGCACCGTGCTCACAATATGGACTGAATTTCGAAATCCCTTGGGAAATAGTGGACGCAGTGATCGGTCGGTTAAACGACAGCCCAGGATCGCTCTTTCCGTGGGCCTACCCTCTCTTTTAATAAAACCGCCGGGGATTCTACCTACCGCATAAAGTCTTTCTTCATAATCTACCGTTAAAGGGAAAAAATCTACTCCTTCACGCGGCTCGTCGGAAACAGTTGCAGTAACCAGAACAACTGTATCGCCGTAGCGGACCATTACAGCTCCGCTGGCCTGCTTAGCTAAACGGCCTGTTTCCATGGTCATTGTTCTACCTTGAAATTCCATGGTGTATGATTTCATACAATAACTCCTCTCAGGAATTCAGTTTTGAGAAACCAGGACACGAGGTTATCCCCGTGTCCCGGTAACTATTTTCTTAATTTAAGCTTTGCTACCAGATCCTGGTAGCGTTCTGGAGATCGATCACGCAAGTAATTCAAAAGGCCTCTTCGACGCCCGACCAGCTTTAATAAACCGCGTTGTGAATGAAAATCTTTTTTGTGGGTTTTCAGGTGTTCTGTGAGGTAATTAATTCTTTCTGTCATCAAAGCAATCTGGACTTCCGGTGAACCGGTATCGCCCTCATGTCTTTTATGCAGATCTATGATCTCCTGCTTTCTTTCATACTCCAACATATAATGATCCTCCCTTTTTTTAATCGCCGCATGCCAAGTAAAACGTCGGGATATCGTCATACCTAGCCGGCGGTTCAACCATCATGATCTTAGCACACTGCAACCTGCTTGTAAAGAAAAGCTGCTGCCGTTATTTCCCTTTTTTATTTTATCAATTAAATCCCTTGCTTTTTCTATATCTTTACCAACCTGTTCTTTCAGCTGAGCTGGTGAAGTAAAAGTTTTTGTATCTCTTAATTTTTCAAGGAAACAAACCCGAATCTCATGATTATAAATGGTTCCGCTAAAATCAATTATATGGGTTTCAACAGTGTTATCGTGATCAGAAAAAGTAGGCCGTGTCCCAACATTGGTAACACCGTAGTAAATACTGCTGCCCAATTTATCGACAGAAGTTAAGTAAACTCCTTTGCCGGGCCATAACAAGCGTGAAGATGTGGCAATATTTGCTGTCGGATAAACCATTTTGTTACCTATTCCATAACCTTTTACAACTCTACCCTGCCTGAAAAAGTAATAATTTAGCAGTTCAGATGCTTTGTTTACAGCGCCATATAACAGCATTGATCTTATTATGGAGCTGCTGACTTTCGTGCCATCATAATACAGCATGGGCGCTATATCCACATCGAATCCAAGTTCTTTTCCCCAGTAAGATAATGTTTCTGAACTGCCCGTCCCCTGTTTTCCAAATGAATAGTTTTCTCCGACAATAACACCGCTGATTTTTAACTTTTCCAGCATGATTTGCCTGATAAATTGCTCCGGGGTAAGATTGGACAGCTCAGTTGTAAATGGTTCTACAATAAGATAATCAAGGTTTAATTCTGCCATAATTTCGGCCCGGTCGGCGATATCGGTTAACAGGGTTAAAGGTTGTTCAGCTCGCAGGGCAATTAAAGGATGTGGATCAAAAATAAGAGCGGCACTAAAGCCTTTTTCCTGTTTGGCTTTTTCAACTGCCAGCTTTAAAATTTCCTGATGACCGCGGTGAACTCCATCAAAATTGCCAAGAGCAACGAAAATTGGAGCATTATTTACAGGAAAGCGGTCAATACCATTAATCAATTCCATGTTTCAATCACCTTTCTGCAGCTCTTTTAAAAATACCCTGCAGCTGTTATGAAGCTAAAAATTTAATAGTTCTTAACCTGCCACCATGATCACTTGCTTCATAAACAGCTATAGCTTTAAATTTATCTTCTTTATCGTAAATCCTGATCATGCTTTCTTTTTCGCACTGATCCTTTTTATCCAAACATCCACAGGAAACGGTTTGCCCGTTTTTCAGAAATTGAACCTGGTCATCACTTAGCTGAAGTTTCGGAAAATGAACAAGAGCTGAATCCATTGGCTGTAGCATTTGTTCATAAAGACCTTTTTCAGCCAGTTCCTTGACTTTTTCCAGCGTTAAAGAGTTTTCCAGTTTAAAGGGGCCAACAGCTAACCTGACCAGGGAAGAAAGATGGGCGCCGCAAGCAAGGTCCCGTCCTATATCAGCAGCAAGAGTGCGGATATAGGTCCCTTTTGAACATTTAACTTCAACCTCGATCTGGGGTGCATGTTTATCGCTATATTTCAGCAGTTTTATCTCATAAATATCAGCCGTTCTGACCTGACGGGGAACTGCTTTACCGGTACGAGTCCAGTAATAAAGCGGCTTCCCCTGGTATTTTACAGCTGAGTAAAGGGGTGGCAGCTGTTCTATGCTTCCTATATAACCCATGAGAGCTTCCTCAATTTGTTTATGCTCAAAACAGGGTACATCATGCCGCCCGGTGATACAGCCTGTAGAATCCTCAGTATCGGTGGTTACACCCAGGGTTACCCCGGCACGGTAAGTTTTTGGATATTCAACGATGTACTCAGCTACACGGGTTGCTTTTCCCAGGCAAACTGGTAATACACCGGTGGCGATCGGGTCCAGTGTACCGGAATGTCCGGCCTTTATGCCCTGGAATAGCCTGCGAATTGTTTGTACTACCTGGTTTGAAGTAGTGTCACGAGGTTTGTTGATTACAATAATTCCGTCCAATGCCACTACTCCTTCAGAACGAAAGTGACTTAACCATGCTCAAAGCTTCATCAATTACCTGTTCTTTAACAGTCTCATATTTATCATACAGGCGGCATCCGGCTGCACGGGCATGTCCCCCACCATTAAATTTTCCGGCTAAAACACTAACATCCATCGATTTTGACCGAAAACCTACCTTTACTTCATGAGAATTTTCAACATAAAATAATATTCCAAGCTCCACACCCTCTATATTACGGGGATAATTAATTATTCCATCCAATTCATCTGTAGTTGCTCCACTGCGTTCCCTGATATCACGGCTAAGAGTCATTACGGCTATTTTCCGATCGGCATACATTTCCAGGCTGGAAAGAGCTTCTTTAAGTAATATATAGAAAGAAAGCGGCCTTTCATCAAATATCTTTAAATTAAGCAGTCCCGGGTTTTTTATATGTTCCAGCAAAGCAGCGGTAATCCGGTGAGTATCAGGGGTAGTATTATCGTATTTAAAAGATCCTGTATCGGTGGAAATGGCAATATAAAGCGACCTGGCTATATCTGCGTTAAGCGGTAACTCAAGATCATGTAAAATATGATAGATGATTTCTCCGGTCGCAGCAGCATAAACATCAACAAGGTTATAGGTTCCATACCTTTGATTGGTTACATGGTGATCAATATTGATAATGGTCTCGCATTTCATAACAGCATCTCTGAATATACCAAGCCGCTCTGGATCGCTGCTGTCCAGTACTACAACAGGTATTGTGGGATCGTTGATTAAAACTTCATTCTGAACCAGATCCGCTCCCTTTAAGAAGCTGAACTTGCGGGGCACTGGTCCCGGGTTAAAAAGTTTTACATTCTTGCCCTTCTTTAATAGGCCTTCACCTAATGCCAGTAGAGAACCGATACTGTCACCATCAGGCTGCATATGTGAAATCAGGTAAAAAGCATCCTCTTCTTTTAAGCACTCAACTATTTTTGCCCGGTCCGTTATCATTACCACCATTCTCTTCTTTTTTCAGAGACTTAATTACTTCTTCAATGTATGCTCCGTATTCGATAGAATTATCCAGGATAAAATTAATTTCTGGAGTATATCTCAACCGGATTCGCCGGCCAATTTCACTGCGTATGAATCCGGAAGCTCTCTCCAGGGCCTGAAGTGTTTTTTCTTTTTCATCATCACTTCCATAAATGCTGATATAAATCGATGCATGACGTAAATCTTTTGAAAGGCTAACATCGGTTACACTGGTTAAGCCCGATATCCCTGGATCTTTGATTTCAAAATTGATTATGCCGCCAATATCTTTTTTGATCTGTTCAGCAACCCGCCGCACTCTGTTTTCTGTCATAATTTTAACCCTCCAAACTATACGGCGATTAAAAACATAACTATCGTGCTATCTGCTCCATTAAGTAAGCTTCAATAATATCACCTTCATGAAGGTCGTTATAGTTTTCCAGCAGTATCCCACACTCGTAGCCGGATGATACTTCACGAACATCATCCTTAAAACGCTTTAGCGAAGCAATGCTGCCGGATTCATGAACAACAGCACCGTCACGGATTACCCTGACAATTGAATTACGGCTGATTTTACCTTCAATAACATATGAACCGGCTATATTCCCCAGTTTTGAGGCTTTAAATAACTGCCTGACCTCAACCTGACCCTGAATAACTTCCTTCATTACCGGTTTAAGCATGCCTTTTACCGCTGCCTGGATATCCTCAATTGCTTCATAAATAATGCGGTAAAGCCTGATATCGACCTGGTTTTTTTCAGCCAGTTTACGGGCGTTGCTGTCGGGTCTGACATTAAATCCAATAACAATTGCATTTGACGCTGAAGCAAGCATGATGTCTGTTTCGTTGATAGCCCCGACACCGGTATGAATTATCTTAATTTGCACTTCATCCAGGCTTAATTTAGTCAGAGCATCTCTAAGCGCCTCCACCGAACCCTGGACATCCGCTTTTAAAATCAGGTTGAGTTCTTTGACCTCCCCTTCCTGGATTTGTTTAAACAGATCTTCAAGGGTGACCCGCTGTACTTGCCTGCTTGCTTCCTTAATTTTATTGGCTCGTTTGTCCGCTACCTGTCGGGCAATCCGTTCATTGATAACAACTTGAAAGCTATCGCCTGCCATTGGCACATCATTTAGGCCAAGAATCTCGACAGGTGTAGAAGGACCGGCGGCTGAAACCCTTTCGCCGTGTTCATTAAGCATCGCCCGGACTTTCCCGGCAATAGACCCACAGATAATGGGTTCTCCAACATAAAGAGTTCCATTTTGCACTAATACAGTAGCAACCGGTCCCCGGCCTTTATCAAGATTTGCCTCTATTACTGTCCCCTTAGCATATTGATCCGGACAGGCTTTAAGCTCAGCCACTTCGGCGAGCAATAAAATCATCTCCAAAAGCTCATCCAAGCCTTCACCTTTTATTGCACTGACCGGTACAACAATAGTGTCTCCACCCCACTCTTCAGGAACTAAATCATGTTCTGCAAGCTGTTGTTTTACCCGCTCGGCATTGGCTTCTGCTTTGTCCATCTTATTAATGGCTACCAGAACGGGTACATTCGCTGCCTTGGCATGGTTTATCGCTTCCACGGTCTGGGGCATAACCCCATCATCAGCAGCAACAACCAGCACGGCAATATCTGTTACCTGTGCTCCACGAGCTCGCATTGCCGTGAAAGCTTCATGGCCGGGGGTATCTAAAAAAACAACTTTCTTATCATCTACATTAACCTGGTAAGCCCCGATATGCTGGGTGATGCCGCCAAACTCACCGGATACAACATTGGCACTCCTGATTGCATCAAGCAATAGCGTTTTACCATGATCGACATGACCAAGCACAGTTACGACCGGTTTACGCAGGACTTCTTCGTTTTTAAGTCCTGCCTCACTCTCCTTAACAGCCAACAATTCTTCTTCCAGCAGATCTTCTCTGTAATCTACATCAAAGCCGTATTCTTCAGCTACAAATTCAACAGTTTCAGGATTAAGGGCCTGGTTTACGCTGGCCATTACTCCTATTTCCATTAGATGGGTAATCAGCTGGGCCGAAGTTATATCCAATTTAGAAGCCAGCTCGGCAACCGTTACCTGTCCCTCCAGGTTTATTTTAGGTTTTTGAGCCTTGAGCATTGCCGCTCTTTTTTCTTCCTGGATCATTTTGCGGGCTTTGCGACCGGGGACAGTCCGTTCCTCTTCTTTTGGTTTCTCTTTCTTTTTAACCGCCTCAGATTCTTTAGCTTTTGGAGCAGTTTTACCCTTTTTAGTTTCTTTAGAAGCTTCTTCTCCTGCTTTTCCGGTTAAAATGGCCATAACTTTTTTTGCATCTTCATCTGTTAATGTGCTCATATGATTATTAACGTCTATATCCATATCCTTCTTGATAACTTCGATTAATTTTTTACTGGTTATACCCAGCTCTTTTGCTAACTCATAAACTCTCACTTTACTCACTTATAACACCTCCATAAAGTTAGCCCTCCCTGTTAAATTTCACTTTCTTTTTTCCTTAGTAATTCGGTAATTTTGGCAACCAACTCCTGGGAAAAAGGCACTTGTAAATTTCTTTCTATTTTTTTGCCTTTTAAAGCTTTTTTAAAACACTCTTCGCAGGAACAGATATAAGCTCCACGACCGGCTTTTTTACCGGTTGGATCAAGTTCTATTTCACTTTCCGGAGTCCTAACAATCCTTATCAGATCTTTCTTGGGCTTTTTTTCACGACAGCCCAGGCAAATCCGCAGGGGAATTTTCTTTTGCTTAATCATTCATCCTGCTTCTCCTCTCCTGGTGGCAAAACAGCCTTACTTTCTCCGGTTTCTTCTTCTGCAGCTTCGACTTCTTCTTCATCATGGTCAAAGTCAATAACCAGTTCGTTGTTACCAGCATCATCTTGATCCTGTGATTGATCAGCTAAACCGATAGCAGAAAAACTTTTTTCAGCAAACTGGGTTTCACTGGAAATATCAACTTTCCATCCGGTCAGTTTAGCAGCCAGGCGTGCATTTTGACCTTCCTTACCGATAGCAAGAGATAGCTGGTTGTCCGGGACAACTACATTTGCCGATTTCTCTGTCGAATTAATGATTACTGAAGCTACTTTGGCCGGGCTGAGAGAATTTGCAATATATTCTTCAGTTTCTTCACTCCACTTGACAATATCAATTTTTTCTCCCTTTAGTTCAGTACTAATTGCCTGGACCCTGCTGCCTTTTGGACCTACACAGGCTCCCACCGGGTCAATGTCACTGTTCTGGGAAGATACTGCCAGCTTGGAACGATTACCTGCTTCACGGGCGGCAGCTTTGATTTCTACAATCCCCTCATAAATCTCAGGAACTTCCATTTCGAACAATCTTTTCAGAAAACCGGTGTGATTGCGGGAAACAATTATTTGTGGTCCTTTTGTTGTTTTTTTAACTTCCATAATATATGTTTTAACCCGTTCGCCCTGTCGATAGCGCTCATGCGGTATCTGTTCCTCCATGGGAAGAATTGCTTCAGTTCTTCCAAGATCAATAATTACATTTCTTTGTTCAAAGCGTCGGACCAGGCCGGTTATCACTTCTTCGGTTCGATCAGTAAAATTTTCATAGATTAGCTCTCTTTCTGCTTCCCTGATTCTTTGTATAACTACCTGTTTTGCGGTTTGAGCTGCAATTCTTCCGAATTCTTTTGGAGTTACTTCCATTTCAACAGTATCACCAGGCTGACAGCGTGGTTCATAAACTCTTGCTTCATATAAACTGACTTCCTGTTCTTCTGATGCAACATCTTCAACTACTTTTAGCTGGGCAAAAACTTTAATATCCCCTGTTTCACGATCAATACTGACCCGAACGGTAGGAGATGACTGAAAATTTCTTTTATATGCCGATACCAGGGCAACTTCAAGAGCTTCAAAAAGGACTTCTTTACTGATCCCTTTTTCTTTCTCTAAAGATGTTATCGCTGCAAACAAATCACTATTCATTTTGTTTTTAAACCCCCTTTCTTATCTGTCTTTTAGCAAATTATTCTTATCCTGTTTTGGGTACCAGAGGTTTGCCCTGGAAACCGATGACAGGGGAATTTCAATAATACTATCGTCTTCCAATTCGATAACTATAGAATTTTCTTTAGTGCCGGCCAGGGTTCCGCTAAAACTTTTACGCCCCTTAATTTCTTTTTCGGTTTTTATCTTGACCTTTTCACCTTCAAAACGCTGAAAATGCTTCTTCTTCGTCAGGGGTCGTTCTATGCCGGGTGAAGAGACTTCCAGGATAAAAGCATGGTCAATTGGATCATGGTCATCAAGCAGGTCGGATACGGCATTACTGATCATTTCACAGTGATCGATATTAACGCCATCATCGCAGTCAATATAAAGGTTTAAACGTCCCTGGCGTCCAGGTGCATAATCCAAGCGGACCAGTTCAAAACCTTTACTTTCAATCAAAGGTTCAATCAATTCGACCAGTTTGTCCCTGGTTTTTTCCCTGCTCATCTATACCTCCCGGGGTTGTACTTATAACACAATTTATCGTTATTAATATACAATTACCCTTATTAACATGAAAGAGTGGGAAGCCCCACCCTTGAACGCAAAATCTATCTCATCTTTATTAATTTATCATAAATAATCGTTAAGTGCAAGGTTCAAAACTGAAAAAGTGCAATATTTACCATATTGATTTTGCCGCCAATATCTTTTTATCGCTTTAAAACGATTACTTCATTATGGTCCTAAATATGGTATTATATTTATCTTGGATCGGTATTAATCCTGGCGATATATTTTAAGATTTCCCAGTACATTTTTGCCCTGGCCCAAAGACCTTTTGAAAAACCAAGCTTCTCTTCTTTCATTACATGAGAAAGATCGGGAAGTTGAACCACTGATGCCTTAATTTCATTATCTTCAACATATTGATGTAAGGCTACCTCAAGCCCAAAGCGGGAAAGGTCTAAATCAGAAATACTTTCCAAAAGCTCTCTTTTTAATGCCCGCTGTCCGGATAAAAACGGGGCTACTTTCTGGGCTATATCTGTAGTTACCCTTCCTTTTTCAAATATACCTACAGACATCAGTACTTCACCGTTTATTACCGGTTTCAGGAGTGCTTCGATATGGTCTACACTTAAACCGATTAAATCGGCATCGAGAATAAGTATTATTTCTTCAGTACAGCGGTCAAGGCCTGCTTTTACTGCTCCACCCTTACCCCTGTTATCCAAAAGCTCAATTACTTCTACATCATCATAGTGCAGAACCGAATT
>SKXC01000097.1 GCA_007128625.1 Syntrophomonadaceae bacterium | reverse complement strand
TTATACAAGATACCAGCCGGTTATCCGGCGGAAAATAGAGTTTTAAAAGTGAGGCGGAATAGTAATTGCGGGTCCAGGCAGATGCTCCGGGAAGAATAAATCTAATCGGCGAACACACAGATTATAATCGGGGCTGGGTGCTTCCAATTGGCATTGCGATGGGCATCTCTTTAACGGCAGCACTGCGCAGGGATAATCTTGTAAAGGTATATGCCCGCGATTTAAAAAAAGAGGCTGTCTTTTCATTATCAGAACTATCACCCGGGAACGGGCATAACTGGTGGGATTACCTGGCCGGGGTTTGCTGGGCGCTCCTGGACGAAGGTTTCGAACTTTCCGGAGCAGATATCAGCTTTGGCGGCGATATCCCGATCGGCGCCGGCCTCAGTTCCTCTGCTGCCCTTGAGGTTGCTGCTGCAGCAGCACTGGTTCGTCTCAACAGCCTTGATATAGATAAAAAGAAGCTGGCCCTACTCTGCCAAAAGGCAGAAAACCGCTATGTTGGTGTGCAATGCGGGGTGATGGATCAGTATGCCTCTATGTTATGCAAACGCAACCATGCCTTGTTAATTGATTGCCGTTCGCTGGATTATGAGCATGTTCCCCTGAAGCTGTCACAGCAGGCACTGGCCATTATAGATAGCCGGGTGAACCGCAGCCTGGCCGGATCTGATTACAACCGCCGTCGAGAAGAATGCCGGGAAGCGCTGGCATTGATTAATGAACACAGTGGGGTTAAACGGCAGTCATTGCGGGAGGTTACTTTACAGGATGTTGAACAGGCCCGATTTTTCCTGCCGGAAGAGCTCTATTTACGCAGCCTTTTTGTAGTGGAGGAGAACCAAAGAGTACCAGCCATGGTCCGGGCTTTGCGAGCCGGAGATCTTGCGGGAGCCGGCCGGTTGATGAATGAATCCCACACAGGCTTGCGTGATCTATATAAAGTCAGCTGCCGGGAACTTGACTTGCTGGCAGAATTGAGCAGGGGCACACCTGGTGTGTGGGGGGCAAGGTTGACCGGGGCCGGCTTTGGCGGCTGTATAATTGCCCTGGTACAAAAGGAGAACCTGCCTGATCTTCAGCGTCGGATCATGGAAGAAACCTCCGGGTTGTTGGAAAAAGAACCTTGTTTTTACACTACTTCAGCTGCCGGCGGGTGTGTGGTCAAAATAATTACTTAAAAGCCCTTTAAAACGCAATGTCCGGTTAATACTCATTTTTAATGCCCAATTAATGTAGCAGTTCCTCTTATTTGGGGTAGCCACCCGGTTTGCCCTGATGCCATTTCCAGGCAGTTTCTATAATCGTTTCCAGATCGGAGCAGTATGGTTTCCAGTTAAGCTCTTTTTTGATCAGCTCCGAACTGGCTACCAGGACAGAAGGGTCTCCCATACGGCGCGGCCCGAAATGGCGGGCAATCTTTTTCCCGGTGACTTCCTCTGCCTTTTTAATAACTTCCAAAACCGAATGGCCCCTCTGGTTTCCCAGGTTGTAAGCAGCCCCGGTTTTTTCTCCTTTTAACAGTGCTTCCAGGGCCAGTATATGGGCTGAAACCAGATCATTAATATGGATATAATCCCTCACCGGAGTGCCGTCAACTGTTGGGTAATCATTTCCGTATACAGTTAGTTCTTTTTTTTCTTTAGCTGCTGCTAATGCCAGTGGTATCAGGTGAGTCTCCGGATCATGGTCTTCACCGATTTCACCGCCGGGATCTGCTCCGGCAGCGTTGAAATATCTCAGAGATATGTAGCTCAAATTGCCGGCAGAGGCGGTATTAGAGAGGATCTTTTCTATGAACAGCTTCGATTCTCCGTAAGGGTTGGTTGGCTGCAGGGGATGGCTTTCTTCGATAGGCACTTTTTCAGGTTCTCCGTAAACGGCTGCGGTTGATGAAAATACTATGGTCCTAGTTCCAAACTTTTGCATTGCTTTAAGCAGGTTCATGGTTCCAACCAGGTTGGGGTAAAAAGTTCCCAGGGGATCTTTCATCGATGCGGACACGATGCTTTTAGCTGCAAAATGGATAATTGCCTCCGGCAGTAGCTTTTCAATAGTATGATTCAAAGCTTTTTCTTCCAGCAGATCTATAGGGTAAAAGGGAATACCTGGCGGCAGTGCTGCTTTGTGCCCTGTGCTGAGATCATCAATTACAGCTAGTGGGTAATCCTTTTCAACCAGTTTTTTCACCACGTGACTGCCAATATATCCTGCGCCTCCGGTAACCAGTATCAAGATTGGACCTCCTTATTATCTTCTATTGACCATGCACTTATAAAGGTGGGTTTTAGAGATTATCTTTTATTTCGCCGGTGTTTTCATTTGCTTTTTGTAACCAGGTACTCCAGGTAACCCGCATGGGCCTGCCACAGTTCATTTGCCAGGGAGTTGATATCTTCCAGGGTTAACATGGCCGAGGCAAGCGGATCAAGCTGGCAGGCGTAATAAATGTATTCCGGTTTGTTTTCCAGTACCGCTTTTACCGTTAGTTCCTGCACACCGATATGGTTTCTGTTTATGGCAGACAGCTGTGGGGGCAGTTCACCAACATAAATTGGCTGAACACCATTTCCATCTACCAGGCAGGGTGCCTCCACGCAGCAGCCTGTCGGCAGGTTGCTGATTATGCCGGTATTTTCTATGTTGCCATAAATAGAGATTGTCTGGTTGGTCTCTATGGAATGGATCAGAGGTGCGGCATATTCAAAGCTGCGGAAGTGCTTCGGAATCTCTCTTTTGCCTTCGGCAACTTCTTTGTTAATTTCAAATTCTTTTTCTTGTTCTTGACAGCGCCGGATATATTCGTTGATAGGGATTTTTAGTTTTTCGATCAGGTTTTCCCGGGGGATAAAATAGGGAACGTACTCAGCCATATGTTCGCTTGACTCAGAGACAAAGCAGCCGAAGTTTTTCATAATTTCAAATCGAACCGGGTCGGAAGAATATACCTGTGGATCTTTCATTGCTTCAAAAAGAAGGGGGTACAGGTTTTCACCCCGGTGTTCTAATTTTAAGAACCAGCAGATGTGGTTAATGCCGGCAGCCCGGTAGCGAAGCTCTGGAAAAGGTATTTTGATGTAGTTGGCCAGCATGGCAGCAGTTAGCTGGACGCTGTGGCATAAACCCAAAACTTTTACCGGGCTTGAGCGGTATGCAGCCCATGTATTCATGGCCATGGGGTTGGAGTAGTTTATTAGCCAGGCTTCAGGGCAGCGTTTCTCCATTTCCCTGCAGATTTCCAGGACCCTTGGAATGGTGCGAAGCGCCCGGAAGATTCCGCCGATACCGTGGGTGTCGGCAATAGTCTGTTTCAATCCATATTTGGCCGGAATATTAAAGTCTAACAGGGTGGCATCCAAACCGCCAACCTGGATCATATTGATAACATAGTCAGAATTATCCAGAGATTCGCCAAGGTCCATAGTGGCTTTGAGGCAAGATCCGGATCCTTCTTTTTTCAGGCGCTGCCGGGCATATCCTTCAGATGCCTTCAGGCGTTCCGGATCTATATCCATGAGTGATAAGTGCAGGTTGTCTTTGAGTTCGGGATAAGTAAGCAGGTCTCCTAAAATGTTGTTGGCAAAAACCACACTTCCGGCGCCAATCATGGCTATTTTGGGCATGTCTTTATCTCCCGGATAATTATTGCTACAGTAACTACAGCAATCCTATCATACCAGCTGGCAGAATGTCTATTTATCGCCGGTTACAGTGGATATTATTCTATGATTGATCATATTTATTTTTACAGATGGTCATTCGCCTGATTCATCAAGCGGGGAAGGTCCATGTTGCATGATAATAATTTAGTAAGCAATGAATTGTTGATTCTTGAGAATTATATTTATTCAAAAAAATGCAAAAATGCTATTGACAAGTTATTTAAACCATGCTAATATAATAAATACCAGGTTCCGAGGGGCTGTATAGCGGACCAGGTTCGGTTCAAAGGGATAAAACGGTGAAAGAAATAGGCGCAAGTCTTAAGCTGAAGCCGCAAATGTCCAGGAGGACCGGGCAGCTGTAAGGAACGGCAGCTGAAAGGTAGGGTAGGGGTGAAGCCAAACTTTACCGGGAAGCGTCGGAAAACCACAGTTCAGGATCGTAAATAACCGGCTGGAGGCCGAAAGAGGTCGTCTTCAGGGATGATTGAAGCGGTTGCAGAGAGTCGGGGAATAATCCTGATGGCAAGCTAAAAGGTCTGTTGGGGCCTGGTTTTATTATGTAACAAACCCTCAATAAAGATATTGGGGGTATTTATTTATCATGCATAAAGAAATCTGGCTTTCCAACCAGAATCCCCATGTCAAAGCATTTTTAAATAAATCATCTCCGGTTGCCGGTGAAAGACAGCCTGCAACCATGGTTCAAGTAAGCTATTCCAGCAGATCAGGGTAGTATAAGCTTTCGACCAGTTTGCTCAGGATTTTAGCAAGTGTTATAATTGTTAACATAATAAAAAATTAGCCTGGTGATTATTATGGATAGTGTTCAAAATATACTCGATGGAATCAGCCGGGTAATTATCGGTAAAAAGGAGATCGTATCTTCAATTTTTGCCGGTATACTCAGCGGTGGACACCTTTTAATCGAAGATGTGCCGGGAACGGGTAAAACTACCCTTAGCAAAGTTATGGCAAAAACACTGGGGTGTACATTTAAGCGAATTCAGTTTACCCCCGATCTAATGCCTTCGGACATCCTTGGACTTTCGGTATATGACAGGCAAAAAGGTGAGTTTATTTTTAAACCCGGGCCGGTCATGAGCCAGTTTGTTCTGGCTGATGAAATTAACAGGACTTCTCCCAAAACCCAGGCTGCGCTTCTTGAAGCCATGGCCGAAAAACAGGTGACAGTGGATGGGGTAACTTACGAACTGCCCGATCCTTTTATTGTTGTTGCTACCCAGAATCCGATCGAATATGAAGGCACCTATCCGTTGCCGGAAGCCCAGCTGGACCGGTTCATGATGCGCCTGGCGCTGGGATATCCTGAACTGGAAGATGAACAAAAAATACTGCAGATGAGACCGGGAAACAATCTTTTTGAAGCAGTAGAAACGATTATAAGTGCTGATGAACTAATTGCCCTGCAGCTAAGGACAGAACAGGTTTATGTCGCAGAACAGCTGCAGCACTATATTGCAAGGTTGACCAAGGCAACCCGTGATCACCCTGATCTGCTGCTTGGGGTAAGCTCCCGTGGTGGTCAGCATCTCTACCGGGTGGTCCAGGGAATTGCCCTGGTTCAAGGCCGTGATTATGTTTTGCCTGATGATATCCAGGCTATGGTTATACCAGTTTTTGCACACCGCTTGATTTTAAAGCCTGAAGCCCGGCTAAAAGGTAAAAGCGGGTCAGATGTTCTGGAGGAAATTCTCAGCCAAATCTACGTGCCGGTGATCCCAAATGGTCAAAATTAAAAAACCTATATTTTTATTGATAGTAATCATTCTGGGTATTACTGCCATTTTGGCAGGTGGCAGGTTTCCCTATTTCTTTTTCTACCTTTCTGTGCTGATTGGTTTGGTTCCTTTTCTGTGGTTGTCGGTAGGTTTGAGAAAAATTACCGGTGATATCAAGGTATCCGCAAACAGGACAGAAGTAGGAAGAAGCCTGGTGGTCAGGTACACTATAAACAATTCTTCTTCCGGTCGTTTTCCTTACCTGGAGCTGAGCAATATAGTCGGATCATCTTTCCAGGAACCTGTGGAAAATAAGATAGTCAGTTTGGAGGCTGCTGATTCTGCAGTTTTTGAACGTGAAGTTAAATGTACCCGCAGGGGCAAGTATGATATGAGCGAGTTCCAGATAAAAACAGGAGACCCATTCGGTTTACTTCAACTGTCCAAATCCCTGGCCACGGGAGAAAAGGTAATAGTTTATCCAAAATTAACGATGCTCCAGGAAATAAAACCTTCGGCACGGCAGCATTTTGGTGATTTCAACCAAAAAGAATATCGTTTTGAAAACCACAGCCTGGTCTCTGATTTAAGGGAATGGCAGGTCGGAGATAATATAAAAAAGATTCATTGGAAACAAACTGCCAGGCAAGAAAAATTTGTGGTCAAAAATTATGAAAAAAAAGGCGACATAGCTCCAAAGATATTTTTAGACATGAGCAAAAATAGTTATCTTCATGACCGCAACCACAATCTTGAAGATATGGCCGTGGATACAGCTGCTTCTTTCCTGTATTATTTCCTGGGCAATAGTATCCCTGTTGATCTCTTTTCAGAACCGCTGCACAACGGTAGTATGCATGGCAGTCAATCAGGAGATTTTTTAGAGATAATGGACAGGGTTATTGATTTGGCTCCCCAGGGGAAAACCGGCTACTCCACTTTTGTTAAAAATCGCAGTCACTACCTGGCCTCCAGTGGAACACTGTACCTGATTACACCCAGGCTTAGTTTTTCAGATGCGGCAGTTCTTTTAAGTTTAAAGCAAAAAGGTTTTGAACTGGTTCTTTTTTACCTGTCTTCTCCCATCTTTAATGAGGAAGCAGCAACCGTTTTAGAGAGATTAAGAGAAAACAGGGTTAAAGTACAAAGTTTTTATTCTCCGGAGGTTTCAAAAGATGAGAGCAAGGCAATATGATTTTGCATTATATTTTCAAGCGGCCATGGTTTTTGGTCTGAGCCTGTCCCTGGCTACACCGGTTATTGAGCAAATTGGTTATACAGTGCCGGGGTTTTTCATGAGGGCTTTATTTACCGGTCTCTATGTAATGGTTTATATGGCTTATTATTTATTCCCCGCTGCTGTAGTCAGCATTCCGCTATTAATTGCCTTCCTGGCAGTACTCTATTTTCGCAATGTTACTTTTGTAGTGGAATGGGTAACTGCAATATCTACCATTCCTCAGCCGTCCGATGCTCATTTTTGGCCCCTGCTAATATTTGCCGGTATAACCCTGGTCCTTTTTGTTGTTGTTTTTAAGTTTAAGTACTCCCTTTTGCTGCTTTTCTTTGCAGGACTGGCTGTATTTGTTCCCCTGTGGTACTTATTTGTAGATTCAGCTTACCCGGCTGCCGTTTTTTACAGTGCCTGCTGTTTAATGCTGCTTAGCTACTATAATGGATCGAAGCTTTGGAAAAAATTTTTGCAAAGGGATGAGAATAAAGAAGGAATTATAGCGCTTAGAAGAAGCTGGCTTGGTTATACTGCTTCGCTGCTCTCTATAACTGTAATGCTTACCTTGATCTTACCAAAAGACCTCGCTCCAGTTCCCTGGTATTCTTTACAGGCCTGGGTTAATGAAAACTTCAGTTATCTCACCAATCTGCGGAGCAGTGAAACGAACGGAATCAGGGGTGATGGAGGAGTTTTTGGTTTTTACAGCTTTGATTCACAAAAGGATACTGAACTGGGCAACGCCCTCTGGCAGGATGAGACTATTCTACTCGAGGTGCGTGGTGATGGTGGAATATATTTAAAGGGTAGTATCAAAGATACTTATACCGGTAGACTATGGAAGAAAACAGGGGTTTTAGATGCAAAGGATTCTTTTCCCGCCCCGAAGGAACCACTGTTAGATTATTTAACTGAGACTGAAGTAACGATCAAACATAAAAGGTTGAGAACAAGCTCGGTTTTCAGCATGCTCTATCCTCAGGATGTTTCATCTTTACCGGGTTCTTTACGAATTGGCCAAAACAGTACCCTGGTTATGTCAGAAAGTATTCCTCTGCATAGAGAATACACGGTTGAAGGGCTCGATTTAGCTTACAGTGCTAATTTTGCTGAAATGGAAAAAGAAGAAGAACTTTCTTCATTAGATCAATACCTTGACCTGCCCCCTGATTTGCCTCACCGGGTTCGGCAGCTGGCCCTGGAAGTTGCCGGGGAAAGGCAAAGTTATTACAACCGGATGAAGTCTTTAGAAACCTACCTGCGCCATAACTACAACTACAACAGGGATGTACCGTTTGCCGGGCAGCAGCGGGACTTTGTCGATTATTTTTTATTTGACCTTGGTGAAGGTTATTGTACCTATTTCGCCACCTCCCTGGCGGTTATGGGCCGGGTTGTCGGTGTGCCGACTCGCTATGTTAGCGGCTTTTCTGTGCCTGCTGAAGAGTCGAGAAACGGGGTTTATGAGGTGGCGGGAACAAATGCTCATGCCTGGGTGGAGGCCTATATCCCAGGCCTTGGATGGCTGCCCTTTGAGGCCACGCCCGGCTTTAGAACCAGTGCTGAACTGCCTTTGCACAGAGATGCGGTTGAAAATGGTCCGGATGCTTATGAAGATGAAGAGGGGCATGCCGGCCCAATTAACGATCACGGATTGTATGATCAACATATAGACTATCCCATAAGTTTTACAGAAATTGAAAGTCGGATCAGGGCTGTTGATTTTTTCGCAGTCTTATCGCAAGGTTTAGCCGCAGTTTTTATAGCAGCATTGTCTGGTCTAATAGTTTTTATGGTTTACCGCTTAAGATCCATAAAAAGAATGATTAGCGAACTTGAAGCTCAAGACCCGGGCCGGCGTGCCGTTGGCTACTATTTGATTACCCTGTCACTGCTAGACAGAATAGACCTGGGGAAATATCCGGGTGAAACACCCCGCGTATACAGCAAGCGGATCAATCGCTGGGTTTACTTCCTCACTTTGAATTTCAGGGAGGTTTCTGAAGGAATAAACCTGGCCCTTTACAGTAATGAGGCAGTATCGCCTGACCTTGCTGATGAGGCTGAACAATTTTTCCAGAATATTTTCAAGCACTACCTATCGAAGGTGGGTAAGTTAACTGCCCTGGTTGAAATTCTTGTAAAGGGCAAACACTTTAACGAGCATCTAAATAGTCAGAATGTATAAAACTCTGACTTTTATAAGCGGCCATGAGCGGTAATCCTATCAAAATTATTACAGGGAGAGTTATTAATGCAGCCTAACCGGCGTTACTTCAAAAAGATGAGAAACCTGGTTATCCTCATGCTGATTTGTGACCCGGGGCTTAAAGCACCAGAGTTAACAGAACTTAAATGGCAGGATCTAGATCTTTCCTCCGGGAAACTAAGACTCAGACGGGGAAAAAACAAACAGGAATATACTATCACCCTGGATGAAGACACCCTGCAAATCCTAAATGATTGGCGGGAGTTACAGGCGAAAGGAACTTACTACAGGGCCTGTGAACATGTTTTTACAACTGATGAAGCCAGGCCCTTATCTACCGGATATGTTAAGTATCTGGCAGCACTGTTTATTTTGAACACCTTTCTGCCGGTAAATATTTTGCCAATTACATTACCTGGTTCGAGATCTTGATTGGAGCGAGGAACTGATCAATGAATAAAAAGTATGAATTCATGCGCCGAGCCCTTTTTCTATTGATTATTGTATTTTTATTGCTTGCCTTCCTGGCTGAAAGGGTAGGAATTATTCCTGAAGTTTCAGAAGATAATTTTGAAGAAAATGCTGATGACACCGGTGAGGTAAGAGTTGAAGAGGGATTCATGCTGGGCAGCGAAGTACTGTTGGGAAAAGAACGCCACCTGGTTGAAGATAAAAAAGTGGGTCTGATCACAAACCAGAGTGGGGTAAACAGCCGGGGGGAAAGCATCATCGAGCTCTTACAGCAAGCAGCTGATATTGAGCTGGCAGCATTGTATGCCCCTGAGCATGGTATTGATGGTACGGCCAAAGCTGGAGAATATGTAGAATCTTATATCCACGAAGACTTTAATATACCTGTCTACAGCCTTTATGGGAGCACGAGAATGCCCACTGAAGAGATGCTAAAAGGTATAGACATCCTAATATATGATATTCAGGATATCGGTGCCCGTACCTATACTTATATTTCCACCCTCAATTACTGTATGGCAGCTGCTGAAAAATATAACTTGCCCCTCGTAGTTCTGGATCGTCCCAATCCACTGGGTGGATTGATCGTAGACGGGCCCGTACTGGAAGAGCGTTTTAAGTCTTTTGTGGGCGTGGATGAAATACCGATGGCGCATGGCATGACAATAGCTGAAATAGCAATGTTTTTTAACCGTAATATTGGGGCCGAGCTGATCGTGGTTCCAATGCAAGGCTATGATAGAACTATGATATTTCAGGATACCGGACTCTCATGGGTTCAAACTTCTCCCAATATTCCAGACCTGGAAGCAGTTTTTGGTTATATGGCTACCGGCCTGGGAGAAGGAACCGGTGTTTATCAGGCTGATAAGTTCAGGTGGATCGGGGGCAAAGGCCTGGATGAAGATAAGTACGCCGCTTTACTTAATGGTGCCGGCCTGGAAGGAATAGAATTTATTCCTGAAAAGCGGAATGGTGCTGGAGGTGTCCGACTTAAGATTACAGACTATCGCACTTTCAACCCGGCTAAAACCGGGATATATGCTTTGACTTATGCCTTTAAGCTGGAGAGTTTTAGGGTGCCCAAAAGCAACGAAACTATTGTCATGTTTGATAAGATCATGGGCACTGATAAGATGGGTCAGTACCTGGAAGATGGGTTTAGCCCGCAGGAAATCGAAAAGAGGTTTGAACCGGGCATTGAAAATTTTATTAAAGTAAGAGAAAATTACCTTTTGGCCCGGTACAGTTCACAAGAAGTCCAATAACTGGTAAGAAGCCATGCCAGCGTAGTGATGAGACAATATGTAGACAGGCTCGTATTACAATAACTTGGTCTGAGAAAGCCAGCTGTTTAAATTTGACAATTATTTTTTATCAGTGTAATATGAAAATATGAATTGCTCGGATATACTATTTGATACAGTAAATAGCAAGCAGCTTTATCAGCAATTATGGCAAGAGAATAAATTGTCATTTATGCAATCGTGGGCGTGGGGCGAATTCAAATCTTCTACAAATGAAGTGGTTCGTTTTAAATGCACTTATGATCAGAACCAATCTTTTGTAGTTACCATCTTTATTAAAAATATCCCAATATTAAATATAAAATACGGTTACATTCCTAAATTTGCTACGGATAAGATCCTGCAACGGTTAAATAATGATTTTTATAGAAAACTGGGGTATTTTACGGATAATGATTTAAATCTTAAATTTCTTCTTTTTGAGTTTAATGCTTCCAGTACATATGGGTATAACTTTTCCAGTTACATGGTCAGGCAGGCTAAGTCTATCCAGCCCAATGAAACAGATATAATTTTACTGAATGCTGCAGATGAAGAGATGCTGGATAGAATGGATAAAGGGACACGTTATGAGATACGAAAAGCAGTTAAAAAAGGGTGCCGGGTGAGCTTCGTTGAATGGACCGGAGACGAGGGCAAAGATAAAGAAACAGTCAAGCGTTTTTTCTCTATTATGCAGTCAATTTACGACAGGACTAATTATGTTATGTATGGAGAAGATTATTTTTTCAGAGCTTTTACTGTAATGGGTGCAGATAAGATGTGCAGAATATTATTTGTGCAAATGGATGGGCAAGATATAGGAGCTATGATGCATTATATGGATGTTGACACTGTTTATGAAGTGTATGGTGGGGTAAATAACCTGGGGCGAAAAGTTTCGGCCAATTATTTGCTTAAATGGGAGGCGATCAAGCACAGCCGAAAAGAGGGCTATGAAAAATTTGATCAATGGGGTGTAGCACCACTAGTGGTCGATGCTGATACCGGGAAGCGCCGGTTTAAACAAGGTCATTCACTTTATTATATTTCTAAGTTTAAGTCTGGCTTTGGTGGGCAGTATACTGAATTTATTGGACAGTGGGCCTACATTATGAAATCCGGGTGGTTTTGGGTTTATAGATTTGGTGTTTGGCTCAATCGCAGGTACATACATATTTATTCCTTTTTGCGAAAATGTTATTTATACTTTAGAAGATCAAGTTCTTAAGCGGTTATTGGATGGTAAAAAAAGGTTTGAGGATCATACTTACTGTGGTTTAAAGGACAATTCATTCCGGTATAATCAATTGACGAAGGGTATAGTCCCTCTTTTTATTTTTCCAGTGTTGCTTCCATTTCGTTTATAGCTTGCAGTGCCACTTCTTTTTCAAAGTAGGGGATTTTCTCATCTTTGACCATTTGATAATACTCTGTTGATTTTCCAGCCAGTAATATTGTGTCGTTTGAACAATAATTTTTGATCAAGTAGTGAACTGCTTCTTCCCTGTCAATAATGATGATGTAATTTTTATGATATTTTTCCACCCCTCTTATAATTTCTTTGCATATCTCAATAGGATCCTCGTTTACAGGATTATCCGCAGTCAGTATTACTAAATCGCAATATTTACCTGC
>SKXC01000063.1 GCA_007128625.1 Syntrophomonadaceae bacterium | reverse complement strand
TGTTTGTTTGTTCATAACTACTTTTTAAACGGCAGTAGCGCAGGTGACTTTTAACAACCGATTCCAAAAGAGGTCGAAACCGCGGCTCGACATTGACCCCGGTTTCAGTCTTGTGCATAAAATCCTTCAAACGTTCCCGCTGTTCCTGAGACATAGAGCTGTACTGTGACAGTTCAGCATTGGTAAGCTGTAACCTTTCTCCTTTAAAGGTCATCTCACTGGCAGCCTGATCAATACTTTGTTTATATTTTCTTTTATAGGAAACCGCTTTTTCGAAATCTCTGCTCTGCTGCTGCGGTGAAGCAAAAAAATATTCAAACAGGCGATCAAAAAATAACCGATCACGATAGTTTTTGACCAGTGTAGCCTGAAGGGTATTTTTAAAATCTTCACGGGAAAAAAGATCAATTTTTTGAAGGGCATGCATTGCATCCGTCATCTCGGTTGTGCTAACCGGAAGACCTTCCTCGCGCAGCAAGTTGGCAAAAGTAATTAAATTTTCTTCCAGGTAATTATCCTGGTGCTTATCTATTAACGGCACTGGGAAATGTCACCACCGCTGCTGCCCTGCTTAAGGATCCGATCAATCTCTTCAGTCCCGATTTCATGTTTAAAGAATGCTTGATCAGCACGTGTTTTTAAAACCAGGTTAAGGGTATCACTGACCAGTTTTCCGTTAAGGCGGTTGCGGTTTAATGCAACCAGGGCCCTGGCCCAATCTAGAGTTTCAGCAATAGAAGGTTTTTTTCTTAAATCTCCATGCTGTCTCAATTGAGCCACGATACGTGCTGTTTCCCAGGCCAGCAGATCTGCTGTTGCCGGCACTTTGGCCTTTATGATCCGCACCTCATCCTCCACAGATGGAAAGTCAAGGTAAAGATATAAACAGCGTCTCTTTAAACCGTCGGAGAGTTCACGTTCATTATTACTGGTCAGGACAACCACCGGAATATTTTTAGCCCTGATCGTTCCCAGTTCTGGAATTGAGACCTGAAAATCAGAAAGAACTTCAAAAAGAAAAGCTTCAAATTCGGGATCACATTTGTCGACTTCATCAATCAACAGTACGGGCCGTTCTTCAGCCTGGATAGCTTTAAGTAAAGGTCTTTCCATCAGATATTGGGTAGAAAAAAGATCGTCTTCTTTTACCTGCTCCTGTTCCAGGTTGCGATTCATTTGAATACGCAACAGCTGACGCTGGTAATTCCATTCATATAATGCTTTTGTTTCATCAAGTCCTTCGTAACACTGCAAACGAATTAGTTCGGTATTAAGTATGCTTGCTAAAACCTTACCCATCTCAGTTTTGCCAACTCCCGGAGCACCTTCAATCAGTAGCGGCTTTTTGAGTTCGAGCGAAAGATAAACCGTAAGGGCAGTGTTTTCATTACAGATATACCCGGCATCATTAAAACCTTGTTTTAGTTCAGGTAAAGAAATGGTCATAAATCATCTTCCCTTTATTTCTTGCTTATTTTCCACATGATATATTAAAAATTCAATTAGCAACCGGCAAAAGAATCAAAGAGTTATTCACAGCAGTTTCTCTATCAACAGTAATGATACTACAATTGCCGAAGCCAGGCAAACTGGATATGCTTTATTTCCCCAATTAAAAACTATAACTACTTCCCGGGTCCAAAATTATGCAATAACTACCTGTTTTATCCTCAACTTTAGTTTTAAACTCTTTTGGATCAGCTTCGATCAAGGGCCAGGTATTGTAGTGATACGGAATCACTACTTTTGCCTGCATAAACGAAGCTGCGATTACCGCATCATCAAGCCCCATGGTAAAGTTGTCACCGATCGGGAGCAAAGCTACATCCAGCGAATCCAGTTCACCAATCAATTTCATATCACTAAAAAGACCCGTATCGCCGGCAAAATAGATTTTCTTCCCATAATAGTCAACTACAAAACCACAGGCGTGCCCCCCGGCAATTCCTGAGCCGTGTAGAGCAAGGGTCAGCTTGACAGAGCCAAAAGGAAACTTATGCCGACCGCCGAGATGCTGGGCATGGGCTTTAAAACCGTCTTTTATTGCTTGCTTGGCTATTTCTGAAGTGGAAATAATCGTGGCCCCGTTTTTACCGGCCAGATCGTATGCATCTCCAAGATGATCCCAGTGGGCATGTGAAAGTAATATATAATCCGCTTTTACCTCTTCCACATTTACAGGAGAAAGGGGGTTCTCACTGATAAAAGGATCAAGCAAGATAGTTTCTTTACCATTCTCAGAGAGAAGAAAACAGGAATGGCCCCAAAAAGTTATCTGTGGCATGCTATCGACCTCCTTTAAATCAACCATGGAAAGGTTCAACTGTTTACAGGTATTGTACATTTGCCTGGATAGCCACAAATGCTCGGTTTAATTTGTAATGTGCCCTAAAAAATTATTCACCGCTATTAGTCTCCACGATCATTTCAATTTCCACTGAACAATTCATGGGCAGGGAATTTACACCAACAGCCGAACGGACATGAGCTGCATTGTCGCCAAAAACCTCCCATAATAAGTCTGAGGCTCCGTTTGCTACAGTGGGATGCTCAGTAAATTCTTCCGTACAGTTAATGAAGACAAGAAGCTTTACAATCCCTTTTATGATATCAAGATTTCCTACTTCCTGTTTCAATACACTGAGCAAGTTCAGGGCAGTCAGGCGAGCCGATTCGTATCCCTCCTGAACGCCCAGATCACGACCTACTTTGCCTTTGAACCTCAGCTCATCTCCATCGAATGCGCTCATACCAGCAGTAAAAATAAGTTCTTTATGGCGCTTAACGACAACATATGAAGCTTTCGGGCCCTGGGCATCAGGCAAAACATAACCCAGCTCGCTTAACCTTTTTTCAATTTTCATAGAACGAGCCTCCCGATCTAAAGTTTTTGCTAACGGAGAATATGATCTTGCCTATATTTTATTCTAGATCGGTCAAAATGGATAGGCTGCATGAAAGAGCATTACTAAACGGTATTTAATAACCGGTATGCCTTGTTTAACCGGTTTTGATTTTCAGGCTGCAAACACAAAACCATGAACATACAGATGGATTGCAGACTCCTTTAGGCGAAAAAAACGAAGCCCTGGTTATAAACCACGGCCTCAAAACTAAGAATACTATTGGAGCCGGCAAGAGGACTTGAACCCCCAACATGCTGATTATGATTCAGCTAAGACCATTTCTTAATGCTTATGGATAGGCAGCCATTAGTTTGTTTTTTCCTTATCTACTGGGACTTCAAGCGCATTGCAATTCTTGTTACGTTGAGTTGCCTCTTACCCTTTTTGACTCTCTTGGCACACAAAGTGCAC
>SKXC01000157.1 GCA_007128625.1 Syntrophomonadaceae bacterium | reverse complement strand
GGTGCTTTCTGCGATCAACTGCTCTACCCAGGCTCCGAAGGAAACCAGCCCGGGAGAAAGAAGCAGGGTTACTTTATCCCGGCCCCAGCCGCCGAGCACCCCGAGCGCTGTTCCCAGCCAGGCCGGGGTATTAGCGTTTATTAGCTGACCGCTTGATGGTTTTGCAGTGGCGGCCATGGTGCCGGCACTGGAAAGCAGGCGCCTGAGGTCAACCCCGATCAAAGCTGCCGGGACCAGGCCAAAGTAGGATAAGGCTGAATACCTGCCGCCGATGCGGGGATCGTTTAAAAATATCTTTCGAAAGCCGAGCTCCTGGGCAATTTTCTCCAGGCTGCTTCCGGGATCTGTGATCGCTGTAAAATGGTTGCCGCTTTTTTCTTTTCCAACAGCAGCCGTGGCTCTGTTATAAAAATAATTCATCAGGGAAATTGTTTCTACCGTGCTCCCCGATTTAGTGGAGACGATAAAAAGTGTCTTACTGTAATCAAGCTGTCTTTCCTTGTCCAGCACCGCACCCGGGTCGGTACTGTCCAGCACTTCGAGAGCAGGGTAGCCCTGGCGGACCCCGAAGCTATTGCAGAAAACTTCAGCGGCAAGACTGGAGCCGCCCATCCCCAATAACAAAACCTGTTTAAAACCGCCGGCAAGCACCTGATCAACAAACTCATAAATCGACTCTAAGCATTCCTCCATCAAGCTGGGAGCGTGCAGCCAGCCCAGGCGGTTACTAATCTCACCAGCAGAGTCTTTCCACACGGTGTGGTCGTGCTCCCAGATCCTTTCGATGACGCGATCTTTTTTTAACTGCTGTAATTCTTCTTCGATCAAAGCCTCAGGCAGGTTTTCGCCTGTGATACGGTCTTCATCCCGGCCGATTTGCATCTGGTATCCTCTCCGCGGTTTGCTTTAATGGACCTGTAATAATAAATACCACAGGCATTAAAAAATCCCTGCCCGCTTAGATTACCCGGACCCAAAAAAACTCCTACCTTTACAGGCGGGAGTCTTCTTTTTAACCCGGGTTATAACTACTTGCAGCCGATAGCTTCTATTTCCACATTTGCATCCTTGGGCAGCCGGGAAACTTCGATACAGGCCCGGGCCGGGTATTGATCCTTATAAAAAGAGGCATAGATTTCATTGACCAGGTTAAAATCATTTAAATCTGTTAAATAAATGTTGACCTTGACTAAATTATCGGCACTCATTTCAGCTTCTTTTAGTATTGCCATGATATTATTCATGCACTGCCTGGCCTGCTCTCCTGCATCACCCTTGATCATTTCACCGCTGGTTGGATCAAGGGGAAGCTGGCCCGATATAAAAAGAAAGTTTCCTGCTTTTACCGCCTGGCTGTAAGGACCGACCGCCTGAGGGGCTTTATCGGTGTGAACCGGTTCTATCATAACCATAAATAAACCTCCATGAGCTTATTGTTATGTTTCCGGATAAACTAAATAATCAGGTCGAACAAGATCGAATCACTTGAAATTTTTTCATAAAGCATGTTGTTCTCATCCATTTTTTTGATTATATTTTTAAAATCATCGGGGTCTTTTAGTTCTATACCAACCAGGGCCGGGCCTTTTTCTTTATTTGTCTTTTTGATATATTCAAACCTGGTTATGTCATCATGCGGACCCAGAAAATCTAAGAATTCCCTTAAGGCGCCGGCTCTCTGGGCAAAATTTACCACCACGTAATGTTTCAAACCTTCATGAATCAGGGAGCGCTCTTTTACTTCAGGCAATCGTTCAAAATCAAAATTTCCGCCGCTTAAAACACAAACCACGGTTTTGCCTTTAAATTGTTTCTTGAAATCTCTGAGCACATCAACTGATAAAGCACCTGCCGGTTCGGTAACAATGCCATCTTCGTAGAGCAATTCGAGCATGGTAGTACATACCCGGCCTTCCGGGACGGTCACTACCTGATCCACATACTTTTTAACAAGATCAAAATTAATCTCTCCCACTCTTTTCAGGGCCGCACCATCAACAAAGCTGTCTATTTTATCCAGCTCAACCACCTCACCCGCCTCAAGCGACCTGCTCATCGAGGGGGCACCAGCGGGTTCAATACCGATTATTTTCGTATCGGGGCTCATATGCTTAAAGTAAACACTGATACCCGATATCAGTCCCCCGCCTCCAATCGGCACTAGCAGATAATCAATATGCGATTTACACTGGGCCAGGATCTCCAAACCGACGGTCCCCTGGCCGGCTATAATCAGGGGTTCATTGAAAGGGTGAACAAAAATATTGTTGTTTTGCCTGGAATATTCCTGGGCCCTTGCGTAAGCGTCATCAAAGGTATCACCTGCCATTTTCAGATCTATATATTCTCCGCCGAATTTTATAACTTTACTTATTTTTTGGGCGGGAGTAGTTGCCGGCATAAAAACTACTCCTTTTGATTGGTACTTATTGCAGGCCAGGGCAAAGCCCTGGGCGTGATTACCGGCGCTGGCACAGACAAACTGGTTATTGCCGTTTCTTACTTGCTGGGTAATAAAGTTGTAAGCCCCTCTCAGTTTATATGAACGGATAGGCGACATATCTTCTCTTTTAATATATACCCTGGCATTAAACTTCTCCGATAAGAAGTTATTGAACTCCAGCTTCGTGTCCCTGATGACTTCATTAATGTTCTGTTTGGCCTTTACTATGGATTCAAGCGTTACTTCTGACATATTAGATATATCACTCCTCCTTGATCATTTACTGCTTCTGGAAAATGGGAAAAATCTTTGTAACATGATAACACATCTCTACCGGTTTTAGTATATTATTTGATATCGGCGGCAATTGCCGGCCTGTATATGCATGCACTGGATCTTAGGCAGCTCTTTCTGCAGCGCTTCTTTTGTGCCCGTGAATCATTTCTTTTGATTAGCAACGTAGTTGATCAGGCCGCTACATTGAAAAATATCATTGATAAATTGCGGTAAAGGGGCTGCCCGGTAACTTTCACCGTTATTTTTATTATCAATTATTCCCCGGGCAATATCTACCTGTAACAGGTCTCCCTTATTTATTGATCCGGTCTCTTCTACCTGTAAAACGGGAAGTCCAATATTAACAGCATTACGAAAAAAAATTCTGGCAAAGGATCTGGCAATTATACAGGATATACCTGAGGCCTTAATGGCTATGGGAGCATGCTCCCTGGAGGACCCACACCCAAAATTTTTGCCGGCAACGATAATATCACCAGGCTTTACTTCGGAACTGAAACTAGAATCCAGGTCTTCCATACAGTGCACTTTCAATTCTTCCGGATCGCTTGTAGTTAAAAACCTGGCCGGAATAATAACATCGGTATCGACATCATC
>SKXC01000054.1 GCA_007128625.1 Syntrophomonadaceae bacterium | reverse complement strand
TATCGATTCTTGATGACCAATTACCGCAGTGGAAGGTTTCATAAATATGATCGGCTGCAGCGGTACAGGCAAACCTAATTCTTCAGCATGGCTGCGGTAGTTTAAACCCAGGCATAAAATCTTACTGGGATATGATGAGGGAAGCAATTTTACTTTTTCTAAAGGAAAAGTATGGCCGGAAAAGGTATAGTCATTATCGATAATATTGCCCAGGGAACCATTAATTTCCTCTACCATGCCATTTTTAATCATTCCATAGCTGGTTTTTTGTTCATAAGCAAACCTCAGCAATTTCACAAGCAATTCCTCCCGGCCGGCAAGATATCAGTTGATCCACCCATAAATATATCGATACCAAAAAATAGAATAATGGGCCTGAACAATAGTTTATTTAGTGCTTACGTTCATTATGATATGAACTTGAATTCTAGAGATCAAAAGAGTGAATCAGACCGAGGGCATACTGCATAATTAGCGCTACGTCCCGAATATCGACCTTGCCGTCACCATTTACATCAGCAGCCTTTAACTGATTCTCGTTTAACACTCTTGTGTTTAAAACTCCCTGCATAACCATTGATACATCCTGAACATCAATACGGCTGTCATCATTGATATCACCGGGCATATAATTAGTTGATCTATTCTTGTCAGGTTCCAAGTCAGGATTTGGGGCGGGATCTGCTTCTTTCTCGGGCTCGGGTTCCGGTTCCGGTTCAGCTTCAGGTTCCGGTTCCGGCTCGGATTCCGGCTCAGGCTCGGATTCCGGTTCAGGAGCAGGTTTATTATCCGGCTCTTTATCGGAGTCCGGATCAGGAGCTTGATCCGGTTCGGAGTCGGGATCAGGATCGTCACCTGGATCGTTAGTCGGATCATTAGTAGTTACCGCTTCCAGGTAGGTTTCTGCCAGCCAACCCCGTTCAACATCACCATTCCGAACCACTTCTGCATACCACCAGTAGTGGTATTCAGTCCTGCTTCCGGGGCGCGGTGCATAAATTCCATTACTAACATGTTCTTTAACCTCAACAATAGTGTATTTCGGTAATTGTACAGGACGCTTGTTAACTCCTTCAAGACGAAAATTCAAGCTGTAGGCAGTTGTCTTAACAATTTCACCAGGAGAAAAGCGGTTTGATCGCTTATTTCCTTCAGGAACAATAATAAAAGCAGTGGGCCACTTGCTGTCACCGGGATTAATTATATAGGTGTTGTAAGCATTTCCACTGCTGCTTGAATCGGAAACCAGGATTGAACCATCTTCCTTAACAGCTTCAACCACCCCGACATGGCCTAATCTGCTGCCAAAATAGGCATCGCTATCCCAAAAAGCAATCGAGGCAGCTTCCGGATTATCTTTCACTACAGCTCCATTGGCAGCTGCTTCAGCCCAGTTTGCAGCATTAAACCACATAGTATCTAAAGCTATTTTGCAGTACCCCAGCTGCATCATCCTGCCGTGAGCATACCAGGTGCAGTTTGCCCCTTTAAAAGGAAAAGGATTTAAAATAGTGTAATCAGGCAAATAAGGCCATTCTTCAAATTCTTCCCGGGTTAAAACCTGGCATTCTCCGCCTGCAGCTATCGAAAAGCAGAGCACTATCAGACAAACTGTGCCAATAATCCTCGCCATCTTTTTCATAGAACACTGTCCTTTCTTAACCCGGAACCAGGTTTATCACAGGATTAATACCAGCCGAACCAGAAAACCACAAAATCAAAACAATAAGGAAGGAAACTCTTTCAATCCAGTTACTATCTGACCGTTTATAAACCTACTAGCTCTCATTTGGGGAAATTCTGGACAAGAATTATTCCATTTTTCCACTTTTTATAGAAATCCTTAGTATTTTCTATATACTACCATAAATTATAATAAAATCAAGGACCGGCTGGATCTGCTGGATTTGCTTGTGGGATCGTCTATGATAATTGTTTATCGACTGTCATCATATTCACCAAACCGCTAAAAGACGGATTCCGGTTTGCAATAGATAAAACCAATAAAAATAGGCCAGTTTTGACGTACAGCTAACTGCTTTGATATTATCTAGGCATGCTATAATGAAACGCCAGATAATATTATTAGATAAGGAGCGTGATCTATTGAAAATTACCAAGCTAATTGCCTGGTTTGGACTGCTGGCAATGGTTGCTGTGCTTATGTATGGTTTTATTATTGGGGATTTCAGCAGAGATGGCGCTGAATTACTGGCCAACCCCTGGGGCATTGTTTCCATTGTTGACCTTTATGTGGGTTTCATTCTTTTTTCTGTCTGGATTGCCTTTCGAGAAATGAATAAACCCCTGGCAGCCATTTGGATTGTCATGATGATGGTTTTTGGTTTTTTAACTGCTTCTGTTTACATTGTATTCAACCTGTATCAAAGCAAGGGAGACTGGCCCACTTTTTTCCTGGGAGCTCGTAAAGCAGAGTTTCTCGGCAGAGAAGGGTAAATCAGGCCGGTATATCTTTAAACTGAAAGGATCACATGGTTGGAAGCAAAGAGTAGAGAAATAATGGAGGAATTGAAATCCGTTGTGTCGGGCAAGACATTTGATGCCTTGCTGCCGCCCCTGGTTTTTGTGATCATCAATGCAGCATTCGGGCTGGATATTTCGATCATAGCAGCCCTTGGACTGGCCGTTCTTTTAGGGGCCGTCCGGCTTATACGCAAACACAACTTTTTATACGCCCTGGGTGGTTTATTGGGTGTTGGCCTGGCCTCAGGCTTAGCTTACTTCACACGTAGTGCTGCCGGCTATTTCATTCCGGCTATAATCAGCAGTGCTTTACTCTTATTACTGGCCCTGGCCAGTATTCTTATCGACAAACCCCTTGCTGCCTGGGCCAGTCATTTGATGAGGGGGTGGCCCCTTGATTGGTTCTGGCGTAAAGACATAAAACCGGCCTACCGGGAAGTAACCTGGTTCTGGACAGCATTAATTATGATGCGTTTGATCATCCAGGTTGTCCTTTTTCAAAGTGGAGATCCGGCCAGGCTGGCCTGGGCCAATGCCCTGCTGGGCTGGCCGGTCATTATTGCCGTCCTGGTCCTCAGTTATTTATATGGTATGCGGCGCCTAAACAACCTGGGCGGTCCCGGAGTGGAAGAATACAGGACAGGAAAAGATCCCCCCTGGCAGGGCCAAACCCGGGGCTTTTAAATGATAAATAAAGACATAAGCTAGATTTTTGTACCTCTGTGTCAATCAATATTAAACTCTTGCTCAAGGAGGAATAATGATGGAACTGTTAAAGAAGCTTACCGAGACTCCCGGAATTGCGGGTAGAGAAGAAAGAATCAGTGAAGTGGTAAAAAAAGAGATGGAGGAAATTTGCGATGAAGTCCGCTCTGATGCCCTGGGAAACCTGATCGGTTTG
>SKXC01000015.1 GCA_007128625.1 Syntrophomonadaceae bacterium | reverse complement strand
TAGATCTGAACAGGATTGTGAAACAGATAACCTCGAATGGAGGAGGGAGAAAATACAAAGCGGCCTACCAGGTTAAACTGGACTACTTTTTAAATGCCCCGGACAGGGACATGTTATGGAATGTTATTGAAGCAACCACTTTTGAAACTCTTCTCAGAAGCAGAGAAAACTTCTACATTACCGGCATTAAAAGTCTTTATAACCATGTCAAGGAAAAGATTGTTTCCACCTTCAAAAAAGAATAGCATCATTAAGGGAAATCTAATGATCCGGCGGTGCAGGCAGATAGCTCCAAAACTACTTCACAGGCATGTTACCCTGCCTGGCTTGGAACAACCTCTGTTCTGGCCGTTTTAATATCGTTAATCTCGTTTAAATTATACGGTGTCTCCTGGTAAACATAATAATTCAACCAGTTAACAAAGAGAAGGTTTGCATGGCCTCTCCATGTTACAGCAGGTTCTTTTAAAGGGTCGTCATCCGGATAGTAATTTTTTGGAATGTCAATGTTCAAGCCCCTTTTACAGTCTCGTTCATACTCCATTTTCAAGGTCAGTGAGCCATATTCAGCATGACCTGTAACAAAAACCTGGCGGCGGTCTTTGGTTGCCACAATATAGACTCCGGCCTCCTCAGATTCAGACATTATTTCCAACTCTTTAACCCTCTCTATGTCAGATTTTTTTATCCCGGTATGGCGGGAGTGAGGCGCAAAGAAGTGATCATCAAAGCCACGTAAAAGCCTCGTATTCTTGATATTAACCCTGTGAGAAAATACGCCAAACAGTTTTTTCTCAAGCTGATATTTGGGTATCCCGAAATGATGGTAGAGGGCGGCCTGGGAGCCCCAGCAGAGATGCATAGTTGAAAAAACATTTTTCAGGCTCCAGTCCATTATTTGACTTAATTCTGCCCAGTAATCAACTTCTTGAAAATCAAGTTGTTCAACCGGGGCCCCGGTTATGATCATCCCGTCAAATTTCATATTTTTGACATCTTCAAAAGTATTGTAAAACCTGACAAGATGTTCCCGGGAGGTATTGCGGGATAGATGGGAACTGGGATGAAGCAAAAATATCTCCACTTGCAGTGGCGAATTTCCCAGCAGTCGCAGGATTTGAGTCTCAGTAATAATTTTTTTTGGCATCAAGTTCAGAATCAAGACCCGCAATGGCCTGATATCCTGGTGTATGGCTCGTTTTTCTCCCATGACAAATATATTTTCGTTTTTTAATATTTCAGTTGCCGGAAGGTCGTCGGGTATTTTAATGGGCATTTTTTCCCTCTTCTCTTTATGGTGATGATTTTCTCAGGGCCTGATCAAGGTCATAAATTAAATCATCTGGATCTTCCAGACCCACCGAAAGCCTGATCATTTCCGGGCTTACACTGGCTGCCCTGAGCTGGTCTTCAGAGAGTTGGGCATGAGTAGTGCTCGCCGGGTGTATAACCAGTGTTTTTGCATCGGCAACATTGGCTAGAAGTGAAATTAGTTCGAGGCCTTCAATGAATTTCTTGCCGGCTTTTAATCCCCCTTTTACGCCAAAAGAAAAAATGGATCCCGGTCCCTTGGGGAAATATTTTTGAGCCAGGTGGTAATACTGATTATCTTTTAGGCCGGGATACTTTACCCAGCAAACACAAGGATGATCATTTAAAAATGCGGCAATCATTTTTGCATTGGATACATGTTTTTCTACTCTTAAAGATAAGGTCTCGAGGCCTTGTAAAAATAGAAATGAGTTAAAGGGACTCAGAGCAGAACCGGTGTCTCTTAATAGCTGAACCCTCATTTTAATGATATAGGCCTGCGGCCCGCAGGCTTCAACGTATACAATCCCATTATAACTGGGATCAGGTTCGGTCAAGCTGGGAAATCTGCTGCTGGAAGTCCAGTCGAATTTACCGGAATCAACAATGATTCCCCCTATGGAAGTCCCATGACCGCCGATAAACTTTGTAGCTGAATGAACTACTATATCAGCTCCATAATCAATCGGTTTTAATAGATAAGGAGTTCCAAAAGTATTATCGATAATCAGGGGCAGTCCATTTCGGTGGGCAATTTCAGCCACCGCTTCAATATCGATGATGTTGGTTTCCGGGTTGCCGATACTTTCAATAAAAATTGCTTTACTCTTTTCATTAATTGCCCCGGTAAAATTTTTCGGATCATCGGGATTAACAAAGTGGGTTCTTATGCCAAGCCTTGGCAAGGTTGTCGAGAATAAATTATAGGTGCCACCATAGAGCGTGCTGGCAGAAATAATTTCATCGCCTGCCCCGGCAATATTTAAAATGGCATAAGTAATTGCAGCAGAACCGGAAGATACAGCCAGGGCTCCAACTCCCCCTTCGAGCATAGAGATTCTTTTTTCTAAAACATCAGTGGTCGGATTCATGATCCTGGTATAGATATTTCCGGGCTCCTTCAAAGCAAAAAGGTCAGCAGCATGATCGGTATCTTTAAACACGTAAGAAGTGGTTTGATAAATTGGAACTGCCCTTGCACCTGTAGCAGGATCAGGTTTTTCTTGTCCGGCATGCACCTGCAATGTATCAAATTTTAAAGGTCTTTTGTTCACTGTAAAACCCCCTTTCGGTAAAAATGATCTTAGAATATGAAATAATTTCTATTTAATTAATAGGAATTAAATGTGATTTTATCCAATCACGAAGAAAAAGTCAAGAGTAATTGGCAAAGATTATTAAACAAGGCTCGAAGATGCCTTGACACCGGCAGGAAGTATTGTTACAATTCATACTGTTTCCATATGAAATGGGGGTAATAAATGAAATTAACGACGCGTTTTAGATATGGTACCAGAGCCGTCCTGGATCTTGCTATCCATGCTGCCGAAAGACCGGTTAGTCTGAAAGACATTGCTCAGAGGCAGGGCATTTCCCGGAAATACCTGGAGACCTTATTTTCAACTCTCCAATCTTCCGGAATAGTCAGGGCAGTACGTGGACCCCGTGGTGGATACCGGCTGACCCGCAAGCCGGAAGATATCTCACTGCGCCGGTTATATGAAGTACTGGAAGGTTCCGGTCCCCTGGTTGATTGTACGGCTGATCCCGACATTTGTTTACGGTCAGCCAGTTGTGTAACTCAACAGGTTTGGGAAGAAATGTACAATCTCTGCATCGGTTATCTTGATTCAATTAGTATTCAGGAACTTATCAACCGCAGCTAGAGATCTGAAACTTGACTCATTAAAAGGATCTTAATTAGAATAGGAAAGGGGTTTAAAAAAATGGCAATAATCTATGATGATATAACTAAAACAATCGGAAATACTCCGCTGGTCAAGTTAAATAAACTGACCAGGGGGCTGGAGGCCACCATTGCTGTAAAATTGGAATCGCATAATCCCCTGGGCAGTGTAAAAGACAGGATAGCAATCAGCATGATTGATGATGCAGAAAAATCAGGAAAAATTGGTCC
>SKXC01000175.1 GCA_007128625.1 Syntrophomonadaceae bacterium | reverse complement strand
CACCGGTATATAAAACCTGTTCAACCAGGGGAAGCAGCTTTTGATCCAGGGCTTTTTCCAACTGGTGATCCTGCTTATTAATACAGCGGATTTCTTGTGCTTTCGCCTTCGGTTTGAATAAAACTCTGCTTAAATCAACTTTGCTCGATTTCCAGAACTTAATGGAGCGATCCTGATCTAGCAAATCAGAACGACCTACCAGTTGATCGACTGTTTTAATCCCAAGATTTGCCATTATAGACCGCAGTTCTTCGGCTACAAAAAACATGAAATTTTGCACATGTTCAGGTTTTCCCATAAACCGGCAGCACAGTTCTCGATCCTGGGTAGCAATACCAACCGGACATTTATTGGTATGACAATCTCGCATCATGACACAACCGCAGGCCACCAGGACAGCAGTTGCAAAGCCGAATTCTTCAGCTCCCAGCATGGCCCCGACAGCAACATCCCTTCCCGTTTTCAGGCTGCCGTCAACCTGCAGCCTGACCCGGTTACGCAGGCGATTGTTGATCAAGGTTTGGTGGGCCTCGGACAAACCCAATTCCCAGGGCACCCCTGCATGCTTAATTGATGACAGAGGCGCGGCCCCGGTTCCTCCATCGTAACCACTGATTAAAATCATATCAGCATGGCCCTTGGCTACACCGGCTGCTACCGTCCCCACCCCGGCTTTCGATACCAGTTTCACAGAAATCCTGCTTTGCGGGTTGGCGTTTTTCAGATCATAAATCAGCTGGGCAATATCTTCTATTGAATAGATATCATGGTGCGGCGGCGGGGATATCAAGGTTACCCCGGGAGTAGAATGGCGAATCCGGGCAATCAGTTCGTTAACCTTGTGCCCAGGCAGCTGCCCCCCTTCCCCCGGCTTGGCGCCCTGGGCAATTTTAATCTGCAGTTCGGCGGCATTGGCCAGGTATTCAGCAGTGACCCCGAAGCGACCGCTGGCCACCTGCTTAACAGCACTGATACGGGAAGCCCCACCGGGCAAAGGCTTGTACCTTTCTGGATCCTCTCCACCCTCACCTGAATTGCTCTTGCCACCAAGTTTGTTCATGGCCAGTGCAAGGGCTTCATGGGCTTCCGGACTGATTGAGCCCATAGACATTGCTCCGGTAACAAACCTTTTAACTATTTTCCCGGCCGGCTCCACCTGATCAAGTGAAACTGGCGAAGTTTTTTTAAACTTTAGCAACCCCCGCAAGGTCGACTGTTTTTCAAACTGATTATTAATCAGCTCTGCATACTGTAGATATCGGTGGTAATCATTATCGCGTACAGCTTGCTGCAGCAGACTGATAGACCAGGGCGTCCAGAGGTGTCGTTCTCCATCCCGTCGGTAGGCATAATGACCACCTGAAGGCAGTAAATTGGAGCTAACGGGTTGTTTTAGATCCTGATCATACTGCCTGTAACGTAAATTTACTTCCTCAGCAATTTCATCCAGGCCAAGACCCTGGATACGGGAACTGGTTCCGGTAAAATAGCGATCGATGAGCTGATCATCAAGCCCTATGGCTTCAAAAACCTGGCTGCTGCGATAACTGCGTAAAGTAGAAATACCGTTTTTTGACATTATTTTTAATATTCCCTTGCACAGGGCCCGGACATAATTTTCCATAGCCTGCTGAGATGAAAGCAATTTGCCAAGCCTGCCTTTTTCAGCCAGACTGGCGACTGTTTCAAAAGCAAGGTAAGGGTTCACGGCTGATGCTCCATAACCAAGCAGAAGAGCCATATGCATTACTTCTCTTGCTTCAGCGCTTTCTACCAATATACCGATCCCGGTGCGCATTTGCTGACTCACCAGGTACCTGTTTACGGCTGCAACAGCCAGCAGTGATGGTATCGGTGCCATTCCAGGATCCAGGTTTCGATCAGATAAAACCAGCAATCCGTGTCCGGTTTCAACTGCTTCTTTGGCTTTACTGCAAAGCCGGTCCAGGGCAGAAACTAAATTTATGCCCTTCCCTCCTGCTGGAAATTGAATTTTGAGCCTGGCGCTCCTGAATCCCTTTTCTTCAAGGCTGCAAAGCCTGGTTAAATCTTCATTAGAAAGAATCGGGTGGCTGAGTTTGATCAGATGGGCATGGCGCGGCGACTCCTTTAAAAGATTGTCGGCACAACCGATGAATGTCATCAGGGACATAACCATTTCTTCCCGGTATGGATCAATAGCCGGGTTGGTAACCTGGGCAAAATGCTGCTTGAAATACCAGAAAAGCAGCTGCGGTTTTTCTGAAAGCACTGCCAGGGGCTGGTCGGCGCCCATTGAGCCAACAGGTTCGGCACTGTCAAGGGCCATTGGTTTTAGAATCAGGTGAAGGTCCTCACGGGTATAGCCAAATAACTTTTGGGCCTGAAAAAGATCCGGTTCTTTAACTTTTAAGGGTGCCATAGCATTAAAAAAACCGTGGATAGTGATCTGATTTTCCTGTGTCCAGCGGCGGTAAGGCCTGCGACGAGCTAAACGCATTTTTATTTCAGTATTTTTAAGAAGCCTTTTTTCGTCAAGATCGACCATCAGCATTTCACCGGGCCGTAGAGACCCCTTTTCAATAACTTCTTCTGCAGGCAAATCGATCACACCGGCTTCTGAAGCAAAAACCATAAATCCTGACCGGGTAACAGTATACCTGGCCGGCCGTAAACCATTACGATCCAGTAAGGCGCCCACCCGGCGACCATCAGTATATACCACAGCAGCCGGACCGTCCCAGGGCTCCATAATCCCGGCATGATATTCAAAAAATCCACGCAGATCCGGACCAATCGGGTACTTGTCTCCCCAGGCCTGAGGAATAAGCATAGCCATGGCATGATCGATTGTTCTCCCACCGTTGTAGATCAGTTCCAGGGCATTATCAAGGTTAGCCGAATCACTGGCCCCCTCTTCAAGGACCGGCAGCACTTTTTTAATGTCAGGACCGAAAAGATCCGATTCAAGATCTTTTTCACGGGCAGCCATCCAACTGCGGTTGCCGCTTAAGGTATTGATCTCACCATTATGACAGAGATAACGAAAAGGCTGGGCCAGGGGCCAGGAGGGGAAGGTGTTAGTGCTGTAACGCTGGTGGACAATAATAAAAGCGCTTTTCATTGACTGATCCAGGAGGTCCGGGTAAAAATTTTCAACCTGGTCCGGCATCAGCAGTCCCTTATACACAATGGTCCGGCAGGATAAACTTGGAATATAAAAAATATCTGCCGGTGTATACAATCCTGCTGTTTGCTGTTCTGCCTGCTTACGCAAAATATACAGCTTTCTTTCCAATTCTTCTTCACTGTATCCATTACCGTCAATGATACACTGCCGGATATAAGGCATTTCCTTTAAAGCTATGCCGCCAAGTATATCGGGATTAACCGGCAGATCACGCCAGCCAATCGTCTTTAATCCTGCTTGTGCAGCTACATGATCAACTTTATGGCAGCAGGCTGTTCTTACATCATGGTCTTGAGGAAGAAAAAACATACCAACACCGTAGCTGCCTAATTGAGGAAGCTGCCAGTTATTATCAGAACAAACTTTACGAAAAAAACAATCCGGAATCTGGAACTGCAGACCTGCCCCGTCACCGGTCTGATCGTCAGCGCCGGTAGCTCCACGATGCAGCAGATTTATTAACACCCTGACACCCTGACGTATAATACTATGGGTTTTTTTACCTTCAATATTAATCAAAAAACCGAGGCCGCAGGCATCTTTTTCATTTGAAGAGTCATACATTCCATAATTACCTGGCATTATGCTTTGTTCTTTGCTTGGTCCCACCGGTCATCAATCCTATTCGAGTAATATACTTTTACAAAAATTAAAAACACTTCATTTTCGATAAAGCTTTAATAAATCCTTCCCTTTCAACAGGTTGCCTCCATTAAATTTTTAGCAATCCAGATATCCTGTATTATATGTTAATAGTTTAAATTAGACCAGCGGAACTTAATATTCTGAAACTATTCTGAAACATTAATAACCGTGATCATAATTTCCAACTGTTATTTTTCGGTTTTATTAAAGAGACAAACTTATCAACCCGTCCAGAAGCTTTAACTGCCATTTTTAAAGATCGAAAAAGGGCTGCCGCAGTGACAGCCCTTTCAATGTTAACTAACTGCTTAGAAGCCTTTACGATTCTATCAGTCGAGGTAAACCTCGTGTAGTTCATGTAACCCTGTCGCTGTGGCATGGAATCCCTGCACATTATCACTTAGACCTAAAAGGAGCTCAGTAAAAGCGGCAAAGAACATCGGCGCCTCATCGATTAGTATCTCAGAAACTTCAGAGTAGACAGCAATCCGCGCGTCCGGATCAGGTTCTGTCCGCCCTTTTTCAAGCAGTTCATCAACTCTTGGATTTGTATAGAAGGAGCGGTTCCCCGCACTTCCATGTTCTTCCGAATGGAATAATGAATAGGTTCCGTAATCTGCATCGAGAGTTACGGTAACCCAACCAAGCAGGAACATGTCGTGCTCTCCAGCGGCGGTATTTTCAAGATATGCACCCCATTCAAGAACTTCAATCTCAATATCAATACCAAGTTCACGCCAGGTTGACTGGGCATACTCGGCAATCTGAACCCTGATGGGGTTGTCATTTGTCCATATGGTTGATGAAAAACCATCTTCATAACCTGCGTCAGCAAGCAGTTCCCTGGCTTTTTCCATATCTACCGGAGGCGATGTAGCCGCCGGATCATACCCGAAGACACCGGGAGCAATTGGTCCATGAGCTGGAACTGCTGTGCCTTCAAAGATGTTATCAACGATAATATCTTTATCGAGGGTCATGGACAAAGCCTGGCGAACCCGGACATCATCAAATGGTGGTTTTTCACAGTTAAAACCAAGATAGAATAAAGTAGTGTAGTTCCTCCTGTAGACTCCGGCATCTGCCATACCATCTACGCGAGGCAGATCGCTGGGAAGAATGGGGTCGGAAATATGAGCAAAACCTGTTTCAAGTTCAGAAATACGGGTTAGAGGCTCAGGTACAACTTTGTATGTTACTGAATCCAGAAGAGCATTTACTCCCCAGTAATCATCATTGCGAACCAGCTTGACAAATTCCCCCGGAACCCACTCTTCAAGCATGAAAGCACCGGTTCCAGCAGCATTTTCACCAAGGTAAGATGAAGGCTCTTGACCTTCAGCCATCAATTCGTAATCCTTTTCAATGGCCGCCTTACTGACGATTGCACCACCGCCATGAGAGAGGTGAGCCGGGAAAGGAGCAAAGGGTTCTTCTAAAACAAACTGCACTGTGTAATCATCAACCACGATGATCTCTTCAATCATGCTAAAGAGAAACAGGCGAGGTGAAGCTATCTCCGGATCGAGGATTCTTTCAAAAGTTGCTTTTACCGAATCTGCTTTAAAATCGGTCCCATCAACAAATTTAACCCCTTCACGCAGCTTAAATTCCCAGGTCACATCGTCAACCATTTCCCAATCTGTTGCCAGCAGCGGCTGCAGCACCAGATCCTCATCAAACTGAACAAGAGTTTCATAGATGTGATGACTTACCACAGCTGATGGCATGTCGTTGGAACCCTGCGGGTCCATGGACACTGAATCAGAAACCCTGGCAACGATCAGGTCCTGATCAACATCTGCAGGAACATCAACGTCTGGTGTGTCAACATCTGTTTCACAGGCTACCAAGACCAGTGATGCGACAGCAAAAACCAAAACAGCCAACAACAAAAGACTTCTTTTTTTCAAACCAAAATACCCCCTTAAATAATATTTTTTGTAATTTCACATACATAGCAGCCTGTTAAAGCATGGCACCTGTTGTCAGCTGGTATGCATTGATCATTACAGAGGTATTATACTATAAGTATCAGAACTTGGGAATACTAAATTTTTCTAGCTTAAAAACTCCGCAAATACTCTTTAATACTTTGTGAAAAAAATATTTTTTTAACTATTGATTTTTTTTGAGATAAATTATAAAGTATATTCGAGAATCTACAGGAAAGGAAAGATGGTCATTATGAACGAGTCAACACCCAGTTCGCCAGAAATAGCTGCAAAAGTAGCCAAACCTGAAGCAGGCTGGCGCCTGACATATAGAAGGCTAAAACGTAACAAGGCAGCTCTCTATGGCGGTTATTTTATATTATTTTTAGTTCTTGTTTCAATTATTGGTCCCTACCTGACCGGTTACGATCCTTTTCAAGTCGATTACTCAACGAAACTGGTAACCCCCTCTGCAGAACACTGGTTTGGAACAGACCATCATGGTAGGGATATTTTTACCCGTATTATCCATGGTATGTCCATTACCCTTTATATAGGGTTTTCTTCGGTTATGTTAGGAATGCTTGTAGGCGTTCCAATGGGGATAATTTCCGGATATTACGGCAAAACAATAGATGCAGTGATGATGCGTATAGTTGATATTTTGTTGGCTTTTCCCGGGATGCTCTTAGCGATTGCCCTTGCTTCAGTATTTGGGGGCAGTATTAACTCGATTATTATTGCTGTCGGAATTTGGTCTGTATCTCATTTTGCCAGAGTGGCCAGGGGTTCTACCCTTGCTGTTAAGGGTCTGGAATATATTGATGCTATCCGGGCGCTGGGGGCCAGTGACGGTCGCATAATATATTTACATATTTTACCTAATATCGTATCGCCAATAATTGTTCAGGCAACGCTGCGTATTGCTATATCCATTCTAATTGCAGCTGCCCTTTCTTTCCTTGGTCTTGGAGCCCAGCCTCCAACTCCTGAATGGGGGGCCATGCTCAGTGCGGGGCGTAACTACTTGTTTGATTATCCACATGTTGCTTTATACCCCGGTTTAGCGATCACTATTGTTGTCCTTGCTTTTAATATATTTGGTGATGGTATCAGAGATGCTTTTGATCCCAGATGACACAGCAGAAAGAGGTGTTATAGAGTGCTTGTTTTTGTAGTACGCAGGGTAATCCAGACAATTCCGGTTGTTATCGGGGTTACTATCCTTGTTTTTTCTCTGATTCACCTGATCCCCGGTGATCCGGCCGTGATCCTTTCCGGAGAAAATGCGCCAAAAGAACAGGTTGAAAGGATGCGGGAGCGATTAGGTCTAAATGACCCGATTCCTGTCCAGTATTTAACTTACATGGGTAACCTAATTCAGGGCGATCTTGGTCAGTCTGTTCGTTCAAGCCGCCCGGTGTGGGATGAAATAAAAGGTAGGATATGGACAACTATGCAGCTGGCAATTTACAGCACAATCCTCAGTATTTTTATTGGCATCATAGCCGGGGTTATATCGGCTGTTAGAAAATATGGTTTTTATGATACCAGTTTTATGGTTATTGCCTTGTTTGGGTTATCAATGCCCGGGTTTTGGCTTGGATTGATGCTAATTAAACTTTTTGCTGTCGACCTGATGTTTTTTCCTCCTTCAGGGTGGGGAACCTGGCAGCAGGCTGTTTTACCGGTAATTACTCTCGGTACGGGTGGAGCGGCGATTATTGCCCGGATGACCCGTTCGAGCATGCTCGATGTTATTAACCAGGACTATATCAGGACTGCCCGGGCCAAGGGCTTAAAAGAAAGAGTGGTTATTTATCAGCATGCTCTGAAAAATGCTCTGATTCCAGTAGTTACGGTTATCGGTATTCAGATCGGGTTTTTAATGTCCGGAGCAATTATTGCTGAAACCGTATTTGCCATAAACGGGATGGGAAGGTTTGCCATTGCCGCTATCCTGGCTCGTGATTTTCCCATAGTCCAGGGTACGGTCCTTGTTTTTGCCTTAATTTTCATTTTCGCCAATCTTGTTGTAGATCTCTCTTACCGCTATCTTAATAAACGGATAGAGCTGAATTAATAAGTATAAAAGAGAAAAGAGGTGCAAAGTTTGTCAGCAGCAGAAAATGTTCTAGTATTGAAGAACCTGAGCACAACTTTTTTTACTGAAGAAGGCGAAGTTAAGGCTGTTGATGATGTTTCACTTAATATACCCAGGGGTGGAACTGTCGGTATAGTTGGTGAATCAGGTTGCGGCAAAAGTGTTATGGCCATGTCAATACTCCGTCTTGTAGAAAAGCCGGGTAAAATAGTAAGTGGTGAAATTATATATAATGGCAAAGATATCTTAAATTATAGTGAAAATGAGATGAGGCGTTTGCGGGGAAACGAAATCTCGATGATCTTTCAGGAACCGATGACCTCCTTAAACCCTGTCTATACCATCGGTCAGCAGATAAATGAATCTTTTGTTATTCATCAGGGCATGTCCCGTAACAAGGCCAGAAGAAAATCCCTGGAAATGTTAAAACTGGTGGGAATCCCTTCACCAGAAAAAAGAATTGACCAGTACCCATTTGAAATGTCGGGAGGTATGCGACAGAGAGTTATGATTGCCATGGCTCTTGCCTGTGCGCCCGACCTTTTGATAGCAGATGAACCAACTACTGCCCTGGATGTTACGATCCAGGCCCAGATTTTAGAGCTGATAAAAGATCTTCAAACCAAGCTGAATATGTCAGTTATGATTATAACCCATGATCTTGGTATTATTGCCGAAACTTGCAAGCAGGTTGCAGTAATGTATTGCGGCAAAGTAGTTGAATATGCCGATGTATATTCTCTTTTTAAAGATCCGAAACATCCATACACCGCAGGCCTGTTCAACTCCCTGCCGCGGACGGATATTGATAAAGAAGAACTGGAAGCAATCATAGGCACAGTTCCCAGCCCATCTGAGATACCACAAGGATGTCACTTCGCTCCGCGCTGCCCCTATGCTGAAAATATTTGCCAGGAGACTCTGCCTCCTTTAGAAAATCTGGAAGGCCAACGTCACGTCAGGTGTTGGATTTACATGAGTGGTTGGAAAGGTCGTAAGGAGGTGCTTCATCATGGAGCGTAAGGCACTTTTAAGAGTAGAGGATTTAAAAATGTATTTTCCTATTCACGGTGGCATTTTGGGCGGGGTCATTAATCATGTTAAGGCAGTAGACGGGATCTCATTTGAAATTTATGAAGGTGAAACAGTAAGCCTTGTTGGTGAGTCTGGATGTGGTAAATCAACTGCCGGCAGAGCTATATTGAGGCTTGAGAAACCAACATCCGGCAAAGTATTTTTCAAGGATATGGAAATTACTAAGATTAAGAAAAAACAACTGAGGGCTATACGTAAGAATATGCAAATAATTTTCCAGGATCCACAGGCTTCAATTAATCCCCGTAAAAAATTAACACAAATCATTGAAGAAGCCCTGTATATAAATAAAATTGTTCCCGGCAAGGACAGAAGGTCAAAAGCTATTGAATTGCTGGAAACAGTGGGATTGGGCAAACACCAGGCTGATCGACACCCTCATGAATTCAGTGGAGGCCAGAGACAGCGAATTGGTATTGCCAGGGCTTTATCAGTAAACCCGAACCTGGTTATCTGCGATGAAGCTGTTTCTGCTCTCGATGTATCTATCAGGGCCCAGATTTTAAACCTGCTTAAAAAACTGCAGCGTGAATTTCAACTAACCTATCTTTTTATCTCTCATGATCTCGGAGTAGTCCGTCATATTTCAGATCGGATTATTGTTATGTACCTCGGAAAAATCGTTGAAATGGCAGACAAAAATTCTTTGTTTGACAATCCTCAGCATCCCTATACCAAGGCCCTGCTATCAGCAATTCCGGTTCCCATGCCGGGTAAAAAGCTTGAACGCATGGTTCTTGCCGGTGATGTTCCTTCTCCTATCGATCCTCCTTCAGGCTGCCGTTTTCATACCCGCTGCCCCTTTGTTAAAGACAATTGCAAAACTGAAGAACCTATTTTAAGAAGCGCTGAAAATCTTAAAGATGGACATATGGTCGCATGCCATTATTTTTTAGATCTTTAATGCCTCATTGCCTTATTGGTCACTAGCAGACTTAAGTAATATGTTATGGCCATCTGTGCCATGGGTGCTTACACAGGGATAACGGCAGAGAAAAAAATGTTTTCCGGGGCTTTAATTAAATAAAGGCTTATTAATATATAAGCAGAGAATGAGATGATTGGTTTTGGGTGTAAAACCCAGGGATTCAAACTTTAATGTGGAAAGGTTTATCTTTTAAAATAAATCCTCTCGCAAACAAACAATAAACTCTTTTGCCAGTTCTGGATCGAATTGCTGACCAGAGCAGGATTCTATGTTATTGACAATGTCATTAATTGACATCTTGTTCCTGTAAGGTCTGCCGCTGCTCATCACCTCATAACTGTCCACTAAATTCATAACTCTTGAAAGGTAGGGTATTTTATCACCACTCACCCCCATCGGATATCCCTGACCATCCCACCTTTCATGATGATGAAGAATGTCCTGAGCGACATACGCAAACTCCTCAGCTGTGCTGGCAATCCGGTAGCCATACTCAGGATGCTTCATTATTTCTTTCCACTCTTCTGCAGTTAACTCAGTGTCTTTCATAAGAATGCTGCTGTCAATATTAATTTTGCCAATATCATGAAGCATGATTAATGTGTCCAGTTTTGATAGCTCTGATGGAGTTAATTTCAAACGGTCTCCAAATAAACGGCCAATCGAAATCATCCTATCAATATGTTCTTTAGTTTCAAAGCCGTGCTCCGATAAAGTTTGTAAAAGAGTCTTGATGATCTTGTTTTTACTGCTCTTACTTTCATTTAACTTTTGCTTGTACATTTTATTTTCGGCTTCAGTCAAGGCCTTTTTTAGATCCCCACCCGGCGATTTAGTGAAGATCCCCAGTGAAATAGAAAGGGGAATGTCCTTTATATAGGTTTTTTCACACTGCTTAATTAAGCTTTTACAAAGTTTCCAGCTGGCGGCTTCATCTGTATCTTTCAGAATAACAATAAATTCGTCCCCACCAAACCTGAAAATCAAATCACTTTTTTTAAATGATTCCTTTAAAAGTTCCGCATACTTTTTTAAAAGCTCATCACCAAATTCATGACCGTAAGTATCATTAATCAGTTTCAAGCCATTAACATCGGTGGTAATCACACTAAGCACAGGGGCTTCATTAAGTTCTTTTTCACACTGAACAAAGTAGTGGCGATTGTAGAGACCGGTTAACTGATCATGATAACTCATATACCTGATTCTATCTTCTGCTTGTTTGCGTTCAGTAATATCACGGGTTACAAATACAGCCCCGCTAATTTGTCCATCACTATCAAATAAAATGCTACCTAATGTTTCTACCCAAATAACAGTGCCATCATTTTTTATCACTCTATAATCAGCTTTATCATTTTTCGCATCTGACATGGCATTATTAAACTTTGCCGCAATATAAGGAAGATCATCCTCATGGACTATTTCAAATATTCTTCTTCCCAGTAAATCAGCCGGTTCAAAACCTAACAATCTGTAGTGAGACCCAGACAAATAAGTAAATCTGCCTTCAGCATCAGTCATTGCCACTAAATCTGTCATATTATGAGTCACAGTTTTTAATTCTTCTTCACTCTTTTTTAGTGCCTCTCCAAATCTGATCCGTTTCAATGAAACAGCAGTGAAATGTGCATATGTCTTCAATAACTCCATGATATATTTTTGTGGCTGATAACTTAGAATTACAACCGTGGTCCCAAAAAGGTGGTTGTCAACCAGATAAGAAAGAACCAGGCAGCTTTTTATTTTCAAGGCTTTGCCCAGAGAAGTTGATAAAGATTTTGAGATGACCTTTCCGGTCAGCTCATACAAAGTTGCAACAGCAACAACCCTGTCAACAATCATTGACTGATACATTTCTTGATCAACAGGGGTTACAGTTGATAAGATCTTCCTGCCCCCAATCTTTAAGGCCAAATTTATATTCGCCTGTTTGGTCTTTACATCTTTTACGGCTAATGTTTTTTTATGCCTGTCATATTCACTAAATATAGTTGCAACCGGGTTTAAAAACCCGTCCAGCTGATCAATTACTATCTTTATCAGTTCTTCATAATCATTAATAACAGCCTGTTCGATCATAAAATTATTAAAACTAGTCAAACCGGCATTAATTTCTTTTACCTTGTTTTCTATGTTATCATTATCCAACATCTCACCACCTTTACCACCAGGCAGTAATTATAAAAAATGGCACAGGAGAGAGAAAGTAACCGGTTACCATAAAAAGCAAGTACAGGTGTTAGCAATATTGCAGACTGTAACCTTAGCTTCACTTTCAAAAATGGCTGCAAAAACTAACAAGGTTCATATAAACTACATTAGCAGCTTAATAAATGGCCAATATAATAAATTTTTGGGGCCGGTTGAAAAATAGTGGGTGAAAAGGGTAAATGTTCTTTTTGTGCAGAATAAAATATGTCGGTTACCCAAAAAACTACCCCACCAGCATAACAGGTGGGGTAGTTTTTCTTTTTACCCGGAACCGGCGGCTGGCAAGCTTTGCACTTACGGTGCATTAGCCCCTATAGCTTTGCGTCACCATCTTTCAATGGTTTTGCCTTTTCAGTTCATCAACACTTATATTGTATTGTGAATAGTTCATAAAAGTCAAGTACTTAATTTGCCCCAAAATAGAAGCAATTTAATTCATTTACTGCTCTAATAAACAATAACTGTTATTTAATAATATGCCTGCGAGAATCAAAATATATGCTAAAAGCATTATGATAGGGATTTAATAAAGTAATTACAACTATTGGGTGTTAATATTTACCTGTCTCTATAATTCCTGACAAATAGTAAATATATTCCTACAAATGTTGCCAAAACAATACCGATAAAAATTACTGCATTGATATACATCCCTATACCGTTCACCATCTACACTCCTTT
>SKXC01000134.1 GCA_007128625.1 Syntrophomonadaceae bacterium | reverse complement strand
TGATCGGTTTGAAAAAGGGCAGCGGTAACGGAAAGATCATGCTGGCAGGCCACATGGATGAAATCGGCTTTATAGTAAAACATATCGATGATAAGGGATTCATTCGTCTGCAGCCGGTGGGCGGCTTCGATCCCCGGACCCTCATGGGTCAAAGAGTAGTAGTCCACGGTAAGGAAGACCTGATCGGAAACCTGGCTCCTGCTACCAGCCCCGTTCACATTCTTACAGAAGAAGAAAAGAAAAAACAGCTGCAGATAAAGGACTTCTTTGTAGACCTTGGCCTGCCCCCTGAGCAGGTCAAGGAAATGGTTGAAATGGGTGACCCGGTTACGCTCAGGCAGGAGTTCGTACAGGTTGGAAACTCTTTCAGCAATAAAGCCATGGATGACCGGGTGGGAGTCCTGGTTATGCTGGAGGCAGCAAGAAAACTAAAACAGCATCAGGCCAATATTTACCTTGCAGCCACCGTCCAGGAAGAGGTTGGCCTCAGGGGCGCATTAACATCCGCTTACGGCATTGTCCCGGACCTTGGCATAGCCCTGGATGTAACCCTTGCGGCAGATTATCCGGGCGCTCAAGAACCGGAGTACGTAACCCGCCTTGGAGAAGGAGTAGCCATAAAAATTATGGATTCCGCTTCTATCTCCGACCACAAGCTGGTAAAAAGATTAAAAGAAATTGCCCGGGAAGAAGAAATACCCTACCAGATGGAGATTCTTCCCCGCGGCGGTACTGATGCCGGGGCCATCCAGAAAACCCAGGCCGGGGTGCCTGTAGCCACCTTATCTGTCCCCTGCCGCTATGTGCACACTGTTAACGAAATGGTCAGCCAAAAAGATTTGGAAGCAACTATAAACCTGCTGGCTTCTTTCCTGAGTACAACTGATCCGGAGAATTTAACCTCTAAAAACAACTAAGCAGCTGGGTTTCATAGAATCAACCCTAAAAACATCCTTTACGGCCCACATGGGCCGAAAGGATGTTTTTATTATGGTGCCCGGGAGCATAGTTGAACCCAAAAAACCGGTCGTAATTTTGCTCTTTATGAGTAAATAGCACTATTAAAATGCAGCGCCTGCCTCCTTCAATATGTTATAATTATGATCATTTACTTGTTAAATTAACTTGTAGAAGGTGAATTAAATATACTGTATCAATTGCGGGCAAAAAGTGGTTAAAGGGTCTGTGCTCTGCTGTGCCTGTGGTTTCAATATAAAACCTGGGATTGCTGGAACTGAGGCGGCTGACAATAATTATTTATTAGACAAGCCTTTTTATATCATCTCTCTTATTAGCGGACTGCTTTTAACTGCCCTTGCTGTATTTTTGGCCCTGAGCTCTCTAATTTCAGATCCCTTATTCAGTATTATTATGTTCATAATTGCCCTATGCATCTTAATATTCGCTGCTTTGGTCTCTTTTATTTATGTTTACAGCTCCTGGTTACTGATTCAAAACGATTCTTCAAGAACCACACCGGGTAAGGCAGGCGGCTTGCTTTTTATTCCTGTTTTTAACCTGTATTGGGTTTTTCAAGCAATCTGGGGTTTTGCCATAGACTACAACCGGTATCTGCAAAAATTTTATCCTGATGAACCTAAGCTTCCGGAAAAACCTTTTTTAGCTTTCTCCATTCTAGTTGTCTTAATACCACTGTTTATCTTTATACCTGTTATCAGCTTATTGCTGGGCCTTATATGCTGGCTGTTTTTTATTTATTTAATCATACTAACCTGCAATACCACCGGGGCAATCACCGGTTCATCCAGATCATATACAGAAACTGGCACCGAAGCAAATCCGATCAAAAGCAACAAAAACAGGGCAGTAATGTATTTATCATCGCTTAAAGCAAATAAGCTGAGGTTAGGCGGAACAATATTTGTTGCTATCGTCATCATCACGTTTGTTTTCACTGCCTTAATTCCCAGAAGTAATTTTCAGGTCAGCCGGTTTAGCGTTCCCAAACAAATAGCAGCGGGAGATCAATTGCTGATCACCGCCCATACAGAAAACAGAGGAAAAACAGCGGGGGTTTATAATTTAACTTTATTGATCGATGATAATAAGGTTAACTCCAAAAAGGTTAAGTTAGATGCCCAAAGCAGTAAAAGAGTTGTATTCGATCTTACCGGCCAATATAAACCGGGTGACTACCTGGTTAATATTGGCATGGGCGCTTTTGAAATTGTCCAGGATAATCACCTGCAGTCTTTAAAAATTTTAAAACCGGCTGAATTTCACATAAATAACTTGCAGCTAACCCCGGATCAAATCGATCATAAAGAAGAAGTCCGGGTAACTGTTGAAGTTTTCAATACTGGCGAAATAGAAGACAGCATGACCCTGAACCTTATGATCAATGACAGGGTGGAAATTACCAGGGATATAAACTTAAAAGGTGAAACATCTATCATAAAAGAATTTACCCTGCAGATAGATGAACCTGGCCTCTATACAATATCTGCAAACGGAACCAGTGATATTCTGGAGGTATTGAAAATTGAGAGGCCCTCCAATGGGACAATGCTAGTTCGTGATTCAGGAGGCGGAAAAGGTATTTTAAGAATATCTAACCACCAAACGGCAGATATGGTTGTTATTTTAGTTGATCCAGACGAACCTGAAAAAGGTTTAATGGCTGCCTATGTTCATGCAGAAAATTCATATACCATGCGAGGCATCCGTGATGGCAATTATTTAATATATTACAGCAGTGGTGAAAACTGGGATGCTCATTCAAAACGCTTTACATACAACACCAGCTACAGGCGCTTTGAAGATATTATTGATTTCGAAACTAGTTATGTAAACGAAGGATATTATTATGGGACCTGGGAAATTAAATTAGGATCTGCTGAAGATAAAGGTGTGCCGAAGGTTACAGTTAATTACGATCAGTTCCCTTCATTAACTCCATAAATAAGACCATAAATGGATGCAAACCAGCCCACCTGCCATTGTATAAAAACGTTTGAGTAAAAGCAGCCAGGATTTTATCGCGCACTTTTACAGGAGTTTGCCTCTAAATAAAGAATTGTTATTAAAACAAAATTAAAAATCAAGGAGCATCTAAAAATGGCAGATGATCATCATCAATTACTGGAAAACATCTATAACCGGGCCTATGAATATGAAGGTAAATATGGAGCATGTCCGCAGGCTGTTTTGGCAGCTCTCCAGGATTTTTTCGGGAATATTGACGATTCAGTAATACAAGCAGTTCACTCCTTTGCCGGTGGTGGTGCGCTCTGCGGAGATGGCACCTGCGGAGCTCTGGTAGGAGGCACAGCTGCAATCAACAGCCAGTTTGGCAGAAAAAGAAGCGAGTTTGGTCAAAAAACGGCAAGCCGTCTCAAGGCATTTTCTTTTTCAAAAGAACTCCGCAATAAATTTGTGGAGGAGTTTGGCGGAGTTAGCTGCAGTGAGGTCCAAAAAAATGTCCTGGGCAGATCTTTCAACCTGTGGGACCCGGCAGATTATAAAAAGTTTGAAGAAGCCGGGGGCCATGATGATAAGTGTACAGATGTGGCAGGAAAAACTGCTCGCTGGGCAGCAGAAATTCTTCTTGAAAAAGGAGTGCCTCCCAAAATTTAATTAAAAGACCCTTCTCCCGGGAACTTTCAAGTTAGAGGCCTAAAAAATAAAGGCAAATGCTGTGATGCAGCATATACCATAACTATTGGCAGCCGATTGATGTTATTTTGCACATAAAAAAATTTATCTATTCAGGTGTTTTTAATTCGTAAATCTCTTTGATCCTGGCTTCTACCGAATCGATCTCTTTCTTAAGGAGTTCAGCCTGTTCTTTGAGATATTTCTTTTCATCTGCCTCCTTACCAGCATAATAACCCGGCCCGGGGTAACCTTTAACCCCGTAAAAACGAGGCCTCATGTAACCAGTACCAAGAAACCTGCGTCTGGTTCCCAGAGCAGCAAACCCCGGTAAAGGGTACCTGCTGCAATAACCGGCTCCCCTGCCGGTGCGTGGGTCATAGCCCACCGGTCCTGTACCGTCTCCTCCCGGCATTGAAATCCACCTCCTCACTATAACGGGTATATATCCATAATAAGCATACCAGCAGTTACAGGTATATGTCAATATCTTTTTCATGAACATAAAAGATGTGACAAATGTCATACCCGGTTATTACTGCATGCACTATTATTGCTGTCTGCTTCCGGATAAAATCATGATACAAAACAAGGATAAGGAGGAAACGTCATGATCGTGGAAATTAATAATCTGGTTAAACGTTACGGAGATAATTTAGCGGTAGATAATGTGAACCTGGCCATTAAGGAGGGTGAGATTTTCGGATTACTGGGACCCAATGGAGCAGGCAAAACCACAATTATCAACCTGCTGACAGGTCTGACCCGGTTCGGCAGTGGTGAAGTTAAAATTTTTAGTCATAAGATCAACGGGCATAATGGAAAAATAAAAAAACACATTGGGATCGTGCCCCAGGATATCGCCATATACGAGGACCTGACTGCCGCCGAAAATGTTACCATGTTTGGCAAATTATACGGCCTTAGCGGTAATGAGTTGAGAGAACGTGTCGGTCAGGCCCTGGCTTTCACCGGCCTGGATGAACGAGCCAAAGAGTTCCCTAAAAAGTTTTCCGGTGGCATGAAACGGCGGTTAAATATTGCCTGTGCCATTGTCCATCAACCCAGGTTGATCATCATGGATGAACCAACAGTAGGTATTGATCCCCAGTCACGGAAACATATCTTGAACTCGGTTCTTGAGCTTCACGAACAGGGATCTACTGTGATCTATACCTCCCACTACATGGAAGAAGTGGAACAATTGTGTTCACAGATTGCGATTATGGACCAGGGAAGAATAATTGCCAAAGGCACCAGGGAAGAACTGAAAGAGCTTGTTTCATCGGAAGAAAAAATAGATATTACCCTGACCGGTGCAAATTATACGCTGGTTGAAAAAATCACGAAAATACCTGAAGTGAAAGAATGCTCTCTTGGTGAGGATAAGCTGACTATACTGACAGCGAAGAACAGCGCCATCATCGGTCGGGTCATCGACATAATTACCGCCACCGGAGCAGATGTGCTGTCAATGGAAGTAGAAAAACCGACCCTGGAGAGTGTATTTTTAACACTTACCGGAAAAACTTTAAGGGATTAGAGGTGTATACCATGAAAAGAATATTGACCATCATCAAGTATATGTTTTTAAAAAACCTGCGAGATACCGGTAACACCCTGCTGCAGATGATAGTACTGCCTATTGCACTGATCCTGATCCTGGGCATGTCTCTCAGTCCGATATTTGAATACCGGGAACTAGACCCTACTTCTGTTGGATATTTAAACGAAGATGAGGGTTCGATGAGCGTTTACTTTGATCAGTTCCTTGAAATGCCCGAAATCAGCGAGCTTCTAAAGGTACACCAAATAGATTCCCTGGACCAGGGATTGGAAAGCCTGAAAAAAGGCGAACTTTCTGCCCTTATACACCTGGAAGCTGATTTCAGCGCAGAGGTCCTGTCAGGCGGCAATTCAGCCATTCATATAACCGGGCACCCGGAACGCGAGCTAAGGAAGGCGATAGTAGAAAACCTGGTGGAAGGTTTTGTCAGTGGCGCCAATGCCACCCGGGCCATGCTTGTCATGGGAGAAACTGAACCGGTCTACGCTTATACAACTGGTATTCTCGTCGACCACCCTGTTTCATCATCGGGATTAATGCCCGGTTCAATGGATTACTACGCCGTTACCATGCTGGTGATGATCATCATGTATGGAGCTCTTTATTCTTCCTTCGGCATGAGCGAGAGCTACCTGACCAATGTTGGCCAGCGCATCAAAACCACACCGATTTCCCGCAAGGAGCAGTATACCGGCCTGACCCTTTCCAGTGTTTTAATTGTCTACCTCCAGGTTTTGGTAATTTTAGCCTTTACCCACTTTGTATTCGGGGTCAACTGGGGCGATAACATTGTTATGATCATGCTGATCGCTTTTGTGCTGGTAGTTCTGGCCAATGGACTGGGAGTCATGGTCGCCATGGTGACCGGAAACGAAATGAAGTCTTCTAATTTGATCAATGCCTTTGTAGTCTTCAGCACATTTATTGCCGGCGGGTACTGGCCTATTAACCTGCCCGGCCTGCTTAATTATATCCGTTATCTATCCCCCAATTACCTGGCCCAAACAGCAATTTTCAATACCATATATGACGGACCTGCCGACCAGGTTATCCTGATGCTGGCAGGCATGCTGACCATGATCATAGCATGCTTTATGATTGCTATGATCGCAGAAAGGAGAGCTGTAAAATGACTGTGTTTTCTTATACCATGAAGCAACTTCTTCGCAAAAAGCTGTCTCTAGTATTGATCCTTGTAGTACCCGCTCTGGCAGTTGGAGTAATGTTTGGTTTTGGATTGACCGGAGCCTCAAATTTAGCGATCGGTATAGTCGATCATGATAACACCCAATTAACAGAATTGCTGTCAGATTTCCTGGGCGAGAGTTCTGCCTTGAACAGCCTGGAAGAGACAGACATTAAGAATGCCCTGGCCGGCGGCGGTACAGATTACGTTTTAGTTATCGATTCCGGCTTTACCGAAAAGTTGATCAATAATCAAAATCCCTCTATCAGGGGGTATGGGATCCAGGAAACCAATACCTCCCGTCCCGTTAAAGTAAAAGTGGACAGTTTCTTAAGCGCTGCCCACAATTTGGCAAAAATAGCCGGGAATGAAGCAGCTTTTTACCGGGGCATGGAAAGCTACACTGCCGGCAGTTTCAGTGTAAATGTCCAATCTTACGGTGAAGCAGACCAAAACGTGAATAAAATACTGAGCGGCATGGGTTTGCTGGCTATAAGCATGATGTTTTTATCGATCATGACTGCTCTAAACCTGCTCGAGGAAAAAAAGAATCATACTTTCTTCAGAGTATTAATCTCCCCTATTTCACTCAAATCATACATGCTTCAGAAAATACTCTGTTTCCTGGTTTTATTTCTGGTCATGATCACTTTTGCACTGCTGTCATTCCGGTTTTTGTTTGAAATATACCTGGGACCGTCACCTGTGAATCTTTTTATAGTTCTGGCAGTATTTGCCCTGCTTTGTATAGCAATGAGTGTTGCTTTGGCCTCGCTGACCCGGACTTCTCAACAGTTAGGAACCGCTGCTACCCTGACAATTATGCCTTTGTCAATGCTGGGCGGACTCTTTTGGCCCCGGGAGATCATGCCTGAAATCCTGCAGGACATCGGCCAGTTTTTACCCACTACCTGGTTGGTAAATGCAGCCGGTACTGTTGTGCTGGGTAATCCGATCAATGATGCGCTTCCGGCCCTGGCCATCCTGATCGGATACACCCTGGTCTTCTTTTTACTGGGCACCTGGAGCAAAAAAGACATTGCCAGGTAGGCAGATAAACCTGAATTGTGAACTGGTAAATATCCTGGCAGCCGGCCCGCAATGGTCCCGGTTGCCAGTTATTATTAGCAGCATAATCGAAGTCCGCCTTTAGAGTTTTCGCCAGGGCTTGGCAGTTTTCACCGGATGACATAAAATGAAGGAAACAACTATGAGGTAAAAGGCATGGGTTACATTATTAAAGGGCTGGCTATCCTGTCGGTAATAATCTTATATATCCTGGACTCAGCCATTGAACCGCTGGTGGTAATGGGCCTGCTGTTGATTATGGCCCTGTGGATATACCGGGAAAAGTATGCCAGTTTGCCTTTGCTGATGGTTGTGGAGTATATAGTAATTATTTTCCTCAGTTTCCTCAATCCAATTTCTATGCTTATGTGCTCTGTCCTGGCCTATGATCTAATGAGGCTGGGACTGTACTGGTTTCCGGCGCTGCTTTTTCCGGGTGGTTTTTTCTTTTTTTCTGGCCAATTACTCGCTTTTTTCTCGGTATTACTAATTCTCAGCACTCTGAGCGGTTACCTGAACTACCGTCTGATCCAGAAGGAAAAATCTTTCCAAGAAATCTATGACCGGGAACGCAGAAGTCGATATTCCCTGGAAGAAGCCAGGGCAAAACTGATGAACTCAGCCCGGGAGGAAGTTCACCTGGCAGAAGCACGGGAACGCAACCGGATTGCCCGGGACATTCACGATCATATTGGTCATAATTTGGCCGGCATTTTGCTTCAGCTCCAGGTGATGAAAAAGGTCCAGGCAAAAGACCCCGAGCAGGCCCAGAAACTACTGGCACAGTCCATAAACGGCTTAGCTGAAGCTGTGGAAATTATGCGTGATACAGTCCATAATATTAAGCCAAAGGAAGTGATGAACCTGGATTATATCAAAAAAATCATCGCTAATTTCAAGTATTGCCAGGTTGATTTTAAGCATTACGGGGATATTTTATCCCTTTCAGCTGATTATACGGGAATCATATCTTCCATTCTCAAGGAGGCACTGACCAATATTAACCGCCATTCGAATGCTACCCTGGTCAAAATAGAGCTGGACATCAGGGAGAAGATCGTCCGGCTTCACATCACTGACAACGGACAGGGTTGTGATTCTGTCCGGGAAGGAATGGGGATCAGCGGAATGAAAGAACGTGTTCACAATGCCGGTGGGAGTTTAACCATTAATGCAAAAGACGGTTTTTCCATTGTTTGTGTTTTGCCCAGGGCAGAAAATAAAGGAGGCAGGGTTCTTGAAAGTGCTCGTGGTTGATGATGATGCTTTGATCAGGGACAGCCTTGAATTGCTGCTGGCAATGGAAGAAGATATTGAAGTAATTGGGACTGCTGCCAATGGCCAGGCCGCCCTGGAGTTATGCAAAAAAACTCCTCCGGATATTGTTCTGATGGATATTCGCATGCCGGTAATGGATGGAGTTTTAGGTACTAAAGTGATAAAAGAACAATTCCCAAAAGTCAACGTGGTTATTTTAACAACATTCCGTGATGATGAATACATTAAGATGGCCATAAAAAACGGGGCATCCGGCTATATTCTAAAAAGCCAGCAAGCCGAGAGTATTGTGGAATCGCTCAGGTCTGTAGCCGGGGGGAATACTGTACTGGGAAACGATGTTGCCTCTACCCTGTCCTCCATGTTTAAAGAAAACAAAATATCTAACCCGGCGGATTATCAACTAACTGACCGGGAAATGGAAATCATGGAACTGGTGGGAAACGGCCTTTCCAATAAGGAAATAGCTGCAAAACTATACCTGGGCGAAGGCACTGTCCGCAACTATATCGCCAGGCTTTTCGATAAACTCGAACTGCGGGATCGCACCCAGCTGGCCATCTTCTATTTAAAACACTTTCAATAAACATTATAATCATCCTGGTCTGCTCCGAAGTAAGCCAATAAAGCATTGCGGGCTCTATCATTCGATTGACCAATAATATGCTATATGAGCTGGCTGAGTTCTTTAACAGAAGGAAATACATAAGAAGCACTTAGATCTGAAGAATAATATTGTTCCGGTGATGTCTCTCCACTTAATAAAAGTATTGTGGTTATTCCTGCATTTAGGCCAAGCCTGATATCAGTATATAAACGGTCGCCAACTATGGCTGTATTTTCTATACTCAACTGATATTTTTCACACAAGCTGTCGATGATATAGTGATTCGGCTTGCCAATAACAAGGGGGGATTCTCCGGTAGAAGCTTCAATAAACTTGATTATTGCGCCTGCATCAGGCATGTAGCTGCCTGAACCAATTGGACAGTTGTAATCCGGATGGGTGGCCAGATAATCCACCCTTTCACGAATATAGTCACATGCTTTCCATAATTTGTTATATGTCAGGGTGGTGTCAAAACCCACTACTACAAAATCAGGAGTGCCTTCACTAACCAGCTCAAAACCGGCCTGTATAAATTCCTCCTCTAACAAAGGTGTTCCCAGCAAAAAAATTTTAGCTCCCCGTTTATGCTTGTTTAGATAAATAGTTGTTGCTTCTCCCGAAGTAAATATATCCTCCGGGTTAACTTCTATCTTCATTTTTTTTAGCTTCTCCTGGTAACTGTATTTATTCTTAGAGCTGTTGTTAGTTATAAAGATTGATCGTTTGCCCTGTGCTGCGATTGTCTTTAGAAACTCCCGGGCGCCTTCAATCAGTTTATCTCCCAGGTATATTGTCCCATCCATATCCAGCAGGAAGCAGTCAATATCTTTGATCTTTTTCATTAATTTATCATCCGCCTTATTATCTTTTCATTTATTTAGCATTCAGGTATAATACCCACGAGTTGTTTTGTTTGATAAATTAATTTTTATACTAACCAAATTGCCGGGAGATGTTTATAATTCGTACCCTTAATGTTGCCCACCGGGGAGCATCTTCACTTGCCCCCGAAAATACAATTGCTTCTTTTGACAGGGCCGTTGAAATTGGTGCTGACGGAATTGAATTCGATGTTCAACTGAGTAAAGACAGCGTGCCGGTGGTTATTCATGATGAAACCCTGGAGCGCACCACCTCCGGCCGGGGTCCGGTGAAAGACTGCACTTTATTTGAGCTTAAAAAACTTGATGCCGGAAGCTGGTTTGACTCCCGGTTTGAAGGTGAAAAAATACCTGTTCTGGACGAAGTTTTAGATCGATACAAAGCAGATAACCTGCTGTTTAATATCGAATTAAAAAACAGTGAAACCGCTTACCCCGGTCTTGAAGAAGCGGTTCTGAAACTCATTGAGAAACATAAGTTTGAAGGCCGGGTAATAATCTCCTCTTTTAATCATGACAGCCTGGTTACCTGCCGCAAACATAATCCCGCCATCCGAACAGGCCTGATCTATGATCAAGAAATAAAAGAACCCTGGCACTATGCCCGCTCCCTGGGCTGTTATTCTGTTCACCCGCTGTTTTTTTTCCTGCAGTCCGAAGAAACAATCTCAGAGTTTAAAAGCCACAATTTGCCTCTTTTCCCCTGGATAGTTAATGATCCTTACCAAATGGAATTCTTTGTTTCACAGGATATTGAAGCAATCATTACCGATTATCCCCGGGAATTAAAAAAAATTATTGCGGGCAGCCGGGAAAAATAAGCATTAACCAATTAAATGATCACAGATCGCCTTTAACCTTCCTTACAAAATATGAATCTAATGACAATACTGGCCCCAAACCAGTAAGCTGCCGGTTAATATTGCATTTGCCCGTTAATAATGGATGTTACGTAAAATCCCTTCTGTCAAGATCTCCCGGTAGTATCACTCAGCTCTGATTCAACATTGTTAAGCTGCCTGGTACGAGCAATTTCCTCGGGATCCGCACCAAGGTACTTCTGACCGGCACGCAGCAGCAAAAAGCCTAAAGCATAAACAACAGCACCGGCAATAAACATACCCTGGTTGCCGATCAGATCCATCGCAGAACCGAGCACAAACGGCCCGATCATTTGACCGGTCATCGTGAACACATAGTAAAGCCCAATATAGTACCCAACCCGGTCACGACCGCCCAGGTCGGCAATTAAAGGCATCGCCTGTACATTAACCATGGCCCAGGCAAAACCGGCAAAAACAAAAATCACCCCGATAATCACCGGATTGCGCACAGGGATGGCAACCAGGAAAAAAACAGGCACAAGGGCCAGCCCCAAAAGCATGGCCGGGATCTTGCCAATGCGGGTGCCGATCCAGCCGGCAAGCAGGGCAAATACCAGAAACGACCCGGCAAAGGTGGTCAGGATAAAAGCAGCCCTGCCTTCGGTAAGCCCCAGTGTCTCCACTCCATAGATCGGAAACATGGCATCAAGACCGGCAAATCCGATAAAGTAGGTAAGCATGGCAGCAAGCACCAGAAGCTGTCCCCGGTAAGCGGGTTTAAATAACAATCTTATGCCTACGGCTGCTTCCCTGATCGGATTTTTTGCGGCAACCGGGGAGTTGTCGATATATGGCGGGTGACGATCGGACTTAAGCCACACAATCACCAGTGTAAAAAGCAAAATGACTGCGCCAATACCAAAAGTCAGGCGCGGGTCAATATCATAGAGCAGCGATAATCCGCCAAAAGCGATCAGGGTGCCCACCCCACCCATCAGGTTAATGATACCATTGGCAGCTGAGCGCCTCTCCGGCGGGGTATGGTCCGGCATCAGTGATATAACCGGCCCGCGATAGGAATGCATGGCCGCGGTAAAGGCCACCTCGGCTATAATCAGGGTCCACAACAGGGCAGCAGCATAAGGGATCGAAAAAAAGATCAGCGCTGCTGCCGGCAAAGCAACCAAAACAAATGGCAGCCTGCGTCCAAGCCTTGAATTAACCCGGTCAGACCAGGCCCCGATTACCGGAATTAATAAAAGCCCGATCAGGTTATCAGTACCCATCAACAGCCCGATCAGGGCCCGCGATTCAATAAACTCCCGATACATCAAGGGGAGAAAGGCATTGTAGGTGGTAAATGCCAGTTGAACTCCCAGAAAGCCAAATCCTATCCACCAGATCTTTGCATACGAAAAGCGTTGATCAGTTTTTCCTGTATTACCGTCATCCTGTCCGGCCTTGCCCGCCCATTGCATCTCTCTCATAAACATGCTCCTTTTAATATAATTATGTATTACCTCATATAATCTCTATCAGTTTCAATAATTGAGACTAAGCATAACCAGTTCCTGGTCAAGATAATTAATTCTATGTTTGCTGGTATTATCCCTGCAGTACTTAATTAAAAGTAAGCAGGGTATACTGTCATTAATATAATAGATTATTGCCGTGATTATTATGGCAATTTAAGGTTTGACAGGAGAACTTTTAATATGTTAGGGTCGTGGCAAGATAAGAATATAATGGTTTTACCATA
>SKXC01000057.1 GCA_007128625.1 Syntrophomonadaceae bacterium | reverse complement strand
GTTGCGATGATCTGGCCCGGCGTGCTATCGAAGATAAAACAGCTGACGTATTAAAAAATGCCCCGGATGACCTGGCTGAAGATCATAAACTTACCCGGGATGGCATTGGGACAACTGAAGACGTCTACCAGCAAGGTAATATAACAGAAAAAGCTTCTCAAAAAAATATCCTTAAGACCGGTGACAGGTCAGGAGGAAAAGACCAGCAGGTCCGCAGGTTGGGATTGCTGACCGGTGGCGGCGACTGTCCCGGATTAAATGCAGTGATCCGGGCTGTTGTTAAAGGGGCCACTTACACTTACAACAGTGAAGTGGTCGGTTTTAATAATGGGTTTAAAGGTCTGGTGGAAAATGATGCCGCACTAATCGATGATCTGGCAGTTTCCGGAATCCTTAACCGCGGAGGAACTATCCTTGGCACGTCGAATAGGGACAACCCCTTTGACTTCGGACCCGGCGGGTCTCCTGACTACCGGGAAACCAACAAAGACAGATCAGCAGATGCAATAAACAATTTGAAAGAATGGGGTATAGAATGCCTGGTAGTTATCGGTGGTGACGGCAGTTTGCTTCTGGCTAACCGCTTCAGTGAGCTGGGAGTGCCGATAATCGGTATTCCGAAAACTATCGACAATGACTTGCCTGCCACCGATGTCACCTTTGGCTTTGACTCGGCTGTAACGACAGCCACCGAGGCTATTGATAAAATTCATACCACGGCTGAATCTCATCACCGGGTTATGGTTGTAGAAGTTATGGGCCGTCATGCCGGCTGGATTGCCCTGCAGGCCGGTATGGCCGGTGGTGGTGATATTATTCTGATTCCCGAACTGCCCTTTGAATACGAGTATATAGTTGAAAAGATCATGGAACGTAACCGCCGGGGTAAAAAATTCAGCATCATCGTAGTGGCTGAAGGAGCTTATCCCGCCGGGGGCGAACCATCATACCAGGTTAAGGGAGATGTAAAAAGACTGGGTGGGATTGGTCCTGCTATTTCCCGTGAAATTGAAAATCGTACTGATATGGAAAGCAGGGCCACAGTTCTGGGACACCTTCAGCGAGGCGGCAGCCCTACTTCTTATGACCGGGTTTTGGCCACCCGGTTTGGAGTAAAAGCAGTAGAGCTGTTTCAGGAGGAGAAATATAACGAAATGGTCTGTCTCAGGGGGCATAATATTGAATCAGTTTCCCTGAAGAAAGCAGTATCCGGAACCAAACGTGTTGATATTTCCAGTGAACAGGTCCGGGCCGCTCTGACGGTCGGGACGTCTTTTGGTTGTCCAATTTAAACCCATCTGATAACTGTTTTTGTCCTGCTATATGAATGTACGGGCAGTATAAATAACACCTGGAAAATGCGTCAATAATCATCAGATTGCTGCATGCCACATCATGGCTTAGATAACAGGTTCAACGGTTACAATGACATAAATCAGGATTATACTGTAAGTCACTATTACAACTGCTGCCGCCAGGTCTGCCCTGCTCATTTGCAGGGTTTTCATTTTAGTCCTGCCTTTGCCCCCGGTATAACTCCTGGATTCCATGGCCACTATTAATTCCTCTGCTCTTTTAAAGGCACCGATAAAAAGGGGGAGAAAGACGGGAAATAATTTTTTTGTTTTTTGAATAAAGTTGCCCTGATCGAAAGCAACTCCCCGGGCCATCTGGGCTTTTACTATTTTTTCCAGTTCTTCAGCCAGGATTAGAACAAACCTCAGGGCGATAACCAGGGTCATGACCAGCTCCTGGGATGGCAGGCCGATCATTCTCAGCGGTTTTAGAAGGCTTTCCAATCCGTCGGTCAGGTTTACGACAGAGGTGGTCAGGGTCAGTAAAGTTGTTACCGTAAAAAGAAAAAGTACGCGTAGTGTAATTAGATTAGCCATATGCAGGCCTGCTTCAGTAGCTTCCAATATCCACCACTCAAACAGGATAGTTGTATCCGGGGTTTTAAAAAGAAAGAGTTGAAATATCCACATAATAACCAGGACGGGCAGCATCGGTTTTAGACCCCGCACTACGTACCCCGGTGGAATGCCTGAGAACAAGACTATAATTGCGGTAAATAGAAATATCAGGCTGTAGGTGGTATATGATCGGGAAAATAGCAGTAAAACGATCAATACCATTGCAGCGATAATCTTGGTTCGTGGATCAAGGTGGTGAATGATGCTTGTACCTGGAAGATAAACACCAAGGGTGATATTTTTGGTCAGTTCCACTATTTATGGGCCTCCATTTCCAATAAAACTTTTATAATGGAATTGAGGGCTTCGTTAACATTTAAAACCCCTGTCGGAAGATTAAAACCGGCCAGGCGCAGTTTTTCTATTAATACCATTGCTTCCGGTAGTTCCAAACCGATTGAATTCAGTTCTTCAAAACGGGCAAATACCTTCCGGGTGGCATCATCCATGATTACTTTTCCCTGGTTGATTACAATGATTCTTTCAGCCAGCGAGGCTGCTTCATCCATGCTGTTGCTAATAAATATAATGGTTATTTTTTCCCTGTGATGAAGCTCTCCGATTACATTCAGGATTTCCTCCCGTCCGCGCGGATCGAGACCGGCGGTAACATCATCTAAAACCAGTACTTTTGGCCTGCAGGCCAGCACACCGGCAATGGCTGCCCGTCTTTTCTGGCCTCCGCTCAAGGCAAAAACATCACGATTTAACAAAGTATTATAATCCAGGCCTACCTGGGTCATCGCTTCTTGCACCCGCTCCTTGATTTTTTCAGCAGGCAGTTTTTGATTAACCGGACCGAATGCAATATCCTCCCCGACCGTCGGCGCGAAAAGCTGGTAATCTGGGTTTTGAAAAACATACCCAACCTGGTGGCGAATACTGACCAGGTCTGTTTGTTTATCGGTTGTGTCAAAACCGTCGATAATTACTTTTCCCCGGCGGGGTATATGAAGGGCGTTAAAGTGTTGAGCCAAAGTAGTTTTGCCTGCCCTGGTAGGACCGATAATACCGATAAATTCGCCGTCATTGATCGAAATATTAATATCAAAAAGGACCTGCTGTTCAAAAGGAGTTCCCTCTTTATAACTGTGGTTAAGGTTGATTACTTCAATCGGCATAAATTGTCGATAAGCTCCTCGGTGTGGATAAGGTCCGGTGCAACATTAAACCCCTTCCGGTTTAAGCCGGCAGCTATATGGGTTACTACCGGCAAATCAAGCCCCATTTTTTTTACCTCTTTACTGTTTAGGAAAATTTCCCGTGGTGTTCCCTGCATTTCCAATCTGCCATTATCCATAATGACCATTCGGTCACAATGAATAACTTCGTTCATATAATGGGTTAATAAAACTATGGTAATTCCTTCTTCTTTATTTAACCTAACCGAACTCTCCAAAACTTCACGTCGGCCCCTTGGATCCAGGTGAGCAGTTGGTTCATCTAAAACCATGCATTCTGGTTTCATGGCCAAAACCCCGGCAATGGCCACCTGCTGTTTCTGACCGGCTGAAAGATTATTTGGAGGCTCATACCGCAGCTTTTCCAGGTTGAGCGTATGCAGGGCCCAATTGACTCTTTCTCTTATTTCACTCTGAGGTAGGCCCAGGTTTTCCGGGCCGAAAGCTATATCTTCTTCCACTATGCTGCTGATTAACTGGTTGTCCGGATTTTGGAAGACCATGCCGACTACCTTACGGATTTCCTTAATATTTTCTTTATTCCTGGTGGAAAGGCCTTTTACTATAACATCTCCTGCGGAAGGTGTTAAGAGGCCGTTAAAGTGGCGGGCCAGAGTTGATTTGCCCGATCCGTTTTGTCCGGTTATGGCCAGCATCTCCCCGGGCAAAACCGATATATTGATATCATAGAGTGCTCTGACCTCTTCACTGGTTCCGGCACGGTAACTATAGTTCAAATCGATTGTTTCGATTATCTTTTCCAAGTAATCACTGCTCCACTGCTCAGGCTTTATCTTCGGTTGGTCTTATTCTCTGGATTCCTTTAACCAGGATAACTGTTAATATAGCGGCAACAATTAGTTCAGGTACGCCGTGTAACACACCGATTGAAATGGATACTTCAGAAGGCAGATAACCTCTCCAGGTGACCATGCCTAATACAAAAACTGTATTAGTGGCTGAGCCAAAAGCTCCTCCCAAAAGATAGGGCAGAATTCCGTTAAATTTTGATAAAGCGCCGGCAATACCGGGAGACATCTTTTTCTTGATATTTAGCAAAGGCTTTTCAAAGGTGTGGGCCACCACAGTATCGACCTTCTTTGTCAAAAAGTAGACCAGGTATGCAACTATGCCAATAAAAAGACGGGGCAAAATGGATACCAGGGGATCGGCAAAGAAGGGAGCACCCGGCTGCAGAAAGCTGAAAAGGCCGAAGATAGCCCCGGTGATTAACCCTACCACCGGCCCCTCAAGGATGCCTCCTAAAATGACCGGGACATGAATAATTGTTGCGTGGCCGGCCGGTGTGGGCACTGGAATGAAGCCCAGCCTGGTTACTGCCAGTAAGATTGTTATTGCGCCTAAAATACCCGAGATAACGATTTTTCTAACTGATAAATTCATTATGATATAATGCCTCCTGTCAATGATGTTAACCAAGGTTTAGTTCTACATCAAATCTATTAATCCTTCACCATAGTCTATTTCAACTGCAATTATCGAATCCGGGTGATAATCGAACCTGATCGAGCAAATAGAAACCTTTTATCTTTTGATGAAGGAAAACTTATTGAAATGAAGAATACTAAAAAAACGTCAAACTAAGCCAGCTATTATAACTACTATTAAAAACCATTCAGATGGAAGGAGTTTCACGGCAGATGCTCAGGAGGTTTTGCTGTTTAGGCTTAATACCGGTTTTTATCATTATTTTTTGTGTTTCCTGCGGCGATCCCGTTTTATATCCCAGCAGCACTTCCGTAGGTGGTGCTGTAGTAGAAACCGGCCATGAAATTGATGAACAAAATGGTAAAAGGACAATAAAATCTAAAGAGACTACTTTTGCGGTTAACGAAGATTTTTATTTTTCATTTTTTAATAATCAGCCTTTTGGAGAAAATACGGTTATAGTAGAACTAATCAACTGTGAAAACGATGAGGTAGTGTCCAAAAACAGGTATAAGGTTGATCCGGAATGGGAACATGTTGCTGATATGATCTGGTTTGGCAAACCTGGAATGTACAGGATTTCTGTTAAAGTTGGTGACCAGGTCCGAGCCACCCAGGAAGTGATCATCGAATAATATTTTAAGCCAGGGACTTGTTCTGCCAGTCTCTACAAATTACATTTAGACGTTAAATTCCGGCTGTAAATTAAAACTGGTAATACTAGTTGAAAGATGAGTTGTGGCGGCAATTATTTTTAGACGACTATGATCACAGGGGGTTTTGGCGATGAGAAATTTTACATCTTCCACTCTTGAAAATATCAGCTTTTCCGGCATTAGGGCGATTTTTGATAAAGCAAACCAGTTGGAAGCGGAAGGTGAAAAAGTTGTTCACCTGGAGATGGGGAGATTGGATTTCGATACTCCCCGGCACATTAAAGATGCAGCTAAAAAGGCTATGGATGAGGGACTGGTTCACTATACACCCAACCTGGGTCTGCCTGTTTTTCGTCAGGCTGTGAAAAACCACCTTCAAAGAAAACTGGCCCTGACATATTCAGATAAAGAAATTATAGCTACTATGGGTGCCACCCAGGGGGCGTTATTGGCGATAGGCGCTTTTTTGGAAGTTAATGACGAAGTTATTATCCCCACTCCTACTTTTGTCAGTTATCTAAATGCACCTCGTTTTTTTGGAGGAATCCCCATTTCTCTTGAATTAAATGCAGAAGATGGTTTTCAGATAAACCTGGAGGAATTAGAGAAGAGAATTACTCAGCGAACAAAAATGCTGGTCTTAATTTCTCCGCATAACCCCACGGGAACAGTTTTAACCAGGGAAACGCTTGAAGGTGTGGCTGATCTGGCTCGTCGTCATGATTTGCTTATTTTAAGTGATGAAGTCTACGATCAGATGGTCTATGAAGGCCAAAACATCAGTATTGCTACCCTTCCGGAAATGCGGGAAAGGACTATTATCCTAAACTCTTTTTCTAAAACCTATTCCATGACCGGTTGGAGGCTGGGTTATGTGGCCGCCCCGGAAATATTAATTAATGCGATGGTACGAGTCCACCAGTACGTGGTCGGTTCTTCCACCTCTTTTGTGCAGGCTGCCGGTGCAGCCGCCCTTAACGAATCTCAACAATGCGTAAAAGAAATGGCGGGGACTCTTGCCAGAAGAAGGGCTTTCTTGCTGGATAGTTTAAGCTCCCACTTGTTGGCAGTAAAACCTGGTGGTGCTTTTTACTTTTTCCTTGATGTTCGTTCGGCCGGTTTATCCTCCAAAGAGGCAGTAGAGCGGTTATTAAATGAAGGTGTGGCCACAGTACCCGGTCCGGCTTTTGGTTCCGGTGGAGAAGGCTTTATTCGTCTTGCTTATGCTGCAAACCTGAATGACCTGGAATATGCTGCAGTTAAAATTAAAAAGGTGCTGGGTTGATTTCCGCGTTTTTTAAAAGCCTGGAAACTAATGCTCTCTAAAATGTTATATTTTGGCATTAGATTAAATTATATTCCTAAAGGCTAATTTTAGATAATGCGTTTATTGTTGTGTGATCAAGTAAAACTAAACTGGAGGTAAATAGAATAATGGATGGTTTTTACGGCAAGTTTTTAAGGATCAATTTAACAGACAGAATAGTAAAAGAAGAAAATATTCCCGATGATGTTCAAAAAAAATACCTGGGCGGTAAAGGCCTTGCCGGCTACCTGATGCTTAATTACATGTCGGCCAGGGTAGATGCCCTGTCTCCTGATAATAAGCTTATTTTTGCCACGGGACCTGCAACAGACACTACCGTTCCCGCCGCGGGCCGGCATGGTGTATTTGCCAAGTCGCCTTTAACCGGGTTTTTTGGTGAATCTTACTCAGGCGGTTCTACTGCTCCGGCAATCAGAAAGACAGGCTATGATGCTGTTATGCTTGAGGGTGCCTCAGATGAACCAATATATCTGCACGTTTCGGATAAAGGTGTAGATTTTAACAATGCTTCTGATTTGTGGGGAAAGGAAAGTTATGAAACCGAAGATGCCCTGTTAGATAAAGTTAATAAAAAGGGAGCACAGGCTGTGGTTATCGGACCGGCTGGCGAAAAGCTGGTCAGGTTTGCCTGTATAAAAAATAATCGCTGGCGTTCAGCAGGCCGAACCGGCTTAGGGGCGGTTATGGGTTCCAAGAAAGTCAAGGGCATAGTTTTTAGCGGTGAACAAAAAGCACCCCTTGCTGATGAGGAAATGCTCAACGATTATTCAAGAAACCTGGTAAAAACCTGTGTAAATACGGACCGGACAAAAAACATGAAACAAAAAGGTACTCCTTACATGGTCACGGTTACCAACGAGCAATCAGCTTTTCCCACTCGTTACTGGGCAGAGGGCAGTTTTGAGAAATGGCAGGATATCAGCACTGATGCCATGCGGGAAAGAATGGATGTAAAACCCAGGGGCTGTCACCGCTGTTTTATGGCCTGCGGTAAGCTGAGCAAGGTTACTGACGGCCGTCATAAAGGTTTGGAGCTGGAAGGACCGGAATATGAAACTCTTTATGCCATCGGTGGGCTTTGTTGTGTCAGTCCCATCGAAGAAGTAGTATACCTAAATGATATTTGTGACCGTCTTGGACTTGACACCATATCGGGAGGCAACCTGGCTGCTTTTGCTATAGAAGCCTGCAAGAGGGGAAAATTAAGCGGGATGCCCGACTATGGAGATGTCGATGGCATTGCCAGGCTGTTTCATCAGATAGCTTACCGGGAAGGAATTGGGGAATTGCTGTCCCAGGGTATAAAACATGCCTCTGAAGAGCTTGGCCTGGAAGACATGGTTGTTCATGCCAAAGGCCTCGAACCTGCCGGTTATGATGCCCGTTCACTGCCCGGTATGAGCCTGGGGTATGCAGTTTCCAACCGGGGCGGCTGTCACCTGCGCTCAAGCTTTTATATGGGTGAGCTGCGGGGAGAAATACCCAAGGATATGGTTGAAGGAAAGGCCAGGATTTTTATCGATTATGAAAGCAGAAACAGCCTGGAAGACTGTCTGATCCTTTGCCGTTTCTATCAGCAGTTTATTGGCTGGGATGGCATGCAGACCATTATTAAAGCCACTACCGGAATGGATCTTTCCAGGGATGAACTTTTCGACCTGGGTCGGAGGGTGACTACCCTGGCCAAGCACTTCAACATTCGCGAAGGGTGGACAAAAAAAGACGACAGCCTCCCGCCGCGCCTGTTCAATGATCCAATTGGACCGGAAAAAAACCTGGTAGTCAATGCCGACAACCTGGCTATCATGCTGCGAGAATATTACGAGCTGCATGGTTGGGATGAAGAGGGCCGGCCAATCGGTGAATAAATTATTCTTGAGACAGATTTCACTGATCAGGCAGGGATCAGAAACATAAGCTCGAATGCTTAAGTATAGGGAATAAAAATAGAGAACAATAATTATTTACGAGGTGTTTTTGTTGCCTAAAAACAGTGGTTTTGAATTTGTGCGACCGGTTAATGAAGCTCCTTTGTCTTATGCTCCGGGGAGCAGTGAAAAAAAGGAAATAAAAGCCAAGTTGAAGGAATTTTCTTCAGAAGTTGCGGAGATACCCCTGATCATTGGTGGCCGTGCAGTAAAAACCGGAAACATGGCTGAAGTAAGGATGCCCCACAATCACAGCAGGGTTATTGCCCGTTTTCACAAGGCCGGAAAAACAGAAATAAACCAGGCTGTTGAAGCATCCCTGGCCGCCAAGCACGACTGGGAGAGAATGCCCTGGGACAAACGCTCGATAATTTTTAGAAAGGCCGCCTCAAAAATTGCCGGCCCCTACCGGGCTACCATTAATGCAGTTACTATGCTTGGCCAGGGAAAAGATGTTTTTCAATCCGAGATTGAAGCCGTATGTGAACTGGTTGATTTTTTTCACTTTAACACTTATTACCTGAATGAAATATACAAGGATCAGCCTCAATCCCTCCGGGATATCATCAACCAGGTGGAGTATCGCCCCCTGGAAGGTTTTGTATTTGCAGTTTCGCCCTTTAACTTTACGGCAATAGGAGGCAACCTGCCTACTGCTCCGGCCATGGCCGGAAATACAGTGCTTTGGAAGCCGGCTTCTACAGCAGTTTATTCAAACTACTTGATCATGAAGATATTGGAAGAGTGTGGTCTTCCTCCGGGAGTGATTAACTTTGTCCCCGGCTCCGGTTCAGAAATTGGAGATTACGTAATAGAAAATCCCCACCTGGCCGGAATCCATTTTACCGGGTCTTCGGAAGTCTTCCGTAACATGTGGCAGAAAGTAGGTCAAAACATTGGAAACTACAAGACTTACCCTCGCCTGGTAGGAGAGACCGGCGGAAAAGATTTTGTGGTGGTCCATCCCACTGCTGAAAAAGAAGAAGTGATCACCGCTCTTGTAAGGGGGGCATTTGAATACCAGGGTCAAAAGTGTTCCGCAGCCAGCAGGGCTTATCTGCCTGAGAGCCTGTGGAAAGACATTAAAGACGATTTGATTGCCGCCACCGAGAAGCTTAAAATCGGCGATATTGAAGATTTTACCAATTTCCTCGGTGCGGTAATTGACAGGGATGCTTTTGATAAAATTGTAAGCTATATTGATTATGCCAAAAACTCAAAAGAGGCTCAAATAATTGCCGGTGGAAAGTATGATGATTCCAGGGGTTATTTTATCTGGCCGACCCTTATACTAACTACTGATCCTGAATTCAAAACCATGGAAGAAGAGATATTTGGTCCGGTTTTAACAATTTATGTTTATGCCGATAATGAATACGATCAGGTCCTGCATTTGTGTAATCAGACCTCCCCTTATGGGCTAACAGGCAGTATTATGGGAAAGGATCGGGATGCGCTGTTGAAAGCCGAAGATATCCTCACCCATGCCGCAGGCAACTTTTATATTAATGACAAACCGACTGCGGCTGTTGTCGGGCAGCAGCCATTTGGAGGGTCCCGGGCTTCAGGAACAAATGATAAGGCCGGTTCGCTGTGGAACATGATCCGCTGGATTTCACCACGGTCGATTAAAGAAAATCTCATTCCACCCAGGAGTTATCAGTATCCGCACCTGGATGAAAAGTGATCTCCGGTTTAATAAAGTGTTTTAAAAAGCAGGAATAATATATTAAGTGTCGAATATGCAGGATTATCTTGTGCCGGTAATAAACGCCGGCACTTTATTTTGGGAGGCATTGAATAAAAATGAAATTTAAAACCCGCCTGCGCCTGGTTATCCTGATCGTTTTTATCATGTTTTTACTACACAACAGTTTTTGGTTATGGGACCTGGATGATCGGGTCTCCCTTCTTTTCGATTTCATGCCTTTTGCGTTTTCCTATTACATTGGATATGCGCTGCTTGCCCTGCTGGCAATGAGGCTCATTATTGCTATCGGCTGGCCTGATCCTCCCGAAGATTTGATCAAACAAACTGATGAACAGCGCTCAAATAACCTTTAAAAAGAAGGAGTTAAAAACCAATAATGAATAATGTGCTCGGAATAAGCATACTAATACTCTACATTTGCGTACTAATCGCTATCGGTTTTTACGGAGGTCAGGTATCGAAAAAAACACGGGAAGATTACTTCATGGCCGGTCGGGGTCTGGGTAGTATTGCCGTCTTCATGGCCCTTTTTGCCAGTAATATTACTGCTTTTACAATCATTGGTCATGCCGGCTTTTCATACGAAATTGGTTACGGTGCCTATGGTTACGTGATTGGCTGGAGCATTTTTATCACCCCTTTTACCTATTACCTGGTTGGTTATCGTTCATGGCTTCTTGGCAAACGGTACGGTTACGCCACCCAGCCCCAGGTATTCGGCGGTATTTTTAATAGCAAGCTTATTTCTCTTTTATTCCTGGTCCTGCTGCTTTATTACACCTTACCATACCTGGTAGTAAGCATAATTGGCGGCAGCCTGGCTTTTACTACTGTAACAGAAGGCCTGGTTCCCTACTGGGCCTCGGCGATTGTTATTATCGGTATTTCTCTTATTTACACCCTGCCTGCAGGTCTCCGGGGGACCGTTTGGACCGACATTTTTCAGGGCACTTTATTCCTGGTGGTTGCAGCCTTTTTGCTATCAGCTGTGGCGCGGGCCCTGGGCGGTTTTTCGGAAATTACCGGCCAGATTGTAGAGACGAACCCGGCAATGCTGCAAAGATCCCTTTCAGCAGAGTTAGCCCCGATAAACTGGTTTAGCTATTCTTTTGTCAACTCGATTGCTGTAATTGTTTTTCCCCAGATATATATCCGTATTCTTGCCGCCCGCAGCAGCCGCAACCTCAAGCAGGTCAGTCTTTACTACCCCCTGGCACTGGCTGCTATATTCGGTGTTTCAACCTTACTTGGAGTTTGGGGTTCAGTGGCTGTCCCGGGATTGACCGGTAAGGAGGCAGATAATATTGTCCCCATGTTAATTCACCAGTTTCTAACTCCGACCTGGATGGTTTTAGGGCTGGTGGTTGTCCTGGCTATAGTCAAATCCTCAATTGATTCCCAGCTTCTTTCAGTAGCCCACCTGGTAACGGATGATTTCTTGCCCCGCTTTAAACGTATCAATTCGCAGCAGGCAGTATTCTGGGGTCGTATACTGCTGATTATTTTTGCTGCCATTGCCTATTATATTGCTTACATCAGGCCGGGCGCTATTTTGACCATTGCAGCTTTTGCTTTTTCAGGATTTTCAGTTATGCTGCCGGTTATGATCGGAGCTCTATACTGGCCGCGGGCGACATGGCAGGGAGCCTGTGCCGCGCTTGTCTTTCCGGCGGTGATGCTTCATCTGTGGTACCTTGACATACTGCCCCGGTGGACCACTTTTGGTTTCATGCCTGTTTTCCCTTCATTTATCCTTGCTGTTTTGACCCTGATCGTGGTTTCTTATCTTACTCCTGCTCCTTCTGCAGGGCAGCGGGAAAAAACATTCGGTATTTTTGACCGGGTTTTTAAATAGTGTTTTTGCAAAATAAAACTGCCAGCGATCTATTTAAGCGCTACCTGGTTATTATTACCCTTTATTACATTGCCGGTATTGTGATTGCCCGTTTCTGGATAGAAAAATCGGACGGGGCGTACTGGTTGGCAGGATTGATACTTCTTTTTACTTCAACTGCTTACATTTTTAAAGTAATCGGCCTTTATAAATCAATTTTACTGATTTTGGTCACTACTTGTGGAGCAGTTGCTTTTTTTTATTCTATCCAGCACCCTGCCGGCAGTATCATCAACTATGCCGGTGCTTCTGTTTATGTTGAAGGGACTATAGTTGATGAACCCATCTTTTACGAAGACCATGCTGCCTATCGACTGCAGGTTGAAGTAGTAGAAACCGGCGAAGGGAAATTTTCGGTTCCCGGTACCTTGCTGGTAAAACTTTACGATCAGGGTGAAGAGAACTTCTGGTTTGGTGAAAAAATACGTATCAGGGGTACAATAGTTGAACCACGCGGGAAGCGTAACCCCGGAGGGTTTGATTACCGGTTTTATTTGCGCAGCCAGGGCATCGATGCTTTAATATACCCCCGGGCAGCGCAGGTTATCTGCCTTGGCCAGGGTGAAGTGGGTTGGCTGGTTTCTACGGCAGTTAATTTGCGCAGTAAAATGGTTAATTTTATTGAGAAGACTTTGCCTTCGCCGTCAGCTGAGCTGCTGACGGCAGTTCTTTTTGGACAGAGGCACAGCCTGCCTGAAGACGTTGAGCAAAATTTCCGGCGTGCCGGGGCAGGACACCTGATGGCTGTATCCGGTCTGCATGTCG
>SKXC01000011.1 GCA_007128625.1 Syntrophomonadaceae bacterium | reverse complement strand
TATCCAGCCTGTTTTGCAAAGACTCTATACTTTGAGCAGGAGTGCCGGAAAGCTCAGGAAAAGTTATAATAGAAACAGAATTATTTTTAAACAACTCTTCAATTAACTTTTTATCTTCTGAAAGACCTGCAAAGAAGAAATAAACAGTATCTTCATCAGAAAAAACCTCTTCAAGAAAGTATTCGGAAACATTGCCGGCCAGTCCATCCATAAGCCCGGAATACTGCTCGGCAGCTGCCATATAAAGTCCCATTATTATCCATTCACCGTTTTCAACCAGCTCCAGGGGCAGATCCAGGGAAGACCAGGGCTTAAGGTCTTCAATCAAATTTTGAAACTGAGTTTCTTCGTTGCGAATGCTCACTAATTTTTCTTCAGATTTACGGCATGCTTTATGAATTTCTTCTACTCGATCAAGAGATTTGACATGTTCAGTGTATTGCTCTGAAGTCAGATCCAGCCTTTTGCCGGTAAATTGTTCTACCATGCTTTTACGAACTGGAAAATGCCGTTGAAAAAAATCAAGGCAAAAACGTATGTCGCTACGTCTGGCGTCAGTTTTCGAAACTTCTTCAGAGGGCTGATCGGGTTCGAGCAGAGCCTGAAACTCCTCCCATGATTCACCGGACTTAACGTCAATCATTTCCACGCTCCCCAGATTATGCAGGAGGCTAAAAATTATTTCTCTTTCCTGCCGGTGTCCGAGGAGAAAAACTTTTTTCATCTCAATGATCGGCATCGGTTTTCACAACCTTATCTCTGATCATTTCTACGGCATCAGGCAGGCGTTTATTTGCCCTTTCTTTCAATTGTTTTATTTCTTTTTCCCGCTCCTTTACTAACGGCTCAGCCTCTGCCCGGGCTTCTTCTTCAGCCTGTTTGATTAAATCTTTAGCTGTTTTTTCAGCTTCGGCTACGACATCTTCCATAATCTTTTCAGCATTTTGCTCAGCATCTTTTTGAATTTTACGAGCTTCCTGTTGAGCTTCTCTTATAATCTCTTCTGCATTTTTTTCGGCTTCTTTAATCGATTTGACCAGTTCTACCGTCAATGACTTTCACCACCTGTAACTTTATTGATTGCTGTGGCAAAACTATCTATTTTGTTAGTTGATTATGCGGGCTTTTAGTATATATATAGATCTTAAATACTTATTAGTAATAATAAACCGGAGACATGAAAAATAATAAATATATATACAAATCTACAAACTACCAAACTTACGGGAAATTAACACTCGACAAATATTATACTATAAAGTTAACGACGATTCCAGCTTCAGTAAAAAAATTCTTGGCCAAATTGTCAGAATAGTTTTCTTTCAAAACCAGGGACGAAACACCGGCATTAATCAGCATTTTTGCGCAAACAGCACAGGGATAAAGAGTACAGTATAGAACTGAGTCTTTAATGGCAACGCCGTGGACGGCAGCTTGAATAATAGCATTTTGCTCAGCATGCAGCCCCCGGCACAGTTCATGCCTTTCCCCGGAAGGAACCTGCAATTCCTGGCGAAGGCAGCCGACTTCACCGCAGTGGGTCAGACCACCCGGCGCCCCATTGTAGCCCGTTGTCAGAATCCTTTTATTGAGAACCAGCAGAGCCCCAACCTGCTTTCTCATGCAGGTAGAACGAGAAGAAACAACAGTAGCTATCTGCATAAAATAGTGGTCCCAATCAGGTCTTTCTACCAATTAACCCTCTCCTGACTAAAAGGTGGTTCGGATATCTCCGTAACAATAACATGAAATACTTTTTACTAACTGCAATACGGTTAATGGAATCTATTATATTACCCGGTTTGGTCCTTGATATTTTTAGTTTCAAGCCTCTCAATTTTAAGCAGACGGTTACTGTGCCTGCCCCCTGTAAAAGGCGTATTTAAAAAATATTCGACAATTTGCACAGCCAGTCCCGGTCCGATGACCCTTGAACCCATGGTTAAAATGTTGGCATCATTATGTTCCCTGGCACAGCGGGCGGAATATGATTCGCTGCATAAAGCAGCCCTGATCCCCCGGTGCTTATTAGCAGCTATAGACATGCCGATACCGGTCCCACAAATAAGAATGCCGAAGTTATATTCTCCGGATTGGACAGCCAGAGCTACTAAATCAGCCTGATCGGGATAGTCGGCACTTTCTTCATTAAAAACTCCAAAATCTTTATAGGTGCTGCCTGTTGCTTTCAGGTGCTCGACCAGTTGTTTTTTTAAAATAAACCCGGCATGGTCACTGCCCAGGGCTATTTTCATTCTGCGGAACCTCCTTTAGCTTATAAATAAGCTTCTTGATACTGTCACGAATATCCTCTAGCACCTGGAGATATTTTTCTTCGTCCTGTCCAAAAGGATCTTCTATATCTTTTTCTACACCTGCCTTTTCCCCATTTATTTCTACATAACCTTTTAAAAGATATGTTTTATTCTCAGCCTGCGGATATCTGTAAAGAAGGTTGCGAAGGTGATTTGCGGTCATGACCAGGATCAAATCTGCATCTTCGATCTTTTCTTTATCAATATTGGAAGCAAAATGGTTTTCCAAAGCTTTAATACCCTGAGAGCGAAGCAGCCGGTGTACAGGTTGAGAAGCCTTTTCACCTTTCACAGCAGACAATCCGGCCGAAGATACATTAACATCAAAAGGTAATTGATGCTTGGACAACTCATGCTTAAAAAGTGCTTCGGCCATTGGGCTGCGGCAGGTATTGCCGGTACAGACAAATAGCACCTTATACACTTGCAACTCCCCTTTAACTTAAATCATACCTGTTATCCTGATAAAAATTTGCCATTGAGATTTTTACAAGACTTTCAAAACTTTCGTTGCTGCCTTCCTAAGTCGGTTCATTACGGCCAAACCAAGACCGGCAGTATCTGTTTCTTCGGCCAGGATCAAATCTACACCCTGAAAATCAAGCTGCCGGAGAGCATGATATAAGTTGGCGGCAAAATGCTCTGATCTTTTTTTTAAGGGTGTAGTTTTATCAATAACCGAGCTTAGAGAGGCAACCTTTAAACCTTGTTGTTGATAATAGTCAGTCAGTGATTTCACCAGTACACGGCGCCTTTGCTCCGGGCCGGTTATTAAAATCAGGGGCGCTCGAGGCGAATAATGACGGTACTTCATACCCGGCGACATTGGCCTGCCGGCAAAACCAATAGCGCCCGAGACTAAAACCTTTTGACCAAGGGCTTCCTCAAGCTGTTCACGGGATATGCCACCCGGTCTGAGAATAACCGGAATACTGCCGGTTAAATCAAGAACAGTAGACTCGACACCAACCGAACAGGCTTTACTTTTGATCACTGCATCGATTTTACCGGCAAGGTCATCCAAAACATGTCTGAATGAGGTAGGACTGGGTTTGCCGGAACGATTGGCACTGGGCGCAGCGATAGGTACTCCGGTAATTCTAATCAACTCCAGGGCTACCCGGTGATCGGGCATTCGTACGGCTACTGTAGATAATCCTGCGCATACCGCGGCCGGTATATTTTGGGCACGGGGTAAAACCATGCTTAGCGGTCCGGGCCAGAATTGTTCTGCCAAATTATAAGCAATTTCTGGGACATAATTTGCAACTTCTGTTAATTGACCGGGAGCGGAAAGATGGACAATTAAGGGATTATCTGCAGGTCTTCCTTTAGCCAGGAAAATACGGTTTACAGCTTCAACATTTGTTACTGCGGCACCAAGACCGTAAACAGTTTCGGTAGGAAAAGCAACCAGTCCGCCTTCTTTAATAATTTTCGCCGCTTTTTCTATTGAAAAAAAATTTTCTCCGAGGAGTAAAGTACCTTTGGCTTGCCGTATTGAAGCTGACATGGTTTTTCCCCATCTTTTAGAATAAAAATAGCAGCCTACTCTTCTAAAACAAGCTCGGCAATGTTTTTGGCATGATCGGCAACCCTTTCAAGATTGCTTAAAAGATCCAGGTAAATAACCCCCGCAGCCGGGTAACATTTTTTAGTATTGATACGATCAATATGCTCATTTCGCAGATGCTTTTCCTGGGCATCTATTTCATTATCTTCAAGAACCACTTTAGAGGCAGTCTCTTTATCATCATTTTTAAATGCTCCAATAGCACTCTCAAGCATTCCCGTTACCTTATCACTAAAAATAGTTATTTCTTGAAGAGCAGTTTCGGAAAAAGGCAGGCGTTCTTCAGCTTTCATTTCACCCAGCTGCATAATATTCTCGGAATGATCGCCAATCCTTTCCAGGTCATTTGCTGCAGACATCAAGTGACCGATCAGTTTGGTCTGCTGCTGAGACATGGAGTGCTGTGACAGTTCTGAAAGGTATACATTGATCTCTTTTTCCAGGCCATCGACCAATTCTTCCATCTGATCAATATGCTTGATTTTCTTTAAGTCGTTTTTTAGAAAAACCTGCATTGATTCATATAACATTTCCCGGGCAATACCGGCCATGCGAAGCAATTCTTGTTTTGCTCCTCCTATAGCAACTGCAGGCGTTTTTAATATACGGGGATCAAGATATTTCGGGCCAAAATCTACCTTTTCATCTTTGCCGGGAATAATATAGCAGATTAAACGGTTAAAATACCTGAGAAAAACCAGGAAAAAAAGTGTATTTAAAACATTAAAAGCAGTGTGTGTATTGGCAACCTGCCTGGGAACTGTAACGGCAGTCTCAACTATTAAGCTTGTAAACGGCGCCAGAAACAGCAAAACCAGAATAACCCCGACAACATTAAAAACCACATGAGCTGCTGCAGCACGGCGAGCAGCCACGTTGGCCCCGATACCGGCTAAAATTGCTGTAACGCTGGTGCCAACATTTGTACCGAGGATAAGAGGAACAGCCGAATCAAAAGGAATCAAATCTTGTGTGGTTAAGGCGATAATAACCCCGGTTGCAGCGCTGCTGCTTTGAATAAGGGCGGTAAAAACAGCACCGGCCAGAATACCTAAAACCGGGTATCTGCTAAATTGAAGCAGTATATCATGAAACTGGTCAAGATCTCGAAGCGGACTCATACCGCTTGACATGGTCGTCATGCCAAGAAAAAGCAAGCCAATTCCTAGTATAGTTTGCCCAATATAGCGTTGAAATCTTCGCCGCCCGAAAAAGTTTAATAAAGAACCAATACCAATCGCAGGAAGAGCAATAACCCAGATTTCGAAAGAAACTAATTGGGCAGTAACTGTAGTGCCTATATTGGCCCCGATAATCACACTAATTGCCTGCGAAAGGTTCATAAGCCCTGCATTGGCAAAGCCTACAACCATAACACTGGCAGTACTGCTGCTCTGAACAAGGATGGTTACCATTATTCCGGTCAAGACGCCAAGGATTGGCTTGTTAGTTAATACTTCTAAAATACGCCGAAAACGATCACCTGCTGCTTTCTGCATTCCGGAAGCCATAATTTGAATGCCAAACAAAAAAAGACCCAAGCCGCCAAGAGTAGTAAAGGCAATTTCCCAGAACAATACCTGACCTCCCGAAACCGCTTAATTAAATTGTTATTCACCGGCACTTAAATCATTATAAAACACCTGCACTGCTTTTTCAATTGTCAACTGGTCAGAGATTATTATTTAGAAGCTGAATTTAGGCCATACATCTTTATAAACACAAGGAGCGATTTATTTTGGCTATAGCATAAAAAGAGAATCAGGGTTATGGTCACGGCATTTCTTTTCCTGAAGCGATGATTGATACAAATGCTCCTAATATTTTTTAGATTGGCAGATTGTGAGTTCACGATGTTTGATTATGTTATAATCATAAAAGCACTTTGGGAGGTATATGAATAATGTCTGGTTTAATCCGTTTTGGTATATCTATGGAAAAAGAACTCCTGGAACGTTTGGATCGGGAAATTGTAAAACGTGGTTATCCAAACCGTTCAGAAGCTATTAGAGACCTGGTAAGATCTCAGTTGGTAGAGCTAGACTGGTCACAGCAAGACGAAGAAGTTGCCGGCACTGTGACTATTATTTATAACCATCATGTTAGGGGGTTAAGCGACCTGCTCCTGGAGTTGCAGCATGAACATCATGAAATGATTATATCAGTCATGCATGTGCACTTAGAGCACGATCATTGCCTTGAGGTTATGGTCATAAAAGGCAAGGCCGGCAAAGCAAAAGAATTAGCCGGCCGACTGATCGGAATAAAAGGAGTTAAACACGGCAAGCTGACAATAACATCAACCGGCGCAGGACTAACTTAGTCCTTTCTCTTTTAAGAAGGTTGTTTTCCGCATACTTGGAACAGAAATATAATAATTAAAAATTTAAGGCAGATTTATAATATCAAGCTGATTCCTGTCAATTTATGAGATTACACCTACAAAAACCCGTGGCCAACCACTATAATCATAACGCCAGCTTGTTGAACTGAAAAATCCGGCAGCAGAGCAGAGTTCATCGATTTTATCTCTTTGACCAGCTCCTACTTCCATCACCATTAAGGCCGGCAATGCAGCAAAATCTTTAATTTTGCTGAGAATAAGCCGGTAGCTATCCAGACCATCTTTCCCACCATATAAAGCATCAACGGGTTCGAACTGCTTTACCTGTTTTGGTAAACTTTTTAGGTCATCAAGGGTTAAATAGGGCGGATTAGAGATTATTAAATTAAATTTCGGTTTTGGCACACTACCGGAAAATACATCAAAGTAACTCCCAAGCAGCCAGTTAATTTTGTCCTTAACTTTATGCGCTTGTGCATTTAGTTTAGCTGTTTGTAAAGCGGCCATAGAATAATCAACCGCCCATATATCAGCCCGGGGAAATAATAGAGCTGCAGTTACGGCAAGAACACCGCTACCGGTGCCCAGATCGATACACTTAATTTGCCGGTTGTGCTGTTCATTGAGCCAATCTGCCCATTCCAAAACACTTTCAATAATTAATTCTGTTTCAGGCCTGGGGATTAAAACATCCTGGTTAACAATAAAACGATTCCCATAAAAATATTTTTCCCCGGTTATATAAGCTGACGGCTCATCCTCACACCTGCGATAAATTGCTTCTTGAAATATCTTACCATCTTCAAGAGACAATTTTTTATCCTGGTTCAGGAAAAGCTGTAAACGATCGGTTTTCAAAATATGAGCAAGCAGTATTTCTGCCTCTATAAAAGGCAGATCTATGCCGGCTTTTTGCAAGCAAAAAGAAGCTCTTTGCAGAGCTTCTTTAACAGTCTGGGTATGAAACAGCATTTTAACCTCCTGCTTCTTTGAGCTGCTCTGCCCGTTCATTAGCAATCAATTCTTCAATGATCTCATTAAGGTCCCCATTTAAAACCAGGTCAAGTTTGTGTAAAGTAAGGTTAATACGGTGATCTGTAACCCGGTTTTGGGGGAAGTTGTAGGTACGGATTCGCTCACTTCGGTCCCCACTGCCAACCATGGTTTTCCTGGCCTGGTCCTGTTCGGCGTTTTGCTCGGAAACATATTTATCCAATAATCGACTGCGTAAAATACGCAAGGCTTTTTCCTTGTTTTGAAGTTGTGATTTTTCATCCTGGCAGCTTACTACAAGTCCGGAAGGCATGTGGGTAATCCGGATAGCCGATTGAGTGGTGTTAACACTCTGCCCTCCAGGACCGGTTGAGCAAAAGGTATCGACCCGTAAGTCTTGTTGATTGATTTCAACTTCAATATCTTCCACTTCGGGAAGGACCGCAACCGTGGCTGCTGAAGTGTGAATGCGTCCTCCGGACTCGGTGGTCGGTATACGCTGAACCCGGTGGACACCACTTTCAAATTTTAGTCGGCTATAAGCACCTTTGCCTTCAATACCAAGTATTACTTCTTTAAAACCACCGATATCTGTAGGATGTGATTCAACAATTTCAGCCCGGTAGTTGTTCTGCTCCGCATAGCGTGAGTACATCTTTAGAAGATCTGCTGCAAAAAGAGCCGCTTCTTCTCCACCGGTACCTGCCCTGATTTCAATAAAAACATTCTTTTCATCATAAGGATCTTTCTGCAGCAATTGTTCTTTTAGCTCAGTTTCAATCTTTTCTTGCTCTCGTTTCAATTCCTCGGTTTCTGTTTTAAGATACTCATTCATCTCAGCTTCTTCACTTTCACCGATCATCTCTTCGGCTTCTTTAAGATCCTGATTAACTTTCTTTAAACGGCGGTATAGTTCGACAACCGGTGCTATAGAGGCCAGCTCTTTGGACATCTTGCTGAACTGATCACGCTTTTCCATCATTTTTGGATTACTGAGCATTTGTTCCAGTTCTTCATACTTTTTTTCAATAACTTCAAGCTTATCTTGCACCTGCGGTCACCCCGTCTTTACATTCATCAGCCGCTTCTTTTTGCTCAGCAGGTTCCAGAACAGCTTTTAAAGCAGAAAAAGCCACTTCAAGCTGGCTTTGATCAGGCTCCCTGGTCGTCAATTTTTGCAACCACAGGCCGGGAGCAATCATTATATTCACCAGAGGTGATTTACTCCTGGCCGAATAGCGGATTGCCTCAAATGAAATACCGGCTATCAGAGGAAGCAAAATCAACCGTAGACCAATACGCTGCAGTAGGGACGGCCAACCAAAAAATGAAAACAAAATTATACTGACCACCATGACTGTCAAGATAAAGCTTGTTCCGCACCGCGGATGACAGGTAGAATAAGAATTAATACGCTCGAGATTTTGAGCTTCATCATTTTCATAAGCAAATATAACTTTATGTTCAGCACCGTGGTACTGGAAAAAACGCTGCACATCCCCCCACCGGGTAATTAAAACAATGTAGGCTAAAAATATTAACAGTCGAACCATTCCTTCAATTAGATTTAGCCATATAGGGGGCCAATCAGGCAAAAAACGGACCAGGTAGGTGGGTAAGATAAAAAAAAGACCTATACCCAGACCGAGACCGAAAACAACCATTAAAAAGGTGTGCCACCCGGTAAGTTCTTCCTCTTCCTCAGCCAGTGCTTCAGAAGCAGAAATATTCAGAGCACGCACTCCCAGAATTAGTGACTCAAAAAATGCAACTGCTCCCCTGAGTACAGGCCAGCCCAGCGGGGCAAATCTAGAGGCTGCTGGCTTTAAGTCCTCCCGGTGAATGCTGATTGTATCGTCGGTGCGCCGGCAGGCAATAGCCATCCGATCGTTATAGCGCATCATGACTCCTTCTAAAACGGCCTGTCCACCGACTTTATGAGATTTATTCATCTATATTATCCTTTCTTTACAAAGAAAAAGCACCATACAAGAAAAAAGCAGAGCATATAAGCCCTGCTGCTGGTGGTTTACATGCCATATTTTCGTTTAAAGCGTTCAACTCTTCCACCGGTATCAACAAACTTTTGTTTGCCGGTAAAAAACGGATGGCATTTGGAGCATATTTCTACTTTCAGCGATTCCCTGGTGGATCCAACTTCAAATGATTCACCGCAGGCACAGGTAACCTGTGCACAATGATATTCGGGATGTATTTTTGTTTTCAATGTTACTTGATCCTCCTTCTTTCTTCCTCGGGTTCAAATAATAGCATATTGACCTTTATTCTGCAACTAGCTATTTACTTATAAACAAAACTAAATCAGGATAATTTACATAGTATGCATGTTGCTTAAAAATTCCTCATTTGATTTTGTTTTTCTTAGCCTGTCCATCAACTTTTCTAAAAACTCGATACTGGTGCTGCTGCCCATTGCCCGGCGTAAAGCCCACATCAGTTCAATTTTATGTTCGTCAAGCAGTAACTCTTCACGGCGGGTTCCGGAGCGGGAAATATCAATGGCCGGGAAAATCCGACGATCTGCTATGCGGCGATCGAGATGAAGCTCCATATTGCCGGTTCCTTTAAATTCTTCATAAACCACGTCGTCCATCCTGCTGCCGGTCTCAACAATAGCTGTTGCCAAAACGGTTAAACTGCCGCCTTTATCAATGTTCCGGGCAGCTCCGAAAAACCGTTTTGGCTTATAAAAAGCACTGGGATCTATGCCACCGGAAAGGGTTCTTCCGCTCGGCGGGATGACCAGGTTATAAGCCCGGGTAAGCCTGGTAATACTGTCAATAAGCACAGCAACATCCTTTCCCTGTTCAACAAGGCGCTGTGAACGTTCAAGAACTAACTCGGCAAGCCGGATATGGTTTTCCGGTTTTTGATCAAAAGTAGAACTAACCACATCTGCATTTACGCTGCGTTCCATATCGGTAACTTCTTCAGGCCTTTCATCGATCAGTAATATGATTAGCTCGATCTCGGGGTGGTTTACAGAGACACTGTTGGCCAGCTGCTTTAAAAGCATCGTCTTGCCGGCTTTTGGTGGTGAAACAATCATACCCCTTTGTCCTTTCCCGATAGGAATTAGCAGGTCGATTATCCGGGTCGATAATATGTTAGAATCGGTTTCCATTTTAATAACCTGCTCAGGGTGAATAGGAACCAGGGCAGAAAAGGGCTGGCGGCTGGCTAAATTTTCCGGGTCTTGATCATTAATTTCCTCAACCTGCAAGAGAGCGTAATATCTTTCGTTGTCTTTGGGAGGGCGAATTCTACCGGTTATAATATCTCCTGTTCGCATATTGAAACGGCGTATTTGAGAAGCAGAAATATAAATATCGTCTTCAGAAAAATTATATTTTTTGCGACGCAGAAAACCAAAACCATCCGGCATAATTTCAAGCATCCCCGAGGCACTGTACTGTTCTCCATTCTCAGAAAACAGCCTGGTCAGAGCATCGACAAGTTCCTGTTTTCGCATGGTTGACTGACCTCTGATTTCATGCTCTTTTGCTAAACGATGTAAATCATTTAGCGTCATTGTTTTTAGTCTTGATGTATCCAAAACATGCCACCACCTTTTATTAGTTGCCACCAAACCTGTAAATCAAAAAAACTGCTGTCAGGTAACCGGCTAGAATTATTGCCGTATTAATTCCTGTACGGAAAAATGTTTTTCCCGACCTGTTGATAAGTCCAAAAACAAAGACAGCACTTAGAACCATCACAATTACTGCTGTTACCATCTGAATATTTGATACCTCATGCAGCAGCGGAGCCTGAAAATAAAAAAGATCCGCTAAAAAAACAATAAAGAGATTAGCAAAATTGGCACCGAAAACATTAGCTACAGCCATATCCAGGTAAGCAAGCCGAACGGCAGTTATTGTAGTTACTGTTTCCGGAAGACTTGTGCTGATGGCCAAAAATAACGAACCGACAAAACTGTGTCCAAGGCCTGTTTTTAAAGCAATCTGGTCAGCTGCATCAGTAAGAAATATGCCAGCGGCAACAATGAATCCGGCTGCAACAACAAACTTTAGTATGGCAATATTCCTTAATTGATCCTTTTCTTTATCATGAGAATTGTTGCCGGTGCCTGCCCGATCCATATTCATTAGTTCGGACTTATAGATCATCCTGCTGCCGATTATATAAACCAGGGCAATTAAAAATGTATTGCTTCCAATCCAGCCAATAGAAATCAAGTTTATTGCGAACATCCCGATAAAGGCCAGCCCTACTGTTAGGATACTAAGATATGCAGTAATGATATGCCGTTTACTTATTAGGGCTGTTAAAGCTTCTTTTCCCGCCAAATAATCAATAATGGCCAAAAGAGCCAGGTTATAAAGACAACTGCCCAGTATGTTACCCAGGGCTAAATCAGGAGCCTCGATTGAAACAGCCCTCAGGGTGGTTACCAACTCCGGCAATGAAGTAGCCAGTGGTAACATCAAAGCCCCTGCCCAGGCTGTACCGATACCGGTTATATTTGCAATAACAGCAGCATTCCTGGTTAATGTACTTCCAGCATAGACTATCACTGCTGCACTAATTAAAAACTGTAACCAAGGATTTACCATTATACTCCCAGGATATTAAGCTGAAGGGTTCCTCAACTTTTTGAGAAAACCTTAGAAGGGCAAGTTATACTCCAATTCCTTTACGGGGGGTAAAATTTATTATCTATGATCATTATTCTATATGTTTTATAAGATTCCTGCCAATAAAAGAAACTTTTTATTTTATTGCAGTAATTAAGTAAAAGGCTTAATCATAGGATATATTTATAAAAGGATTCGATTTAGCTTCAGCTCCTATAGTTGTGACCGGTCCGTGCCCCGGGTAAACAACAGTATTGGTCGATAAAGTCATTAATTTTTCATGGATGCTTTTAATTAATGCTGAATGAGAACCACCGGCCAGATCAGTCCGCCCTACCGAACCGGCAAACAATGTGTCTCCGCAAAATACCGCTGAATTTTCCACAAGGCAAATTCCACCGGGTGTATGACCGGGGGTATTAATAACGCTTAAGAAACAGCGGCCAAAGTCAATCCGGTCTCCGTCGGAAATAAAGTCATCGGGCCCGGGTTGTTTTCTGAAGGCAAAACTAAACGCGAATCCGGGATTATTATATATTTCAAGATCTTTTTTGCAAAGCAGAATTGGCACTTTTAAAACTTCTTTCAGCTTTCCGTTTGCACCAATATGATCAACGTGGCCATGGGTGTTAATAATATATTTTATCTTCAATCCCAGTTCTCTGAGGACTTCAAAAATCCTCTTTCCATCTGCGCCAGGATCAATGACCACCCCTTCCCTGGTATCAGGACAGAAGGCAAGGTAACAGTTTGTGGAAAACATACCAACAGTAAGTGTTTTTAAATTCATTTTATTTCCTTCGCAGCTTATGTTTATTCTTGCTGCCCCTGTAGATGAGGCATTAGTTAATCCTTTTTTTAAATAATTGTTCGTCGGATCCCTTCCAGTTCAAAACTGACTGAACAGCAGGGAAGAGATCTGTAAGGTCATTTAGCCAGGAATGAATATGGCGGCGCAAGTTAAGATCACCAACCAGTAAAACCGGCACTTGATTCAAGGTATGATCACGCCTGGTTAGATCCTCCAGGTTACCATGATCACTGGTTATTAAAAGCAGCTCTTCTTTTGGATTTATCTGACTGGCCAGCGCACCAACGAATTGGTCCAGGATACCGACAATATGATCTGCTTCAGAATGATCTGCCAAATGCCCGGCCAGATCACTTAAAAAATACTC
>SKXC01000075.1 GCA_007128625.1 Syntrophomonadaceae bacterium | reverse complement strand
ATGATCTTAAAAGTAACCCCCACCTGACGAAGAAGATCAGCTCTGCGTGGTGAAGCTGAAGCCAAAATCAGGCTCATCCGGTATCACCCAAGTTAGCCTCTTTGATCATTCGTTGAGTAACTCCTTTAAGATAATAAGCGGAAAGACCGGTAAAAATGCCCGTGGGAACAGAAAGAAGCAGTAAAAAAGGATAATATCCTCTGAGTAAATCAAAGCTGGCAACAATCAGGCTGGCCAGGGTTAACTGGGTTACATTATGTGTGGCAGCCCCGATTACACTGACCGAAATCAGGCTGACCAGGCCCCTTTTTTGAAGGATGAGCACAAGGGCCATGGCCAGGCTGCTGAGCACCCCGGCAGTGATACTCAACCAAAAGCCAAACCCAAAAAGCCCACCAACAAATAGACTGCCCAGCACTGAGCGAACTATGGCTACAATCAATGCGCTGCGCAGGCCGAACAAAATTAAGGTTAAAAGGGTGATTATATTAGCCATCCCAATCCTTACTCCGGGAACAGGCATGGGCAGGGGAAGGGCCGCTTCAACAGTATGGATAACCACGGCAAAGGTAATCAGTAAAGCCAGGTAGGTAAGGTAATTTAAACGATTACGCAGTGGCAAACCAGTACTCTGCATAAAACTATTTTCCTTTCGCGGCTTTACCCGGCAGCCCGGCAGTTCAACCTGGCTTCCGGGTAAAAAAGATTAAAACCAGCAATTTATTCTGCACAGTTATCTTAACCTGTTTTTATTCCTGACAACCAACCCAGGCTTAAATATTTCCTTTTCAATCCTGCTGCACCAGCATTTCAATTTTGTCTTCAAGACCGCTGGTTATGGTAATTTCAAATTCCGGGGTCACAAAAACACCTTCTGCTCCAGGCAGCTCTTCAATCAGGGCCAGACCTTTTTCCGGTCCAAGAACAAATGCCGCCGTGGATAAAACATCGGCTTCCATAGTTGTTTTGGCCGTAACAGTAACGCTTGCTAACCCCCTGGCCGGCATGCCTGTTTCCGGATCAAGAATATGGTGGTAATTAATCCCTTCTTCCACAAAAGCCCGTTCATAATCACCGGAAGTATCCACTGCAGCGTTTGCAAGCGGAAGTATGGCAATTATATCCCTTTGATCACGGGGATTGCGCAGCCCAATCCTCCACGGCTCCCCATCTGGCCTGGTTCCCAATAAACCTATATCGCCGGCATTGACATAAGCATGCTCTATACCTGCGTTTAAAAATGTTTCCAGAGCTTGATCAACAATAAAACCTTTGGCAATTCCACCAAGCTCCAGGCCCATTCCCCTTTTCGGCAGGTAAATAGTCTGGTTTTTTGGATCAATTTCCACCAACCGGTAATCAACCAGCTGCAAAATACTTTCTATTTCCCCAGGTTCAGGAACCCTGGAATCTTTATCGGAAAAAAAGCCCCATAGATCTGTCAGAGGCGCCACAGTTGGATCGAAAGCTCCTTTGCTTAGCTCTGCATACCTGAGAGCCTGCTCGGTAACAAAAAATACTTCCGGACTGACAGCAACCGGTCTGAGTCCGGCAGAATTATTAACTGCAACAACATCACTTGTTTCCACACTCCTGCTAAACATGTTTTCCAGACGCTCAATTTCAGCAAAAACCTCATCCCTAATTTCTTCAGCAGCCCTTTTCCCTTGAGCCTGAAACCTAATTTCAACAAATGTATCCATGGTCATACGGGTGTACGTAAAGGTATTCACAGCATATAATGTTTGCCAGTACAGGTACCCAAATAGAAGTATCAATACCAGGACCGGTATTATGTAAACGACTTTAAAATACTTCTGCCGCCAAACTTTTATGTTTCCGGTTTTACTAAAACTGTGTTCACTGGTCAAACTAATTCTTTGCTCCCTTTGAAGGCAGGATAACATAAACATCCTGATCTTAATCATTAAAAGATGAAAAGGACAGAGTATAAGCAGATCATGTCGGCTCTGTCCAAAGTAATTAAACAGCAGTAAGGCCAATTAAATCAAACTACAGTCCAAAATAAAAGATAATGACCAGGAGAGCCCCGAGCAGCAAAAATAAAATCAGGGCGTCAAAATTTAGATTTTTAGTGGTCCACTCTACCGGGTTAAAGCGAATTCGGCGTTTTCTCTCATAATCTCCACCTCTTGCTCCCTGAGCCAGGCGGCGCATCGCTTCACCGGTTTGCTCGTAGCTTTCATCCAGGCTTTGATCAAAATCTTTTGAGCGGCTGGCAAAATTTCTTGCTGCATTACCGGTTCGGGAGTATCCTTCATCTATAGCTTCATCCAGGTAGCGTGAACGTTCAGCCAGTTCACGGCCTGTTTCTGCAGATTTTTCCAATGCCCGGTCTATGCTTTTATCAATTGTTGTTATATACTGACAAAACTGGTACATGTTCTTTCCTGTTTTCATGTAAAAATCATCCACTGAAGTATCCAGGGCAGTTCCATACTGGCAGAAACGATTAAACAGCACTTTGCCAAGAGGATTAAAAATAAGGTATTCAACACTGACCCAGGGCGGCAGATGAATTCCTCTTTTTAAAATAGCTGCCAGGTTCAAAAAAAGCAGGAGCCCGGCAATAATCAGCCTTAAGGCGCCCCAGATCCCATCAACAGAATAGATGCCAACTACTGATGAGGCATAGGGAATTAAAGGAGAAATCATTTGCGGATAAACCCCTAAAATAATGCAAAAGGCAGCAGTTCCGGCAATGGCCAGATGACTGCTTAGAGGAGGTTTATTAATAATTCTCGCCCGTCCATTAATAAAACCAAAACCGATTAATTTACAAAAAGAAGCTGCTGTTCCTATACTGGCTATCATCAACATTATTTCCGCCGGACCCATACCATACATGGCATATTTCAACAGGTATTTGCTGACATAACCGTTGAACAGGGGGAACCCGGAAATAGCCAGGGCGCCAACGATTGCCCCGATGGTTACCAGCGGCATAGCTTTCCAGATACTTTTCTTTTGTTTTTCTTCCTCTTCAGAATCTTCATGGGTTAGATCATGCAAATCCTCGGTTTGGGTGGCATAAAGAACCGCTCCAACGCTCATAAATAAAAGCGCTTTATAAAGCATATGGTTTACCACGTGCAAAAGGGCTCCATCAACGGCGAGCTGCGTGGCCAGGCCTACCCCGGCAACCATGTAGCCAACCTGGCTGATAATATGGTAAGACAACAGGCGGCGCATGTTATGCTGAAGCATAGCCATGGTAACACCCATTACAGCCATGGCAGCACCCATAAACAAAATTATTTCACTCGGTGGGAGAATGCGAGCAATGGCATAAACACCAATTTTTGTGGTCAGTCCGGCCAGGATAACACTGGATGGAAAATTTGCCGACGGATAACCGCGGGCCACCCATAAATGAAAGGGTAAAAAAGCAGCCTTAAATCCAAAACCGATAATAAAAAATATTAAACCTGCACTGGGTTCAGTAAGAATGAAAGAACCAGTTTCCTGATAGTGTAAAAGAATACCGAGTAAAACGATAAGCCCCCCGGCCAGATGAAAAGATAGGAAATATAAACCGGCCATAATTGCCTCAGGGGTTTTTCGCAGTAAAATTAAACCGGCCGTAGCCAGGGTAAGCATTTCCCAAAAAATAAAGAGCACGATAAAATTATTGGAAAAAACAATCCCAATTGCACTGGATAACGCCACCAGGGCCACTGCCTGCTCGCTTGGCCTGGACAACTGCAGGCCATACAGTAAAACCAGTGAACCCACCAGGGTGAATCCAAACACGACAATCCTGCTGTAATCATGTGTACTAAATGATATCGGGGCTAAAACAGCGTCCCCAAACAAAACAATTGCTCCCAGCTCCCTGACGGTCAAGTCGAAATAGGCAAGATAAAACAGGACCCCCACTGCTCCGAGTATTAATAAATAACGTAACCACTTTGGTCCGAAAAGTACACCGGGAATAAGCGTTAGCGGCAATATTATGCCGACCATAACAAAAATTTCGATACTGATCACTCCACACAATTCTGTTTTTATATAATAATGTTGTAGACGATTGACAGCAGAATGTCAACCTCTTGAAAAACTTCTGATTAGCTTCCTAAAACTGTCTTCAATCAGTTGCCAAATGAAAAGACTATAAATAAAATTACACCGAGAACAAAAGCCAGAAGCAAGTTATCAAAATTAAGATTTTTGATGTTCCACTGCTCCTGGTCCCACCAAAAAGCGCTCTTTAACTGATTTTTCAGCTGACGATCCCGGGCCAGCCCTTTGCCGGCCATGCAATATGCCGATTGACCGGCCTCGTCTTGGGAATGATCAGGCTCCTGTTCCAAATCGCTTAAGTAATATTGTTGATAGGTATTATCACTTTCAGCATGTTCGTAAAACTGCCCCAGGGCCATATCATTAATACTGGCATCGCGAAAGAAAAATGACATAACCAACCTGGGCAGCGGCCGGATGAACAAGGCCTGGACACTTAACCATGGTGGCGGGGTCCACTCAAACCAACCCCTGGAAACTGCCGGCAGATAGATAAATAAAGCCAGCAAGACTACAACTAAAATTGCTTCAAGGGGATGCCATTCAAAAAAGTTGAAGTGGCTCAGGTGATCCATGCCAGCACCGGTAAAACCAAGCAGACTGGCTGCAGGCAACAGCAGCCTTTCTAAAACCAGGTTGGGAAAGATACCGATCCCGAGCACAAGAGCGGCAAAAACGGCTAAAACAATATTGGCCGATGGTGATATACGGTAATCCCGGTCCAGTTCTTCAGGAACCTTACCGAGAAATACCCCATGAAATAACTTTAAAAAATAACAAATCGTCAGGGCACTGGTAATTACAAATAACCGTTCGGCCACAAATATTCCATATAGGCCATATAGCTGATGAGCCTCAAGCATTGCATCATGAATCAGGGTTTTACTGGCGTAGCCATTGAAACCGGGAATACCTGCTATGCCCAGTGCGGCAATAATAAAAGTGGTCGCCACCAGGGGCATCTTTCGGATCATCCCCCCCAGGCGGGAAAGATCAATCTCGTGGGTGTACATATAGACAACACCAATCATGGCAAAAAGTCCGGCCTTAAAAATAGCATGATTAACAATATGGTATACGGAACCTGAAAAACCCATGGCACCTTCAACACCCATGAAAACTGCTACACCAAAACCGGTGGCAATATAACCCATCTGGCTAATACTGCTGTAAGCCAGAATACGCTTTGAATTGCTCTGCAGTAAAGCCATTAAAGCTCCTGCCAGCATGGTCACTATACCAATCCACATCAGGATATATCCGCTGTTAAAAATATAGGTCCAGTCAGCAGCACTGCCTGCACCTTCCGGCCGGAAAAGAACCAGGCTCACCCTTAATATCCCGTAAGCTCCAGCCTTGATCATGATCCCCGATAACAGGGCACTGGCCGGAGAAGGAGCAACAGGATGAGCAAGGGGCAGCCATATATGCAGGGGCACAAGACCGGCTTTTATCCCGAACCCAATCATGAACAAGATAAAAATGGCCGTCCGCTGGGCGCCCATTTCCTGTAAGAGCGGTACCATGTCCAAATGCCCGGTATTGCCGTAAAGCAGTAAAATTGCAAACAGCAGCGAAAGACCACCGATAATAGCCATATAAAGGTACAGTGATCCAGCCTGTAAAGCTTCGCGGTTTTGTTTATGAATAACCAGGACAAAAGAACTAAAGGTCATAATTTCAAAAGTTATAAAAAGCGTAAAAAAATCACCGGCAAAAACCACACCTAAAATTGGCCCGAGCGTAAAGATTAAAAAACTATAGTAACGGCGCAAATTGTGCTCATGATCCATATAAGAGAAAGAAAACAGGGTCGCTAAAAACCAGACCAGGGTAATTAAAAATGCAAAGACCCAGCTGATTATATCAATCTTAAAGTATAATCCGAACTGCATAAATTCGATCAGATCACAACAAACATCACCGGCAAGCACCCAGGGCAAAAGCCAGATTACCCCGGCCAGGGAAAACAAAGAAGCCATTAGAGCTCCCGCTTTGCGAATCAGCATCCTTTTTTCAGCAAAGAAATAGAGGACAAGGCCGGTTAGCATCGGAACTAAGACCAGGAATAGTGGCAAATAAGAACTATAAGCTACCTCCACCGGTAAAACCACCTTTACTAAAATATCAGATGACTACATGAATCCCCCTTCCAGGAAGAACAAGCTAGTCCACCTGGATAAATCAAAAAGTACATTTATAGGCGATAATCCGAAAACTATGGTGCACAAAGCTAAAATAACCAGCGGGGCAAGCATTCTCGGAGTTACATCCTGGATATTTGACCTCAAGGCAAAGCTGTGCTCATTTTCGCCCACCATCTCAAAAAAGGCCGGAACAATGATCGGCAGGTAGTAAAGGGCATTTAAAAGACTGCTGATCAATAAAACAAGGGCATATATAGTCAGGTTGGCATCAAGGGCTCCCAGCCCCAGGGTCCATTTACTTAGAAATCCGTTCAGGGGAGGGATGCCGATCATGGCCAGGGCTGCAATCGAAAAACAAACCATGGTGTAAGGCATCTTCCGGCCAACACCACCCATATCAGAAATCTGCCGCTTCCCGGTTTTCCAGATAATAGCTCCGGCAGCGAGAAAGAGACAGCTCTTCATAATAGCATGACTAAAAATGTGAAACATGGTCCCGGTAAGAGCATTCTCATTGAGTACGCTCAAGCCCAGCAAAACATAACCCATCTGTCCCACACTGGAATAGGCCAGGCGGCGCTTGATATCATCCTGGGTCAGAGCGACAGCAGAACCAAGAAGAATTGTAATTACCGCCAGAACTCCTAATATTATGTCCCAGTTACTAGTTTGGATGACTTCGATCGAAAAAGCGTGAAAAACCACCCTGAATAAACCGTAAGCCCCGGTTTTTAACATAATTCCGGATAGAAGGGCACTGGCCGGTGAGGGGGCGACAGGGTGAGCATCAGGCAGCCAAACATGCAGTGGGAACATCCCGGCTTTCATACCAAACCCAACTAAAAAACAGATGAAAGCCAGAAGGGCCAGTAAAGTGCCTTCCTTAATAATCGCTCCTACACCAAGAGAAACAGTGCCACCAAGCTCGAAGGTGATTATAATCCCAAAAAACAAGGCCAGACCGCCGATAATAGTCATGATCAGGTATTTATAACCGGCTTTGAGGGCCTGCTCTGTTTCTTCATGCACTACCAGTATATAAGAAATCAGGGACATCAATTCAAAAAATACGAAGAGGGTAAAAAAGTCCCCGGCTAAAAAAATTCCCAGGCAGCTGCCCAAAGTAAAAACCAAAACTGCATAGTAACGGCTGCCCCCGTGTTCTTCAGCCATGTAATCCAGCGAATAGACAGTACACAGGAACCAGACAAAGGAAGCCACGGCCGTCAGGCAGAAACTGAGGATGTCAAGCCTGATCGATATTTCAAGATTAGGCAAAATTTCAAAGAAAGTATGTTGAATTACATCCCCCCGGACAACCACCGGGTAAAGAGAGAAAACCATCAGAAAGGTTACAGCGCTGGTAGCCATGGCCAGGGCATTACGCAGTTTTTCCGACTTTCCACCCATTGACATAACTATCGGGGTCATAATTATTGGAAATAATATTATAAACAGGATAACTGCAATAGCTGTTGTTTCATCCAACCGAAACCACCTCCGAACTTCACGGTATAGTTCAACTAAAGATTACAGCAATTATTACTCCAGCCAAAACATCCCAATAATTTTATAAAAATATTTGCATGGCGTTCTCTAACAATGTTATAACCGGCCTGGAGAACACGCCGAAAAAGATAACGCCTGCCATCCCCACAACAAGAGGAATTAACATTTGCCGGGGTACCGGTTTAACCTCATGCTGAAATTCCTCCTGCTGCATAAAAGCATTGACAATAATCGGCATATAATAAACTGCGTTTAACAAACTGCTAACCAGGATAATGACTACAAAGATAGGCCTTCCGATCTCCAGGGCGCCCAGGGCAAGGTACCACTTACTGATCAGACCACCGGTACCCGGGATACCAATCATCGAAGCGCTGCCGATAGTAAAAGCGATCATGGTTACAGGTAAAACCTGCCCGATACCCCCCAGCTGTTTAATCTGGCGGATACCGGTGGAATAAATAATCACCCCGGCACACATAAACAGCATCGACTTCATAATGGCGTGAACCAGCAGGTGATAAAACCCACCGGTAATCGCTATGGTATCATCCAGACCTATGCCCAGGAAAACATAACCGATCTGTCCTATACTGGAATAGGCCAGCATTTTCTTTAAATCTACCTGAACCATCGCAAATATTGATCCAAACATAATTCCCGCCGATGCCAGCCAAATAACAATCTCATTTAAGGGTATTGATTCAAGCAATGACCGGGGAAATACCTGGTAAAACATAATGAAGAGGGCAAAAGCATAAATTTTAATTACTAACCCGGACAGCATGGCACTTGACGGAGAAGGCGCCGAAGCATGGGCATCGGGAAGCCACACATGCAAAGGGAAAAGAGCAGCCTTGGTCCCGAATGAAACAATAAACAGAGCGGAGGCGGCAAGCATATTATTTGGATACAGTTCAATCGCTGCCGGAAGGGCTTCATTAACCAGGTCATAATTTAGCTGACCTGTAACCATGTAGAGCATTGCCACGCCGAGCAGGAAACACCCGGTTCCCATAGCACTCAAAATCAGGTATTTAAAGCTGGCTTCCAGGCAAGCCCTATCTTCTTTGATCGATATTATACCACAGGCTGAAATTGCGCATATTTCCATGAGCACAAAAAGGTTAAACAGGTCGTTAGTCAAAGCCATACCGGCCATTGAGCCAACCAGCAGGGCATATAGCGAATAATACCAGCCCAGGAGATCTTTTTTCAATTCATGCTCCAGATCCTTTAAAGCATAGACCATAATCCACAGGCTTACTGCAAGGACAACTATAAGCATGTAAGCTCTTAACAGGTTTACTTTAAATTCTACTCCCCAGGGAGGCGGCCAACCACCCATGTGATAAGTAAACTCACCACCCTGCAATACTAAAACCAGCAGGTAAACCGCCATGATCAGTGAAAGGGCAAGACCTGTAATAAGGGCAGGCGCACTAAATTTTCTGGCCCAGCGAAACAAAGGTGGGGATAAAAAAGCAATGCCAAAAAGAATTGCTATGATTAAAGCTGGAAAATGTTGGTCAATTCCCACTACTCCTGGCTCCTTATCAGGCATATTTCATCATAATCCACTGTTCCGTAAAAGCGATAAATTTTAACAACCAGGCTTAAAGCATAAGCTGTTATGCTGACGGCAACAACGATTCCAGTCAGCATCAGGGAACCAGGGAGGGGGTTAACATATAATACTTCGCTACCTTCCCTGATAATCGGTGCTTCTCCCCCATAAGTATAGCCAATTGCTACGAACAGCAGAAAAACCGAGGTATCCATTATATTCATGGCAATAACTTTTTTGATCAGGTTGGAATGGGTAAGCATGGTGTGCATGCCAATAATGAACAACAAAATCGCCACCATATAATAATAATTATGAAGGATTTTAATGAGCATCTCCATTTTAATATTCCCCCTCAATAATATTATAAAACAAAGTGACTATGGTGCTTGCTACTTTAACACCAAGAAAAGCAGTAATCACAAATATTGAGCCGGCACTGAACAGTTCTCCGGCCTCACCGAGGGGAAACCCCGCTGCCTGGTTGGCCAGATATTTGCCTCCCAGGGCCACTGCTACCAGGCCGGTGGCTATGAAACCCAGGGCTCCACCGCTTTCCAGGATTGAAGCAGTAGCATGGGAAATCTGCTTGGCCCCCACGTCCAGGTTAAAGGAAAGAGCAACCAGAACAAGGCTGGCACCAAAAATTGCGCCCCCGGAAAAACCTCCACCCGGGGATAGATGGCCGTGCAGAATGATGTAGATTCCATAAACCTGGATAAAGGGAACTACAAGACGGCTGGTTATTCGAGCAATTTGATCTTCCAGGTTAATCTACCCCCAAATTAATGAGATTTCAAGGTGGCTATAACAGCAGCAATAGCCACGAATAAAACTGTTGCTTCCCCCAGGGTGTCAAAAGCGCGGTAATCAATAATTACGCTGCTTACAATGTTGACCGCTCCGGTTTCAGCTACTCCTGATTCCATGTAGCGGATTGGGATTTCATTAAAAACCGGGTTGTTCGGATCTCCAAACGGTGGCATTTCAGCCACGGTAAAACTGAAGAAAAATCCGATCAGACCGATCAGCAAAATGGTAAATACACCCCGGGCCTGCAGGCGTAAAAGATACCTCATGGCAAAAATCGCTGCAATTATTATAAATAGTAAATCTTCCACCTGTAAAACCCTCCCCCGGACAAATAATTATTCAGTCCGCTTGGTTTTACTAATTGTTGCTATCAACAACAGGGTAGTAACCCCTGTACCGAGCGCAGCTTCAACCATGGCTACATCGGGAGCACTGAGCTGCTGCCAGATAACTGCCATAATCAAACCAAAAGAAGCAAATACAATCACCGCACTGAGCATGTCACGAATCTGGGCCACTGCAATGGCACAGACAACTAAAAACAATAAAAGTAAAGCATTTAATATTTCAGGTAATATTTCAGTCATTTGACTCACTCCTGCCAACTATCGGGCGAATCCCGGTTGTATAGGCAGCCCGGGCAATAACATGAGCAGCCGTCGGGTTGGTAATTAAAATAAATATGATCAGCAGGGCTAACCTGATCGCAACCGCCAGTTCACTTTGCAAAACCAGGGAGAGCAATACCAGTCCCGATCCCAGGGTATCACACTTGGTCGTAGCATGAAGCCGGTTATAAACATCCGGCAGGCGCAGCAATCCAACTGTGGCTACAAGCAGGAAAAACATGCCGACTACCAGGGAAATAATCGAAACAATATAAAGAATTGTATCCAGCAAAGCGTCTATTTGTCCAGTGCCCCTTTCTCCAGGTACTTGGCTACACCAATGGTTGTAATAAAACCCATCAGGGCATAAACCATGGCAATATCAAGAAAGTAAACCTGCTCGTAAATACGGGCGATCAAAGTGATAATAATCAATGTATAGGTGGTAATAATATTGATTGCCACAACCCTGTCCGGGGCTGTAGGGCCGACCAGGGCCCTGATCATGGACAGAAATATCAGGACCATGACCAAAATTGCCCCCAGTGCATACAGGATATCAAGTATTTGTTCAAAAACCACTATTTGCCACCTTCCATCAGTTTAAGCCTGGCGATCAAGGGCCAGTCTTTAAGAGCTTCACCGTTTTCAATTGTCAGGGCATGAACCAAAAAATCCTTTTCATCGGCCAGCACGGTTAAGGTTCCCGGGGTTAAGGTAATCGAATTACCCAGCAGCACCCGGCTGGCTACACTGTCAATTTCAACTTTTAAAGGAACCATATTGGGAACAATCGGCATCCTTGGATGTAAAACAAGATAGGCTACCTGGAAATTGGCAATCAGAATGTCTCTGAGCAGTTTAAAAAAATAGCCAAATAGCCATAAAATATTCTTCAGGTTAACCGGGGGCCGGTCCTTTGAGGTGATCAGCATATTGCGATTGAAATAAACCACAAAAACAGCCGCTGCAAATCCGACTACCAGCTGCGGCCAGTGAAAAGAACCGCTCACAGCAACCCAGAAAAAGAAAAGGACCAGGGTTACACCGATATAATTTAACCATTCCTTTTTCATACTTAACTATCCACCTGTACTTAAATATTATTCCATGCAATAATTATTTCATATGCACCTGCTTTAAAAAATTAACCTTAGCCATTTTTGCCAGAAGTTTCAGAAGCTGTTAACAGCTCTTTTTCTTCTCCCAGCTTTTTCGGTATTGAAGAGCGGGGATGTATCGTTCCCGGTGGGCATACAGGAACGCACTCGCCGCAATCATTACACTTGTCGAGATCGATCACCGCAAGTTTATCGTCCATCCCAATGGCCTCCTGCGGGCATGCTTTAACACACGCTTTGCAGGCGATGCAACCTACCGAGCAGGCCCTCGAGACCGATTTGCCCCGATCCTGTGAACTGCAAAGTACCAGGTGTCCCTGATCAGAGCGGGGCAGGGTTTTAATTAGATTTCGGGGACAGGCACTGACACAAAGGCCGCAGCCGGTGCAGGCCTCCTGGTCTACTACAGGTAAACCGTTTTTATCGATCTTGATCGCTTCAAAAGGACAGGCCCGGACACAGTTCCCCAGACCAAGACAGCCATAACTGCAGGACTTAAATCCTCCATTAAACCTGCCGGCTACAGCACAATCTTCTACCCCGTCATAGATAAATCGGTCTGTTGTATTTGTGTTATCACCGATACAAAAAACAGTTGCAATTAAAGACTCCGACTCGACAACTTCCTGTCCAAGCTCGGCAGCTATCGTTTTGGCGGCATCTTCTCCTCCGGGGATACAAGCGTTAGTCGGAGCTTTGCCCTCTGCAACAGCTTCAGCAAAATTGATACACCCGGCATAACCGCAGGCTCCACAGTTACCGCCCGGCAAAACTTCAATTATTGCATCTACCTTTGGATCCACCTTGACTGCAAATATGCGCGCCGCGATAGACAGAAGAACCCCAAAAAATAATCCGATTAAGCCCAAAGCAATAATTGCATATGCTATTTGCAAAATTTTTTCACCTCGTAATAAAAAATAGAGCTATTTAAAATCCGATCGATTTATATAAACTATTTTACAACAGGCCCTACAAAGTCAGCATTCCCCTAAAACCAAGAAATGCCAGTGACAGGATTCCTGCCGTTATTAATGTAATTGCAGAACCCTGTAAAACTTCCGGTACTTTAGCCAGTTCCAGGCGTTCTCTGATTCCGGCCATGATCACGAGAGCCAGTGAAAAACCTAGTGAAGCGGCCAGCCCGAAAACCACCGCTTCACCAAAGGCGAAGTTTTCTCTTACCGCTAGCAGCGCTACAGCCATAATAGCACAGTTGGTGGTTATTAAAGGCAGGAAAATACCCAGGCCCT
>SKXC01000052.1 GCA_007128625.1 Syntrophomonadaceae bacterium | reverse complement strand
ACCCAGTCAGCTTTCGCCTCACCGGGTGCTTTTACAGCCTGGTGGATCAGCTGGACACGCCTCTCTGTATTGGTAAAGGTGCCGTTCTTCTCGGCAAAAGCAGCGGCAGGCAAGACCACATCAGCCCGGGCTGCTGTTTCCGTAAGAAAAATATCCTGAACGACCAAAAACTCAATTTTGTCCAGGGCTTCCTCAACATGTCTGATATTTGCATCGCTGAGAACAGGATTTTCACCCATAACAAAAAGGGCTTTTATCTGACCATCCAAAACACTGTCAAACATTTCGGTGATGGTTAAACCGGGTTCAGCATTAAGTTCTACGCCCCAGGCCTCTTCAAATTTTGTCCTTGCAGCCTCATCATTAACACCCTGGTAACCGGTAAAGACCCCGGGCAAACCACCCATATCGCAGGCTCCCTGGACATTATTCTGTCCTCTTAAGGGATTTACACCGCTAAAGGGTTTTCCCACATTACCAGTGACCATGGCCATGTTGGCTATGGCTGAGACAGTATTGGTTCCATCGGTATGCTGTGTTACACCCATGGTATAGTAAATGGCACCGCTATCGGCCCCGGCATAGAGCCGTGCTGCCTGACGAATGTCTTCAGCCGCAACTCCTGTTATTTCTTCAACATGCTCGGGGCTGTATTTCTTGACAACCTGGGCCATCTCTTCGAAACCTTCGGTTCTATCCCGGATAAATTGCTCATCAGCCAGCTCTTCCTCAATGATCACGTTAATAATCCCGTTTACCAGGGCCGCGTTAGTTCCCGGTCGCAGCTGTAAAAAGATGTCGGCATGATTGGACAGCTCAATCTGCCTCGGATCGGCTACAATCAGTTTGGCCCCTTTATTCTTTGCCATTTTCATTCTGTATGACAATACAGGATGAGTCTCAGTAGTATTGGAACCTATGACAAACATGGCTTGCGCATCTTCAGTCTCCCCGATGCTGTTTGTCATTGCGCCACTACCGAAAGAAGTAGCCAGACCGGCTACCGTCGGGGCGTGTCAGAGACGGGCACAGTGATCAATATTGTTTGAACCAAGAGAGCGTATCAATTTCTGAAAAAGGTAGTTGTCCTCATTTGTTGCACGTGCCGAAGCTAATCCTGCCAGCTCCGCACCTCTAAATACTTTGAGCTTTTCTGCAACAAGGTCAATCGCTTCATCCCAGGTTGATTTAACCAGTTCTCCGTTCTTTCTGATCAAGGGTGTAGTCAGGCGTTCAGGGCTGCTTAAAAAATCAAAACCGAACCTTCCCTTGACACAGGTCTGACCACGGCTGACAGGGCTGGTCAAATCCCCGCGGACATTCACTACCGTATTGTCTTTTACATGCAATTCCAGCCCACACCCGACACCGCAATAGGGACAAACAGTTTTAACGAGCTCAGCATCCCAAACTCGACCTGTTCCCATTTTCTGCTTGGCAATGAGAGCACCTGCCGGACATACATCCACGCACATACCACAGAAAACACAGGATGGCTCTGTAAAGACCACCATGCCCGGCTCATGATCATCGTTTGCCAGGTTAAATGCCCCGGCACCATTAATCTCATTGCATATGCGAGCACAGAGACCGCACCTGATACATCTGTCCATGTTCCGGATAAAGAAGGGGTTGGTGTCTTCGATCTCATACTTTTTCTGGTAACCGGTATAATCAAGCTGAAAAACTCCATAAAGGTAGCAGTAGTCCTGCAAGCGGCAATCACTGTTCTTTTCACAGGTAAAACATTCCAGGGGATGACCTTCCCTTATATTGTTTAAGACTTCCCTGCGGGCATTATGGACCCGCTCGGTATCGGTGTAAACTACCATACCTTCTGATACGGGAGTTTCACAGGAAACCACCAGTTCATCAGCTTTATCCACCTGGACAACACATATCCCGCATGTCCCTGTTGTTGAGAGCTGAGGGTTGTAGCATAAAGTGGGAATAAAACACCCCAGGCTTTGAGCTGCCTGCAGAATTGTTGTCCCTGGTTCAACTTCCACTATCTTTTCATTAATGGTTAATGAAACCATTTAAAGTCCTCCTTTACGGTGGAGCATATCCCGGTACCGGGTTTGTCTGAGAGCAATACAACAAGTGCTTAAGATACGGGATTGACCTTAATATATGTGTGCACCTTGCTTGCTATTAATTCATTAAATAACCTGTCAAACTCCTCGCTGAAGAAATACTCCTCATATTGTTCTTTCTGGTCAAAATGTATCCTCAGTTTTTCATTATCGACCAACCTGATATAAGGAACCATATCTGAATATGCCTGAAGCTTTAATTTAAATTCGGTTTCATCCAGGCCTTCACCCCTGCCCAAGGGTCCCAGCTCTTTTACATTATTAACAAAAGCATTAACCGATTCAACGAAAAGGTTTCCTTCACCGGAAGACATAAACTCCATATTCAGCCTTTCCGGGCTTAACCCAATATGATCCATTATTCTTTTGCAAAGACAGACCATTTTCAGGGCATGGAAATTACCATTGGTAATATAATTGCATTCATTCAAATGGCATCCGCCGATAAAAACCCCATCCACGCCATTGTTGAAAGCCCTTAACACATGGGCAAGATCTACCCTGCCGGTACACATGACTCGAATCAGCCTGATTTCAGTTGTATATTGTAGTCTGGACACGCCAGCCAGGTCTGCAGCTCCGTATCCTCACCACTGGCAAAGAAAACCGATAATTCTCGGTTTGAATTTTATTCCGGTATCCATTCATGCCCACCCCCTTTTTCGAAATGCGGTTTAAACCGCTGTCTTGGCTTTTTCCGGAACTTCCGCATCAATCTGGCTAAATAATTCCTGATCAGTAAAGTGTTTTAGCTGTATTGCCCCTACCGGACATTTAGTATTGCAGAGACCATCTCCCTTGCAGAGAACCGGTATAACCCGGGCTCTTTTACCCTGAGGCGTTTCATGAGTTTCGATTGCACCGTATGTGCAGGATTCAATACATGCTCCGCACATGATGCATAAGCTTTCATCCACTTCACAAATGGAACCAGAGGCTGTAACAATATCATTTGAAAGAAGAGCTAAAACCCGGCCGGCAGCACCACATGCCTGGCTGACTGATTCTGAAATAAGTTTCGGATAGTGGGCTAATCCACACAAGTAGACCCCTTCTGTCGCAAACTCTACAGGACGCAGTTTGACATGAGCCTCTTTAAAGAAACCGTCAGGATTTAATCCAATTTTAAACATACTTTCCAGCTCTTTGGTTCCTGCTGAAGGAACAACTGCCGCAGCCAGGCTCACAATATCAGCATCGATTTCCAGCTTTTTGCCCAAAACATAATCTGGTAAGGTAACCCGAAGCACCGGTCGATCTTCACCCTCGGCCGCCTCGATAACTGGCTCATGTTCCGGCTCGTAGCGGATAAACTTAACATCCTTTTCAGCCGCTTCACGATAATAATCTTCTTTGTAGCCATATGTTCGCATATCCCGGAAGAGAACATATATATCCATCTGCGGGTTTTTTTCTTTAAGTTCAAGTGCATTTTTAACGGACTCGTTACAGCAAATTCTACTGCAGTAATCTCTGTCCTCATTTCTACAGCCGACACACTGGATCATAACCAGGCACTCGGCATCAACAACTGCCGGATCATCGGTGGCAATTTTCTCTTCAAGCTCTAATTGAGTAAGCACGCGCTCATCTTCTCCGTATAAATACTCGGAAGGGGTATAAACGTCGGCACCGGTCGCAATTACCGTTGCTCCATGTTCAATTTTGGTCGTGGTCTCTTTAGACTGTAGCGTGGTAACAAAATTACCAATATATCCGCTGTTACCAGTAATTTGAACGCCGGTATAAACTCGAACAGAAGGGTGATGATAAACTTTTGCAATCAAATCTTTTAAATAATCCTGAACATCAAGCCCTTCCAGGGTATGATAAATTTGACGAGCCGTCCCCCCCAGTTCCTGTTCTTTTTCCACAAGGCAAACCTCGTGGCCCTGGGCGGCAATCGACAGGGCACAGGTCATACCGGCTATACCGCCGCCAACTACCAGTGCCCTTTTATTTACCGGCAGTTCAATTTCCATCAGCGGTTCCAGGTGGCGGGCCCTCGCTGCGGCCATGCGAATGATATCTTTAGATTTGAGCAAGGCTTCCTCTTTTTCCTTGGGGTGGACCCAGGAGCAGTGCTCCCTGATATTGGCCATTTCATAGTAATACTGGTTCAGACCCGCTTCTCGCAGGGTGTCGCGAAAGAGCATTTCAAGGGTACGGGGAGAACATGCGGCCACGATTACCCGGTTAAGATTTTTCTCCTTGATTTTCTCCGTTATTTCTTCTGCACTATTCGTGGCGCAGGAGAAAAGTTGTTCCTGGGCATATACTACATTGGGCAGCGTGAGAGCATATTCAACAGCAGATGGCACATCAACCACCCGGCCAATATTCGCCCCACAATGACATACAAATACCCCGATCCGGGGCTCTTCTGCCGATACATCTTTTTCAGGCGGATAAACCCGATCCGTCGACAGGTCGCCCCGCCTGTAATTTAAAAGCGCCCCGCACTGGGAACCTGCCCCGCTCGCTGTGACCACTGATTCAGGGATGTCTACCGGTCCCTGGAAGGCGCCACTGATATAAAAACCGGGCCGGGAAGTTTGCATCGGATTGAGGGGATCTGTTTTACAAAAGCCGTGCTCATTGAGTTCGATACCAAATTTAGCTGCCAGGCTTTCGTTACCGGTAGGAGGATTTAAACCAACAGACAAAACCACCAGGTCAAATTCCTCTTCTTTAACACCACCCTCGTTGGTGGCATACTTGATAGTAATATTTTTTGTTTCCGGGTCTTCTTTTTCAACTGATGTGTAGCTTCTGATAAACCTAACTCCCGGGAGATTTTCTGCTCGCTGGTAATATCGTTCAAAATCTTTCCCGTGTGAACGAATATCGTTATGAAAAACAGTGCATTCGCTTTCTGCATCATGTTCTTTGGCTAAAATAACCTGTTTCTGGGTATAGGTACAGCATACCGAAGAACAGTAACTATTTGCTCCCGGAGGATTAACCTGCCGTGAGCCAACACATTGAATCCAGGCCACGTTACGTGGATGCTGCTGATCGGAAGGGCGTAAAACCTGGCCCTCGTACGGTCCGGTCGAATCAGTTAAACGTTCATAATCCATACTGGTAATTACATTTTGATATTTCTCATAACCGTAGTCTTCCCGTAGGCCGGGATCGTATGGTTCAAAGCCTGGAGCAAGAATTACCGCTCCAACCTTGATATCCATAAATTCTTCGGTTTGACTGAAATCAATCGCATCATTTTGACAAACCGCTTCACAAATACGGCATTTTTTTTCTTTAAGATAAAGACAGCTTTCATCGATATATGTAATAAGGGGAATAGCTTGAGAATAGTAAATATGAATCGCTTTGTTTTGCGAAATATCCTGGTTAAAAGGATCGGGAAATTTCACCGGACAAAATTCAACACAGACAGTACAACCCGTACATTTATCTTCCAAAACATAGCGGGGCTTTCTCTTTAGCCTAACCTTAAAATTACCAGCCTCTCCCTCCACCCTGTCTACCTCAGTGTAGGAAAGAACCTCGATATTGGTGTGCCGGTCGACCTCGACCAGTTTGGGTGAGAGTATTCACATGGAGCAATCATTGGTGGGAAAGGTTTTATCCAGCTGGGCCATATGGCCCCCGATGGCCGGCGCTTCGTCAACAAGGTAAACTTTAAAACCAGCCGAGGCCAGGTCCAGTGAGGCCTGTATACCGCTGACTCCCCCACCGACAACCATCACATCGCCAAAATTATTGCCGGCCATACTTTTAATCAGCTGTTTGCCGCTGCTTGCCATTTTCAATCCATTGTCCACTTTCTATCACCTCGTCAGGTTAATCTGTTTTTGTTGGCCCGGTTTAACTGATCCATTGAATTATTATTATAGAGCTGTATGCTGGTTATAACTTTACAAACCAGAGATAATCTCTTCAGTAAGGAGAAATCCAAGAACAAGAAGCCTAACTTAATTGGAGTACACTGAATTGTAACCAATTTCTGCCGTTTTACAAAGATGTTAAGGGCTATCTCACCGGACGGTATAACTGTTTTTTTACCCATCCCTGATCGGAATAGTGGTGGCAGTCAATTTCGTTTGTCAGATTAAACTCCTTAATCTGTCAATACCTTCCTGTATGGTTGCTCCTCAGTTAACTAAATTACTTCCTGAAGAATTTCTGTGATGTCTTTTACCAGTATCTTATCTTCATAATTTAAACCCGACCTGCTTTCTTCAAGGGCATCAATGCAATAGGGGCAGGCAGTAACGAGCACCTCGGATTTAAGCTCAATGGCTTGTTCCATTCTAAGGTTGGAAAATCTTTCAGGCATTTTGGTGTCGATCCAGATCCTGCCACCGCCCATACCACAGCAGAGACTGTCTTTATGCGAATCAGGCAATTCGGCAAATTTCAAACCGGGAATTGATTTCAAGATTTCCCGTGGTTCCTCATATATGCCGTTATGGCGACCCAGGTAACATGGATCATGATAAGTTACTTTCTTCGGGTATTCCTTGTTGATTTGAATTCTTCCCTCGTTTATAAGCTCAAGTAAGTATTGGGTAATATGAACTATCTCAAATGATGCTTTGAATTCAGGATATTCATTTACAAAAGTTTCGTAACAATGGGGGGAAGAGACCAGGATCCTTTTTACTCCGTGATCGATAAATGTTTTAATATTTTCCCTGGCCAGATCTTTATAGACCTCTTCATTGCCGGTCTTACGGATGCTCTCCCCGCAACAATTTTCCTCAGTCCCCAATATTCCAAAATCCACCTCGGCCTTCTGGAGAATAGTGACCGTTGCGCGGGCTATTTCCATCAATCTTTGATCATAGCTCACATAGCAGCAGGGAAAATACAATATCTCCATCTCTTCACTAAATGTTTTGACGTTGTAACCATTTGTCCAGTCCCTTCTTTTCGATCTTTCCTGGACGAAAGGATTGCCTTCCGCCGCCAGACTGGCACTTGCCGAGCGCACAGGTTTCAGTAGAGTTGATGAGACACCGTATTCTGCCGCAATACGGCGCATCGCGACAACATCGTCGATCTGTTTTACATCTCTGGGACATTCCTGGGGACATTTGCCACAGGTGGTACAGCGCCAGACTTCTTCAAGTTCTATTTCCGGTATCCCAAATGTTGCTTCCCGAATCAATTTACGGATGCTAAAATTGATTACTTTATTCCAGGGACATACAGTATCGCATTTTCCACACTGATAGCAGTACTTGACGGCATCTCCGCCAAATTCTTTTATTTCCTCGATAACTTCCTTGATCGGAGTTTCAGTATCCACGATGATGTAATCCCTTCTTTCCCTAAAAAAGTTTAATCTTTCTTGAGCATGCGGGCCATTGAGTCCACTAAATTGTCCAGGCCGTACTTATCCACAAGTGACTTGAGCCCCGTGTCCATTTCTTCCAAAACTTCTTCTTCCTCTACCTCTTCTTCCCGCTCTTCGTAGGTTAGGGCATCCGAAAGGCACCATTTTACACAGAGCGGTTCATCCAGAGGAGGATCCTCTTCACACATGTCACATTTTAAAGGCAATCCGGAGTCCGGCTCTTTAAAGACATCCCGTGACGGACAGGATGCGCGGCAAAATGCACATTCTTCATATTCCTTGCCGTCGACAGTATACTTATCTCTGCCCATACATTCCGCCCCGGTATACTCACCGGCATATACGGGTAGATAAACATCATTTAATGGCTCTCGCACCAAGCGAATCCTGGCTCTGGCAGGGTTGACAATACTATATTTATCGGAAGCATGAAAAGCAGAACAAATTACCTCACATGACCGACAACCGTTACACTTATCCGTGTCAATTTTAATTACTTTAACTTTTTTCTTCACTTTGGCCATCGTTATAAATCCCTCTCTTTTCAAAGTCTTCACTGATAAAGTCCATATTTAAATCATGCAAGGACTCCCTGGTAGGAATACCATTTTTATCAAAGCCTTTCAATTCATAATAGGTATCAAGGAGCGTTTCTTCAAGCTCCGGAAACCTCTTTTTCCAGTGATTTTCAGGGGGACGGTCATCTTTCCGGCGCAGACCTCTCCGTACATTGATGGCCCTGATCAGAGTGCGGTTTCTCCTGGCAATTTCCCACAGCTTATCTTTGTCCATCTCCATTCCGGTTGCCGCCGAGATCAAGACGGGCCAGTTATGAATATGATAAGGGGGTTTGAGAGGAAAGGAGGATAAACCGGCGCATACCCCGAGAGCATCATCAATATAGTGCATCGTTTCCTGCCAATCAACGATATCACAGGTGGCCTCTGGCGGCGGATAATAGGGGAAGGAGTTTTCTCCGCGCAGCTCCCAGTTCACAAAGTATTCCTTAAATTTTTCATGGGGTACATGGGGCCAATCCTCAACAAAGGCTTCTCGCTCTTCACGAGTAGGGAACGGAGCCTGCGGGAAATTTCCTTCGATCTGGGTGATGTTAATCTTCTCACCGGTAGCCCACATGAGAAAATAGATTGGGTTGAGCATGGAAAGCTTCAGCGGCAGCTGCTCGTGCTTCTTGATCGTGTTGTGATCATATTCTTCGGCCCCTTTGCCAATAGCCCGGGCAGCCCAATAAACCCCGTTGGCCAAAACATCGCCAATGCCTTCGCGCCGCACAATCCGATCAAGCAGCCAGTAAAAGCGTTCCTCGTTACCTTCAGGCAGTCCCGGCAGATCATCGTCGGTGAGAATACCGGCCTCATATAGCTCGAGGGCAAAAGCCATCACCTGGGGGGTAGAGAAACCGTCTACTCCATATTCGGTAGCTCTCTGGGCAATTCTAAAGCCAAAATCGAGATCGGAATAGGCTGCCATGGTATAGGTCAATTTTGAGAAACACTTCATCATGTATGTAGAAATGCCCGGTACAGAGACGATTGCTCCACATTCCATAGGGCAATTGTAACAACTGATCAGGCGTGTGCGCACACTTTCCTGGGTCTCTTTCCACTTCTCTTCCACATCTTTTGTCCAGTAATCCTTGATGCGCGTGCGGGCATTGCCCCACATGAAGTTCTCCGTATGCCATTTTTCATCATGGATCAACATTTCTTTCGGTGAACCAAGTCCGGCCAGGATGGGCATAACCCCGGGTATGGGATTGCTGTCACGTTCCGGTATATAATCTATAAGATAATTGCAAAAATCTATAACCTCCATCGGACGGGCCAGATTCACATCCTTAGTACCCCTTACAGCGATGGCCTTAATTCCTTTATCGCCCATCACGGCACCCAGTCCGAGCCTGCTGGCGCTGGAACGCCCATGTTCGATTGAAGCCATATAAACCCTGTTCTCGCCGGCCAGACCAATTGAGGCAACCTGCACCCTCGAATCTCCAAGCTCCTCTTTTAGCAGCTTTTCGGTTTCAACCGCCCCTTTGCCCCTTAAATGAGATGCGTCCCTGATTTCCACCTGGTCATTATTAATCCATACGTAAACGAGATCGGGTGACTTACCCCTGAATATTACTTTGTCGTAACCGGCATGTTTTAACTCAGGAGCAAAAAAACCACCCATCATGGAAAAAGCCATATAAAGAGTCTGGGGAGAATAGGTGGTGATGATTGTCCGGTTGCAGCCGATCGCTGGAGTGCCGGTTAACAGACCGGCACCGAAAATAAGGAGGTTGTCGGGTGAAAAAGGATCAGCTTCGGGAGGAACCCTGTCCCACAATATCCTGGCATTGGTGCCCAGACCTCCCAGATAATGGTTGGTCAATTCCGTATCTGTTTCTACCTTCTCAATATTTCCTGTTGACATATCAATTTCTAAATTGTAGCCTGTTTCTGCATATCTCATTTTTAAACACCTCTTAGGTATGTTTTACCTTTACTTAGTATAGTTTCAGAATTAGTTAACACTAATTGTGTTCAAGCTGCCAGCTTAACAGGACCAACGAAAGCATATAAATGTACTAATTTCATTTTGAGATAGTTTTACATTAAAAATAACTGCACCTGTAAAACACAGGTAGTTGATTTATTATTACCTTTATCTTACAAGATCTAATCAGATAAAAATATCGCTAAAAAGCATGGAAGCAAGGTGAAAAAAGAGTAGTTTAAGGATTAACTCTTAAGCATGACAACCCCGTATTACTCTTAATGATAATCAAATTATTTTAGTTTCCTGTTGCTAGCAAAAAAGCCTTAACATGCTGTCATGAACAGTATTTGACCCTGAAAAAATAAGTGTATGGTTACCTGCTTTGTATTTATCACGCTGACAATTTTTTATATTCAAGCATAATTTAGTATCGATGTTCAGGCCATTTTATCTTTCATATATGCCAACCAGACGATTCATTCCAATTACATAAGGTTCAATTTGTTCGAGCAGCTGCCAGAGAGTCAGACCCGGATCCAGATCCATTTCTTTATTTATTGCTATAATCCAGAAATAATAGTGGTGGATGCCGTGGCCTTCAGGAGGCATGGGACCCATATAGCCTTCTTTACGGGCATCGTTAATTCCACTGGTGTAATCTTCAGTTCCTTCCGGCAAACGGGTTACTGAACCGGGTATGTTATAAAGAACCCAGTGAACAAAACCGTAACTGCCGGTTGATAGCAGCGGGGCATCCGGATCATGGCAAATCAAGGCAAAACAATGGGTGCCTTCAGGCACTTTGGACCATTCGAAAGCAGGAGATATATCGACTCCTTCACCGGTATGCTTACGGGGTATTTTGCCCCGAAATTCAAAAGCAGGGCTGTTTAGCTGCAGCTTGGAAAGTGCAAAACCCATGTTGACCATCCTTTCCTGATCTATTTGTTATTTAAAATTTCTTTAAAGGTGGTCATTAATCCTTCTGCATTATTCTACAACATTTCATTTAAGTCTTCGATAAATTTATCCCGTAAGTCAGTTCCTTCCTTGATAAGCTGGTTAGCCTGATCTATTTTTTCATCATCTTCCAAGCTAAGGGCTTCTGTCAGGAGCACAAAACCCTCGAGCTGAAGCTCCCAGCCTTCTTTATAAACTTGATGCAGCTTGACAATCTCTTCATTAGCCACCTTTATTTTTATTAATGCTTCTAACAACGATTCGCTTTCCGGAATGATATTATTTTTCAATTCGTCATAAAGGACCCGGTCGCTGATATAGTTTTCACCGCTTACACTATCAAAACGGGCAGTTATGCTATGGTCTTTTTCGAGTAAATCTTCGATTTCATAAAAATAATTGATCAGGTCTCTTTTTTCCAGGTGTTCTCTATTTAAACTATCCGGTTCTGACTGCAATTTTTTTTCCAGTATAGTGGCTAATTCGTCTAATGTATTTCTCTTTTCTTCCATTAATTCGATTATTCTAGTATGGTCAATGGTTACATCCATTTTATTGTCCAGCTTTTCTATCCAGTCAAAGTGTGGTTTTAGTGATCCGGCCTTTATATCTGTAAAAATATCCTCATCCTCATCTTTTAACTGATCTAAATAATCGTTAACCCTTTCTTCTAACTTAGAAATCTGCTGCTCAATCTCTTCTACCCGGTGGCTGAATATTTCTTTTTCTTCATTTACTCTTTTTTCCACATGCTCTTTAATTTCATTTTCCGGGTAGCGATTAGAAAAGAGTTCATACAGGTTTTGATATACAGCCTCATCGTTTTCTTCCCGGAGGAGCAGTTCCACGGCTTGATCAACAGCCTGTTGGAACTCTTGATCAGTTTTCATTTCGTAGATTTCATCTTCACTAATACAACCGGCTGTGCTTAGTAACAGAAGAAAACCCAGAAATATTAATATAACTAGTTTGTATGACAAATTATTTAACAAATACATGCATCCTTTTTATGTTCTTAAAACTACATTATTCTTTTTGGTGTTCATTAATCTACGTGTTCTACGTTAATATTATCTAGTTAAACATAAAGAAATGTCAAGCGCTGTTGATAAATGGATAGCTTAATATCTAATGGTTTAACAGCTGGTTTTAATCGAAGCTGATTTATAGATCTTGGAGAAAGCAACAGTTTTAAATATAATTGTATTTATTAGTGTACAACCGTGGTTGTGATCACAATGTAGTTATTTAACACTGCCAGGCATCTTCAAATATATGCAAATGGTTGGTTGAGAGTACTTTCAGGGCTTCAACAAATTCGCAGTCCTGTTTTTTTGCCTGTTCACGAGCTTTGGCGGTTAAATAGTCTTTTAGCATATTAACCTTATCCGGAGGGAATTGACTGGTATGACAATCGATCGCAGCCAGCTTGAGTTCCCAGGTTTTATCCACATCAATGAAAGTATTTGGATAAGCCGTGTAGTAGAAAGCAATCATGCTGACAGTATGAGGTTCAAACCCTTCTTCCAGAAGAGAGGGACAAAAATAGGGCATGCCTGATAGAAAAGCGGCTTCACTGGCAGCCAGGCCGGTACGGATGTGATCGGAATGGGCTTCATATGGCAGCCATGGATCGCATACAAGCACCGCATTCGGTTTAATCTTCCTTATAGTCCTGGTTATTCCGGTCCGGACTTCTTCGTAAGGGAGGTTTCCCCCGTCTGCAAAGCCAAGCCATAACAGCTCTTTGATACCTAAAATTTCTGAAGCTTTTAGGGTTTCATGGTACCTGGTTTGGATCAAGTCGTCCTGGCTGACAGAAGAATCGTAGGTTCCGGCAGATCCGTCTGTAACTGTCAGGCAGGTCACTTTGGTTCCGGACTGAATCATGCGGGCAACAGCAGCTCCGGCACCAATTTCGAGATCATCGGGATGAGGCTGAATGCACAGCAGCTGATCTGTCTTGAGCAAATCCGGTATGGGGAAAAAGTTACAAATATCCGGTTTCATCAGTTCCTCGCTTCTTTGTTATGGTTACCCTTTCGGCTTAATCCAAGCATTCCTGATTGTTCTTTCAAGTACGGTATCAAAAATTACGAGGATCAAGCCTATTGCTGTAATAATCAGTTTTTATGCTGAACTTATCTTAATAGTAACATATTATACTTTGCAGAAAATATCTTT
>SKXC01000036.1 GCA_007128625.1 Syntrophomonadaceae bacterium | reverse complement strand
TCAAGGGCCGGGAGCAAACCCGGCGCCGTCAGGAAGTTTTTAACATGCTTTGGGAGATGCCTATTCCTGTAATTGCAGCAATCAATGGCTATGCCCTTGGGGCTGGTTTGGAATTGGCTATCGCCTGCACTTTAAGGCTGGCTTCCCGCGACGCCCAGATGGGGTCACCCGAAGTTAACCTGGCAATAATCCCCGGAGATGGTGCCACCCAGCGTCTCCCACGGTTGGTGGGATTTGGAAGAGGTATGGAGCTGGTTTTGACCGGCAGCATTATTGATGCTGAAGAGGCCCACCGGATTGGCCTGGTCAATAAACTGGTGGAACCGGAGAACCTGATGGAAGAAACTAAAAAAACTGCCCAAAAGCTGGCTGCGAAATCACCTCTTGCTCTTCAGTACGCCAAAGAAGCAGTTAATCGCTCCCTGGAGTTAGGATTGTATGAAGGCCTGGCCCATGAGTCTTATCTTCATGCCCTGGCCTGTGCTACTGAAGATAAGAAAGAAGGGGTTAAGGCTTTTATTGAAAAAAGAAAGCCTCAGTATCAAGGAAAATAAAAATACTGTCAAAGCAGCAAGTATGCCGGAGGATTAATATCAATGAACAAAACAAATATGGCAGTAACGATCAGAATTGACGAGGCTTTTTGTAAACGATGTGGTTTTTGTATTGAGTTTTGCAATGCTAATGTGTATGAAGCTGATAAAGATGGTTTGCCCCTGGTAAAGGATCCCGAAAAATGCACAAATTGTCGTTTATGTGAGCTTCGCTGCCCTGATTTTGCTGTTAGTGTGGAGGTAGTGGATAATGAGTAGACCGGAAGGGATTCAATTGATGGAGGGAAACCATGCCTGTGCCTGGGGAGCCATCGATGCAGGGGCTCGTTTTTTTGCCGGTTACCCGATTACTCCTTCTTCTGAAATCGCCGAGGTATGTGCCCGGGAACTCCCCGCTTATGGTGGAATATTTATACAAATGGAAGATGAGATCGGAAGCATAGCGGCAATTATCGGGGCATCTTTGTCAGGTAAAAAGTCTTTTACCGCTACCAGCGGTCCGGGTTTTTCGTTGATGCAGGAAAACCTGGGAGTAGGGATTTATCAGGAAGTACCATGTGTAATTGTCGATATACAACGGGTTGGACCTGCTACGGGTTTGGCGACTCAACCGGCCCAGGCTGATGTTATGCAGGCCCGTTGGGGCACACATGGCGATCATTCGATCATTGCTTTATCACCAGCCACAGTACAGGAGATGTACTATCTAACCATACGGGCTTTTAATTTATCCGAAAGGTTTCGCACGCCGGTAATTATCCTGGGAGACCAGGTTATAGGGCAAACTTATGAAAACATTAAATTGCCCGACCCAAGCTCACTGGACATTATTGAGCGCATAAAGCCTTTTGTTTCCCCTGAAGATTATTTCCCCTATCAACCGGATAAAAATGGGGTTCCTCCCATGGCTGCTTACGGGGATCGGCATATTGTGCATGCCTCGAGCACCTGTCATGACGAAACCGGCTATTCAAATTTCAAAACTCAAACAAACAGGGCATTGTTAACCCGGTTAAAAGATAAGATCTATAACTATACTGATGAAATTGTTGATGTTGAACATTTTGGCCCCGATCATGCCGAGGTAACCCTTATTTCTTATGGTGCCTCCTCAAGAGTTTGTAAGTATGTTGTAGGTGAAGCAGAAAAAGAAGGTATACGGGTTAACCTGTTGCGGCTTATTTCCATTTGGCCCTTCCCCGACAGGATCGTAAGAGAAGCTCTGGGTAAAACAGGAGCAGTGGTTGTGGCCGAGATGAACCAGGGTCAGCTGATTGGAGAAGTTAACCGGGTTAATGCGACCAACACCCCGGTATATTTGGCTTCCGGCATTGATGGTGCCCTGATCGACCCGGATATTATTATGGCCGCCATAAGGGAGGCATTGAAATAATGGCAGTTAACCTTGGTTACAAGGAATACTTTAAATCGGATGCATTGCCTCTTATGTGGTGTGCGGGATGTGGAAACGGGATTATACTGCGTGCTATTACAGAAGCCCTTTCTGATCTGCACATACCCCCGCACCAGGTAGTAATTAGTACGGGAATCGGGTGCTGGGGTAAGGCAGATGATTATATGAAAACACATGCTTTTCATGGCAGTCACGGTAGGGCCCTGGCTTTTGGAACAGGAATCAAGCTGGGCAATCCCGATCTGCATGTAATTGCTTTAATGGGTGACGGAGATGCCCTGGCTATTGGCGGCAATCATTTTATCCATGCCGCCCGGCGCAATATTGACATAACGGCGATAATATCCAACAATTTCAACTACGGCATGACAGGCGGTCAGTACTCACCGACAACACCATTATCATCCAGTACTACAACCTCTCCGGCAGGTGTGGCAGAACCCGGGTTTGATGTCTGTGCCCTGTCAGAAACCTGCGGGGCAAATTATGTGGCCCGGACTACCGCCTATCATGTGACTCAGTTGAAGAGGTTTATAACCGCAGCCCTGTTAAAACAGGGTTTTAGTATGGTAGAGGTAATCAATACCTGCCCCACCCATTTCGGCAGGAGAAATATTCCCGGTGATACTGTTTCCATGATGAAATATTTAAAGGATATCACGGTGTCCAAAGCAGGGTATGAAAAATTAGATGAAGCGGATAAAGAAAAGTACCTGGTAACGGGAGAACTGGTTAACAGAGAACGCCCCGATTATTTAAGTGTCTATAGAGAAATGAATCCCGGTGGACCAGAAACTGACCGGGGGGAGGGCCATTAATGAAAAACAACTGGCAGGTTGTTTTAGCAGGTGAAGGTGGGCAGGGTCTGATTCTAGCCGGACGCATCCTTAGTGAAGCCGCTATTATTGATGGCAACAATGTTTCTTTAACCTCCAGTTACGGTATTGCTGCCCGTGGTGGTTATTCTGAGGCCCAGGTGGTTATATCTGAACAGGAACTTTATTATCCTAAGTGTGTTTCTCCCGACCTGATTCTTGCTCTTACCCGGGAAGCTTATAACCGTTACATAGATTTTGTTAACAACGACTGCCTGGTAATCTATGATAGTAAAGAAATAGCCAACCCAATGGGCAGGAATGAGCTTGGCTATGATTTTAAAGAAGCCTTGCTGACCCTGGGTAACTTGAAAGTTATTAATTCATTGTTCCTGGGGATTATTTTGAAGAATCGGGAAATAGTTTCCCGGGAAAGTATGATCAGCGCCCTGAAAAAAAACATGCCTCCAAAAATATTGGATATCAACCTGGAAGCATTTAATTATGGCATGGAAATGTAATTTTTAAGCCACTTTTCAGCCATTGAAGATAACAGCTATAACCTGTGCCCCCTCTTTTTTTAAGTTTTTTTAGAGGGGGTATGTTTATTTGTTCTAAATCAGGATCATGCAGAAGAAATGCCCGATCTTATGATCAAATATAAGCCAAAAAGGATAGTCAGACCCCCTAAAACCTGGAGCATTGACGGGATTTCTCGGAGGATTATCAAGGCCAGCAGGGTAGCTCCTACAGGTTCTCCCAGGTATAGCATTGAAATCACAGAGGCCCGGACTTTTTTTAATGCCCAGTTAAACACTGTATGACCGG
>SKXC01000166.1 GCA_007128625.1 Syntrophomonadaceae bacterium | reverse complement strand
TTTTACTTCCCTGATCAAATCCATCCCGTTTTCAGCTTTAAAAATGGCCGAACCGGCAACCAGGACGGTAGCACCGGCTTCGATTATAACCCGGGCATTGTCGCGGTTAACCCCTCCATCAACCTGCAGTTCGGTTGAAAGGTTGCGGGAACGAATTTGTTCGGCAACGGCTCTGATCTTGGGCAGTACGGCGGGAATAAATTCCTGACCGCCTGCGCCCGGGTTAACACTCATGACCAAAACCAGGTCCAAAAGAGGCCAGACATATTCCAGAACCTGGGGAGGTGTTGCCGGATTCAGGGCCACACCTGCTTTAACTCCCTGTTCTCTGATTTTTCTCAGGGCCCGGTCAAGATGAGCTGTCGTTTCTAACTGGACAGTAAGCCGGTCTACCCCGGCCTCGGTAAAAGCTTTGATATGATTTTCCGGCTCGCTGATCATAAGATGAGCGTCCATTATGAGCTTTGTATGCGGCCGCAGGGCCTTAACCACTACGGGACCGATGGTTATTGAGGGCACAAAATGACCATCCATAACATCAAGATGAACCCAGTCGGCGCCATTTTCTTCAATACGCCCAACTTCATCACGCAGCCGGCTAAAATCGGCAGATAAAAGCGATGGGGCCACTTTCACGGTCATACCTAGTAAGCCTCCCTCTTGTCGAGTTCATTAAAAAAGTACTGGTAATGATCATAGCGCATCGGATTCACTGTTTTCCCAAGCTCCTGCTTAACCACACATTTGGGTTCGCTTATATGCCGGCAGTCACGGAAACCGCAGTAACCGCGTAAAGACTCAATTTCAGGAAAATAATCTGCCAGCTGCCCGGGTGCAATATCAGGAAAATCAAGGCGGCTAAAACCGGGGGTATCGACAACCGATCCGCCTCCTTCAAGAGGCAGAAGCGAGACCTGGCGGGTGGTATGTTTACCTCTCCCGATTTTTTCGCTAACTTCACCGGTCTGCAAAGCAAGGCCCGGCTGGATGCAGTTGAGCAAAGTAGACTTTCCGACCCCGGAAGGACCGGCTAAAACAGAACACTGTCCGCTAAGATGTTCTTTCAAATAATTAACTCCTTCATAACTGAGCGCACTGGTAAAAATAACCGGGTAGGGGTAAGGTTTGATCAGGTCTGTAAGCTCATTATATTCATCTTTAGAGATTAGATCGGTTTTATTGAGACAGATTATTACAGTTAAATTTTCTTTTTCAGCGAGAACCGTCATGCGGCTGATCAACTGCCAGTCGCAGTCGGGGCTTTTTAGGGACATGATTATAACCAGCAGATCAACATTTGCTACCGGTGGACGGGGCATACAGCTGCTGCGGGGCAGTACTTTTTCAACCACTCCTTCACTGTTTGAATGATCGGAAACAGCGCTGCCAGGCTTGAAGAGAACCCGGTCTCCGACAATCAGGGCTTGCTTATTTCGTTTAAGCGCCCCCCTGGCCCGACAGATGTAGTTTCTGCCGTTTTGGTCGCAAACTGTAAAAAACCCTCCAGCCGCCTTAATCACTTTTCCCCGGAGCAAATAAAACCTCCCTACTGGCCAACATACAGATCTACAGCTTGCCCGGGATAAACTTCTTCTCCTGCTTCCGGATTTTGCTCGACAACAAATCCTGAAGCGCCGATAGCAAACCTGTAGCGTATACGTGGTTTAAGCTCGTTCTTTTCCAGGTAATCGACAGCACCCTGTTCGGAATAACCGACTAAATCGGCCAGTTTAAAGGGACCGCGGCCGAGGCTGACATAAACCAGTACTTCTTCACCGGGTGATCTGCGAAACGATTCTCCGGGCAGCTGCCGAAATATTGTCCCTTTTTCCACCTCTTCGTTATACTCCCGAATCACACTCATGACCAGGCCCAGTTCGTCAAGAATAACCTCGGCTTCTCTTTCTGTTCGACCAAGAAGATCAGGCGTTACAATATATTCCGGGCCCTTGCTCACAAACAGATCGACAACCCTGTTTTCACGAACCAATCTTCCTGCAGGAGGTTCAGTTCTGACCACGCTGCCAATCTCAATCTCGGGATCGTTGATGTAGGTGATCTCTGAATTAACGGTAAGCCCTTCTTCTTCAAGCAGCTGGATCGCTTCACTTTGACTCATATCCCGGGTATCGGGAACCGCAATCTCGGGCAGTAGAATGTAGGTGTTATAAACGTATAGTCCCCCGCCTGTTAAAAGGGCCAGGAAAGCGATGAAGAAAAATAATTTTAACCCGATCTTAAAAGCTCTGGAACTTAAAAAACTACCGCTTTTTGAAGACCTGTCCGGAAAAGGTCTTAAGATTTCATTATCATCTTCATCATAACTGTTATTGACTATGCTGCGGCCCGGCTGTGAACCGGGCAGTATGTTGTCTTCGGCAAAAGAAAGGTCTGCCAGCAATTCACCGGCATTTTTATAACGTTCCGCTAAATCCTTTTCTACCGCCCTGAGAATGATCTGTTCAAGCCCTTCAGGGATATCGCCTGCAAGCTGCCGGGGAGGGATAATTTCATCCTGGATGTGTTTCATCGCTACAGCCACGGGACTTTCGCCGCCAAAAGGCACTTTACCGGTGACCATCTCGTAGAAAACAATGCCGAGGGAATAAAGGTCAGATTGTTTATCGGCCTGTTCACCCCGGGCCTGTTCCGGGGAAATATACTGCACAGAACCGATGATTTCGTCACCGAAGGTGACGGTAACACCATCTCCGGCAATGGCAATGCCAAAATCAGTTACTTTCACCTTGCCGTTGCTGGAAAAAAGGATATTTTGCGGTTTTATATCACGATGAATTACTCCGGCAGCATGAGCCTGTTCAAGCGCTTCGGCAATCTGACGGGTAATTTGCACAGCTTCACGGACCGGTATACGGCCTTTTTCCCGGATATAGTCTTTCAGGTTTTTACCTTCCACATATTCCATAACCATGTAGTAAATGCCGTCCTGCTCACCTACATCATGAATATTGACTATATGTGGATGCGACAAGGCTGCTGCCGACTGTGCTTCCCGTTCAAAACGGCGAATAAAAGCGGCGTCACCGGTCATTTGATCTTTGAGCACCTTAACCGCTACGGTTCGCTTAAGAAGGAGATCCCGGCCCCGGTAAACCCTGGCCATACCTCCTTCGGCAATTTTATCAATCAACTCATAACGGTCTGCTAAAATTTTACCAATCATTAAAGATGCTAACCCCCAATACCGCTGGCAACAATCACGGTAATGTTATCATGCCCGCCTCTTTTTTTAGCCAAATCAATAAAAGATTCAACCAGGATTTGCGGATCAGGTTGCTCTAAACAGCTTGACAGGATTTCATCATCTGATACAAGGTTAGTCAGGCCATCAGTGCAAAAAAGAAGCGCTGTCTCTTTTTCCAGCTGCTGCTCAAATATATCTATTTCTAAATCTTCATCTATCCCGATTGCCCGGGTAAGAACATGGCGTTGAGGGTGGATTTTCGCTTCTTCAGGTTTAACTTCCCCGGAATCAATTAACTTTTCCAGTAAAGAATGATCTTTAGTCAACTGCTTGATGTTTCTTTTATTGATCATGTACGCCCTGCTGTCACCGACATGTCCGATGGTTAGATGATTTCCGCAGAGCAGGCCTGCGGTAAAAGTAGTACCCATCCCCCGTTTAGAGGGTGAATTGGAGGCTTCCAAAATTACCAGTTTATTAGCCTCAATAATCATATCATAAACTGCCTGCCGGGCTTCTTCTGGATTCAGGGCTGCATTGTGATTTAGGTTGTTCCAAAAAGTTTCGGCAGCCGAAACAGCGAGGCTGCTGGCAACATCACCGGCCTGGTGTCCACCCATTCCGTCTGCAACTACCAGCAGGGCAAGATCATTTTCAGCTTTTACAAAATGGCTGTCTTCATTGCGGGAGCGTTCCAAACCTAGATCGGTTAAACTGGCTATCTGCAAATAGTTGATCCTCCATATCGCTTTAAAGTCTTGAATATCAAATTCAGTATAGCAAATAGACGGGCAGGAGGCAAGATTGACAAAGTTTAGTTCTTTTTTTCCCAGAGAGCGATAAAAAAGCCGTCGAGATCATGATCGTGAGGCAAGAGCGAAACAGCAGGTTGATCAGCCTGATTTTCCTGCAGGCCTTCGGGCAGTAAAGAATAAAGCGGTTTGGCAGAAAATTCCGGATGCAGGCGGTTAAATAATTCAAACACCTGCACTGTTTCTTCAGGTTCATTGCTGCACACCGAGTACAGCAGGTGTCCACCTGCTTTCAGCAGGAAGGCCGCGGAATTAAGCAGTTCAAGCTGCAAGTTCTGCCGGCCTTGAAGTTCTTTTTCGCTTCGGCGCCACTTTATCTCGGGCAGTCTCCTGATCACCCCCAGCCCTGAACAGGGCGCATCGACCAGGACCGCGTCCGGGGGTATTAGTTTGTTCCTGTCAAGATCTCTTCCGTCGGCAAGTACAGACTTAATAGACGTTAAACCCAGGCGCCGGGCCGTTTTCTTTACCAGCTGCATCCGGTTTTTATTTATATCAACGGCATAAATCAGGCCCCGGTCTTTCATTGTTTCAGCCAGGTGGGTGGTTTTTCCGCCGGGAGCGCTGCATAGATCTACAACAGTTTCTCCCGGGCGGACATTCAACATAGGGGCCACCAGGGCTGAACTTTCCCCCTGTACTGTGAACAATCCTTTTTTAAAAGCATCTGCCGCAACCGGCGAACCGGCAGTATTTAGCCTCAGCATACCGGGAACCAGCGGGCTGGGCGTGACTTCAAAGCCCTCAAGGCACATTTTTTCAATTAATCCTGCTCTATCTGTCCGCAAACTATTGGGGCGAATCGCAGTAGGAGGCATTTTATTGTTAGCCCGGCACCAGTTTTCAGCTTCCTGTAAACCAAAACGATTAATTGCCCGGGAAACAAGCCATTCCGGGTAACTGTATTTTAAAGATAAGTATTCAAGCGGCCTTTTTTTAATATCCGGCCAGGACAGGTATGCAGCATTTTGATTCAGGCGCCTTAAAACGGCATTAACCAGGCCGGCGACGCCACGATGTCCGAAACGGCGGGCCAGGGAGACAGATTGATCAACCGCGGCATAATCGGGAATGCGATCGAGGTAAAGAATCTGGTAAGCACCGAGCCGCAGTAAATTACGTACCCAGGGAGTAAGAGTGTTAATGGAACGGTTTAAAAATTGACCAAGAGCCCAGTCAAGGGTATTAAGCCTCTGCACGGTCCCTTTGGCCAGCTGAACTGCCAGGGCTCTTTCTTCCGGACAGGCGCCGGATGCCAGGGACGGCAGGACCAGGTTTAAATATGCATCATCCTGCTCCACCCTGACCAGGGCGCGCAGGGCAATCTCCCGCGCTTTTTTAGCAGGTATACCTGTCCGGTTCAAGGAAGTGGTTCTCCATCCAGGCGCTGGCCCGCTTCAAGCCGGTAACCGCAGCAAAAGGACCCGGCATCCATCTTCCTTTTTCCTTCAGGCTGCAGTTCCAGTATCTTCAATACTCCTCCTTTTCCGGCAGCAACTGCCAGGGAATCGTCACCGACATAAATTACTGTTCCCGGCGGTTGTGCTGTGCTTACCGTTTGGCCTTCTTCCGGTTTTGCCGCCAGCCATACCTTTATCCGCCTGCCCCGAAATATGGTATAGGCTCCCGGCCAGGGATTAAGACCGCGAACCCGGTTATAAAGCTCAAGGGGGCTGAGAGTCCAATCAAGCCGCTCATCTTCGGGGCTCAGAGAAGGCGCATAGCTAACCTGTTCTGGATCCTGGGGGGTACGCTCTGCCGTCCCGTCAGCCAGGGCATTTACTGCTTTCAGCAAAAGGGAAGCTCCCCGCACGGCCAGGCGATCGTGAAGCATACCGGCTGTATCGTAAGGTGAAAGAGGTTCTTTTTCCTGCATGATGATATCTCCGGCATCAAGTTCGCGGGTAAGCTCTATAACAGAAACTCCGCTGTGCTCTGCTCCATCGATCACGGCCCGGTGAATCGGGGCCGCCCCGCGGTAAGCAGGAAGATATGAAGCATGAAGATTAATACAACCAAGGGCAGGAAGATGCAGTATTTCAGGTGGAAGGATGCGGCCGAATGCTACTGTGACAATCAAATCGGGCCTTTTATCATTCAACCAGGCCAGGTAATTCTGATCTTTCATATTTAAAGGCTGCACTAATTCTACCTGGTGTTTCTGCGCCCACTGCCCGGCAGGAACAAGACGAATTTTACGGCCGCGGCCGCCAGGTTTATCAGGCTGCGTAACCAGGGCTTCCAACCGGTGAGAAGAAAGGTAGAGTAAATCCAGGGAAGGGAGTGAAAAAATAGGAGAGCCCATAAAAATTATTTTGAGAGATCTCAAATCTGTTCCTCACTTTTTATTTCATCACTTTGCTGCTCACTTTTTAGTTCTTCAGGATCGATCATACGGACAGCTTTGTCAGTAAAAAGCACCCCGGCCAGGTGGTCCATTTCGTGCAGTATAATTCGCGCCGGTAAACCTTCCACTTCAATACGTACCGGTTTACCTTCACGATCGAGGGCACTGACTGTTATTTTTTGATAACGCAGGACCTGCCCGTATTCACCGGGTACACTGAGACACCCTTCAATACCCAGTTCTTCTCCTTCTGCCTTTTCGCAGCGGGGATTAATCAGGACTAATTCCTGATCCTGCCCGGGACAAGCAACCAGGATGCTTTTTGACACACCGACCTGGTTGGCAGCCAGGCCGACCCCTTCTGCCTCGTGCATGGTTTCGATCATGTCGTCGATCAGGTTCTGCACAGCGCTGTTAAGCTTTTTTACCTCCTGTGTGGGGATGCGCAGGACAGGATGATTATTGTTTAAAATTTGCCTAAGAGCCATCAAAATTCTCTCCTTCGAGCTAATTATAGCACTACCTGGGGGTTAAAATCTACAGCCAGGCGGACAGGACGTGGTGTTTTCCGGTTATGGTATTCCCTAATTACCTTTCGTATTCCAGGAGCAAGCCTGGAAAGCTTCTGCCCTTTTAAAATGGTTTGCACCCGGTAATGATCTTTTATACGATACAGTGAAGCCGGAGCAGGGCCTAAAATATCCGCCTCCCCGGCCGCCGGTTCGAGTAGATTGGTAAACCAGCCGGCAGCCTCAAAAACAGCCTCTTCATCCGGACTGCTAAAAAGAAAACGGATAAGGTCTGAAAATGGAGGATAGGCAAGCTGACGACGGCTTTCCAGCTCAGCTTCATAAAAGGCGAGATAGTCATGATCAGCTGCAGTAAGAATACTGTGGTGAGTGGGATGATATGTCTGAACAATTACTTTTCCGCCCAGAGGACCGCGGGAAGTGCGGCCGGCTACCTGAGTCAAAAGCTGGAAGGTCCGCTCGGGGGCCCTGAAATCGGGCAGGTTCAGGGTAGTATCAGCGGCAACCACCCCGACAAGGGTAACATCGGGAAAATCAAACCCCTTGGCAATCATCTGGGTGCCGATCAAAATATTTGCCCTGTGCTCACGAAACTGGCGGTAATACTGGCTGTGGGCCTGCCTGCTGGCAGTGGTATCCCTGTCCATGCGAATCAGGGGGACCTGTGGATAAAGTTTTTTTACTTCTTCTTCCACCCGTTGAGTCCCGGCACTGAAATAGCGTATTTTTGTTCCCCGGCAGGCCGGGCAGGTAACAGGAACCGCCGATTCATGAGCACAGTAGTGACAGCACATTACCTGCCGGTCCGAATGCAAGGTCAGGGATACATCACAGGAGGGACAGCGAACCACGTGGCCGCATTCCCGGCACAGCACAAAACCGGCAAATCCGCGCCTGTTAATAAAAAGCAGGGCCTGTTCATCTCGTTCAATAACGCCTTTTAACTCTTCGAGTAAAAGTCGACTGAAGATGAGGCGGTGTTTTTCTTTAAGCTCCTGCCGCATATCGACAACTGTTACAGGGGGCAGCTGGATCGGGGTAACCCGTTCTTTCATATTTAAAAGCAGCGAATCGCCTTCAAGAGCCTGGTAATAGCTCTCCAGGGCGGGGGTTGCACTGCCCAGAAGAAGAACCGCCCTGTTGAAACGGGCCCGCCACCAGGCCACATCACGGGTATGGTAACGCGGCGCTTCTTCCTGCTTATAGGTGGTTTCATGTTCTTCATCGATAATAATTAAACCGAGGTTATGAAGGGGGGCAAATACAGCCGAACGTGCTCCCAGGACAACCCGGGCTTTTCCGCTCAAGATCATATGCCACTGCCGGTTTTTTTCAGCAACACTCAACCTGCTGTGCAAAACGGCCACGCAGCCTGGAAAACGACCTTCGAAATGGTCGATCATCTGTGGGGTAAGGGCTATTTCAGGGACCATGATCATTGCCGTCCGGTCTTTATCGAGACAGCAGGCAATACTCTGCAGGTATATTTCGGTTTTTCCGCTGGCTGTAATTCCATGCAGAAGCATTTTTTTTGCCTTCAGACTATCGAGGGCATCCCTGACCTGATCAAAGCAGATAGCCTGTTCTTCTCGTAAATGGTGCGGTTTATTCAATATAGGAAGCTCTTTGTCTTCTTTTTTTTCCTCCATGTAACCGGGACTATAAGAAACCGTCCGAACCAGGCCTTTTTTTTCCAGGCTGCGGATAGCCTGGTTGTTTGTCCCGAGCCGGATCAATTCACTGCGTTCAAGAGCTCCTTTTTGCTGAAGCAGGTCGATCACTTTTTTCTGAGACGGGGCCCTTTTTAAATCAGCTTCAAAAGCCCCTGCAGCCAGTTCAATAAGTTTGACATCTCCCGGCCTTTTACCTTTTCGAAAAGAAGCCGGGACCATGGCATGTAAAGCATCAATTAAGCGGCAGTAAAAGCGTATCGAAAGCCAGTGGGCCAGGGCCAGCTGTTCCCGGGTGAAAAGGGGAACGGGATCGAGGATTGCAGAGATGTCACGAAGTGGGTCAATATCTGTTTCTTCCAGCAGGCGAAGAATATAGCCCTGGTAATTGCGGTGACCCAGGGGAATACTTACCCGCATGCCCGGTTTAATCTCTCCCTGCATTTCAGGTGGAATACGATAATGAAAGGGACGGTCAACAGCATTGCTTACCAGATCAATTATTACTTCAGCATATTGGTACATCTATTTACCCCTGAGTATATATTTGATAAGATGGTCTAAGTCAGAGACAAAGGAAGGTTTGCCCGTGTTTCAATTATTTTTTCCAATTAAAACGGTGATCAGCAGCAACCGCAGCTGGTTAATCATGTCGTTTATTATTTTCATGGCCAGCGCTATAGTCTTTTATTACATGCCGGTAGTTAACCAGGCCTCTGCCGAACAAACAGCAGATATCCAGCTGGAACAGCTGGAACAGCTGTTTTCAGTGATCATGGATACCACGCCCCTGGCAGGCGCCGCGCTGATTTTTATGAATAACTTTCTGTCAATGGCCCAGATGCTGCTTTTGGGCTTCCTGGCCGGTATTTCTCCCCTGTTAACTCTTGCTTTAAACGGGGCCCTGGTGGGCATTGTGCTCTCTTTTAGTGCCCGGGAAGGCCTGTCCGCAATATCGATGGTAGTTTTTGGTTTACTGCCGCACGGGATTTTTGAGCTTTTTGCCTTTTTTCTATGCGGCGCAATTGGTTTAAAATTCGGTTATCACTGCATTGCTTCTCCCCTGCCCGGAAAAACACGTCTGCAAAGTTTCCGCTATATCTGGAAAGAGGCAATATCGGTGCTGCCGCTGGTTGTTTTACTGCTGATTGCTGCCGCTTTTATCGAGATTTTGATTACACCGCAGCTTTTAGAACTAATTCTATAACAACCCGGCTATGCGGTCGAGAATGTGATGGGCAAGCTGATCTTTATCCATCAGGGGCAGTTGTTCAATATTCCCGCTTCGATCGATAATCGTAACCCGGTTGGTCGGAACCGCAAAACCGGCTCCGGGTTCTTTTAAATTATTAACAATAATCATGTCGAGATTTTTACGAAGCATTTTATCCCGGGCATTTTCAATTTCATCTTCAGTTTCGGCAGCAAAACCGACCAGGATATGATTGCCTTTTTCTTTACCCAGCTCAAATAAAATATCACGGTTTCTGGTCAGTTCTATGGTAGAAACCTGGTTAGATTTTTTAACCTTTTGTTCTGCAGTTTTCAGGGGGCGGTAATCAGAAACAGCTGCTGCCTTGATCACCAGGCGGCACTTTTTATAGTTTTCAAAAACAGCATTGTACATCTCTTCGGTGCTGGTTACGACCACTTTTTTAACCCCGGGTGGAGCATTGAGATGAGTATGACCGCTGATCAATGTTACTGCAGCGCCGCGCTCACTTAATGCACGGGCCAGGGCATAGCCCATCAGACCGGTTGAAGGATTGCTCAGGAAACGGACCGGATCGAGGTGCTCACGGGTCGGCCCGGCGCTGACCAGGGCATTTAAACCACTAAAATCATTGGGACTGATCGCCGCCCTGGTATAAGCATAAATATCCTCCGGTTCCGGCATCCGTCCTTTCCCGTAGACCCCACAGGCAAGTTCACCTGCTTCCGGATCCATAACATGACAGCCGTGTAAAGCAAGTTTATTGATGTTATCCTGAACTGCCCTGTGATTGTACATGTTGATGTTCATCGAAGGGATAATCACTACCGGACACCGGGCTGCCAGGTAGAGCGTGGTCAGCAGATTGTCGGCTATACCGGAGGCCATTTTGGCGATCGTATTAGCCGTAGCCGGGGCTACCAGCAGCACATCGGCATTTTCCAATAAATCGATATGCCTGATTCTATCACCGGCTTGCTCTGAATACATCGCGGTATATACAGGATGACCGGTCAGGGTCTGAAAGGTCAGGGGAGCGACAAATTCGGTTGCAGCCGGAGTCATAACCACGTGAACATCCGAACCGCCCCGTACAAATAGACGGGCCAGCTCCGCAGCTTTATAGGCAGCAATACCGCCGGTTATTCCCAGGATTATCTTTTTCAAAAAAAACACTCCTACTTAATACCGTCTCGTATCCGTTGATACTCGATATTACCGGCATTGATTTCATAGAGGGCAGTAGTAACCTCTTTTTTGTATATTTCATCAATAGTTCTTTTGCTCCCGTTTCGAAGCTGACGCCCTCTTTTTGCCGTGGCTATAACCAGTGTGTACTTACTGTCAAAATGCTTTACAAGATCGTCAATAGACGGATAAATCAATTGTTTTCACCTCCCTGACCCGGTGGACGGGCCCCGCGGCTGACTTTACATCTTTCGGCATCGATAATAGAACTGATTAAGCCTGCCGCATCTTCAACTGTATCGTTAACTACAATATAATCATACAAATGGTAAGCTTCCATTTCCCTGCGGGCTGTTTCCAACCGGCTTTCAATCCTGGACGGGTCTTCGGTTCCCCGGCCGGTTATTCTCTGTTCCAGGATTGACATGGAAGGCGGTGCCAGGAATATATAGACAGCGTCATGAACCTTTTTCCTGACCTGATCCGCTCCCTGGATATCTATTTCCAGGATCAAATCTTTACCCCGGGCTAATAATGTTTTAACAGCTTCTCGACGGGTGCCGTAATAATGATCATGAACTACGGCCCATTCAAGAAAAGAATCGTCATCGATCAACTCTTTAAAGTGAGAAGTAGTTGTAAAATTGTATTCTTTTCCTTCTTTTTCTCCGGGACGAGGCGGACGGGTGGTTGTTGATACAGATAGCTTCAGGGCTGCCTTTAGTTTAAGTAAATAACGGCAAACCGTCCCTTTTCCGACACCGGAGGGTCCGGAAATTATTATAAGAATACCATCAGCCATTAACTGCCTCCCGCTTTTATTCTGACTCCTCTTCATCACTGCCGGCATCACTGGCCTGAAGGCGATGCTTGACTGTTTCCGGTTGGACAGCCGAGAGGATGACATGCTTGCTATCAGCTATGATTACTGCCCGTGTACGGCGGCCATAAGTGGCATCGACCAGCATTCCCCGTTCACGGGATTCGCTGATCAACCTTTTTACCGGGGCCGATTCAGGGCTGATAATAGCAATGATACGACTGGCCGAAACAATATTGCCAAATCCGATGTTGATTAGTTTAATAGCCATGTTAAAACCCCTTTCATGCTTATTCTAAGTTTTGGAGCTGCTCTCGAATTTTTTCCAGTTCCGCCTTGAGTTCTACTACAACACTTGTCAGCTGGTAGTCCCCGGCTTTAGAACCGATGGTGTTAACTTCACGAAACATTTCCTGTGCGATAAAATCCAGTTTGCGTCCGGCAGGCTCTTTTCCGGTCAGGTTAGACTGAAAAGCAGCGATATGGCTTCTTAACCGAACCAGTTCTTCATCAACTCCCATCCGCTCAACCAGTAAAGCACATTCCATGATCAGACGATTCTCTTCGAACTCTCCGGCTAAAAGCTCCCTAAATTTATGTTCGGTCCTCTGCCGGCAGGTTTCTTTCGCTCCTTCAGCCCGGCTGGTTGCATCATCAACCAGCCCTTCAAGGCGGCTGCACCTCTTTAAAAGATCACTGCCAAGATTCTCTCCTTCTATCCGGCGCTGTTCTAACAGTTGCTCCAGGGCTTCCTGCAGGGATTCGCTGATTGCCGGCCAAACTTGTTCCTCTTCCAGGGATGTCCCGCCTGTTTTAAAAAGCTCGGGCATTTGTAAAAGGTGCTTGAGCTTAATTTTATCAGACAACTGCAAATGACTGCAGACCTGCTGCAGGGACTGGTAATAATCTTCAGCCAGTTCATAGTTTATCTTAACCTGCCTTAAACCCGCCGGAATCTCATCCAGGCTGATGCTTACTTCCACCCGCCCTCTTTTAATCGATTCCTGCAGCATCCTTCGAATACGATCTTCCAAAAAATAAAGTTCACGCGGTAACCGTATAGAAAAATCGGCATAACGGTGATTGACCGAGCGCAGCTCAGCGGTAAAAGCAAAACCGTCTTTCAAGCTGCTGCCGCGGCCATAACCGGTCATGCTTCTGATCATAGTTATCGTCCTCTAAATGGCATATAGACCCGGATAGCTGTAACTACAGCGCCAGTACCGGGCATATGCAGTTTATTAGTCAGATTCAATGCTTATTATCTGTTTTTACCAGCTTTATAGTAACATCAAATCAGGGTAATCTCAAGTGAGGAATTGA
>SKXC01000161.1 GCA_007128625.1 Syntrophomonadaceae bacterium | reverse complement strand
TCGCCATTGTCATCGTCGTCGCCATTGTCATCGCCATTGTCTTCATCTTCATCTTCGATGGCAGTATGTTCATCACAGGTCATCCAGGGAGCATTTTTTTCAATAAAGTAATCGGCCTTTACACTGCCAGCAGCCCGGCAAGCTTCAGTGGGTCGCAGACCGGATATTGTACATACCTCCATCCTGATAATACCGTCAGGGCGATTGAAATCCCTGATTTCCAGATCTTTAAATGCCTCCAGTAAAAGCTCACGCATAAAAGCGGTAGCATAGTCCCAACCCGGTCTTATATTACCCAATTTCGGCTCATCGTAACCCATCCAAAAAGAAGCTACCAGGTTGGGGGTGTAAGCGACCAGATAGGCATCGTTATAGTAGTCAGTTGTACCGGTTTTACCTGCCACAGGGCGGTCAAATCTTAATGCCCGGGTAACAGGGTGCCTACGGATAAATTCCAGTAATATATCATTAACTAAAAATGTTGCCTGCGGACTTAGTATTTGTTGGGGATTAACCTCCTGCTGGTATATTAAACCACCATGCCTGTCTTCTATTCTTCTAACAGTATGGAAGTCGACCTTAACTCCCTCGTTAGCCAAAACACCGTATGCCTGGGCCATCTCTATCGCCCTTACCCCATAAGTAAAACCACCCAGGGTCAGGCTAAGATTATCTATTTCTTCAGGTGTAAAAGAATTAATACCCATGCGCCTGGCATAATCAACCCCTACTCTTGGCCCTAAATCTACAAATGCACGAACCGCTGGGATATTATATGAATAATAAAGGGCCTCTCTGACCGTAGTCATACCCCTAAACCGTCTGTCATAGTTAAAAGGCCGCCATCCATGCGGACCTGTAAATGGCGAGTCATCAAGGGTTGAACCGGCACCGGCCAAAGTGCCTTCTTCAAAAGCCGGAGCATAGGTAATTATCGGCTTAATCGCCGAACCGGGCTGCCGCAGTGAATTATAACGCAGCACCTCGTCTACACCTTTACGGTATTCTCGCCCTCCACCCAGTGCTTTAATCCTACCGGTAATCGGATCGGCAAGAACAATTGCTGCCTGGGGTTGAGCCAACCCCTTTTCTTCATCGATATACTCTTGTAACTGATTCCAGGGCAAATTACGACCTGGCGGTATAGCAGTCAGAGCTTCTTTAACCCCTTCCATATCTACATAAACAGTCCTCGGATATAAGTCTTCCCGGCCAAGAATCTCTTCTACATGGTTTTGCATGTCCGGTTCCAGGTTAGTGTAAATACGCAAACCGCCGGTATAAATTGCGCGATAAGCTTCTCTGCGGGAACCAATGGATGGAATTGAACTCAATATTTCAAGCAATTCATGGTGAAGAACATAGTCGATATAATATGGGTAGGGATAAAGAGGATCACGTGGTTCAGCATAAACCAACTCTTCTTCAATTGCTCTTCGATATTGGAATTCCGTAATATAATTTAGCCTTTTCATGCTTGAAAGCACCGTTTTCATTCGTCTTTCAGCCAATTCTACGCTTCTAATTGGGTTATAATTGTTAGGAGATCGAGCAATACCGGCCAACATTGCTGCTTCAGCAAGACTTATGTCGCCGATGCTCTTATCAAAGTAAGTCTGGGCAGCTGCTTCAACCCCGTAAGCACTGTTCCCGAAGTATATACGATTTAAGTATAACTCCAATACTTCTTCTTTGCTGTATTTGCGCTCAAACTGAATAGCCAGCCAGACCTCCTGTATTTTTCGCTTGTAAGTTTTCTCCCTTGTTAAAAAGGCATTCTGAGCCAACTGTTGAGTAATGGTACTTGCGCCCTGCACTATTTCTCCAGCTTGATAATTGGCATATGCCGCTCTCATACTGCCGAGAACATCAAAACCAAAATGATTGTAATAGCGCTCATCCTCAATAGCAATAAAGGCTTCCTGTACATGTTTCGGGATCTCATCTAAACCGACTACAATGCGATTCTGCTCATCATGAAAAACTGTTACTTCATTTCCTCTGCTGTCATAAAGATACGATGTCTCTGCTGTCGCCAGGCGTTTTGGATCAAATGGTGGCGTTTCATTGACATACTGAATTACAACAGCTGCAGCAGCTGCTCCGGTGACAAGGAAAATAAGGGCCAGCAAGACTAAAATAATTGTTATTACACTGCCGATACGGGCTGGCTGTTTATGTTTTTTCGAAGCCGGCGTATTAAAATCAAAATAGACAGGGTTTTTCTTCTCGGCCATCCTTTATAGATCCTCTCTTTAGCCAATATATCAATCTATGGACAAAACAACCTCTGCATGCATGTCAGTTTACAAGCAGTCCTTTATAACTACCGGTAAAACTTGCAAAAGAGGTCTCAAAGTAAATCTTGTACTAATTATAACACAGCTGTCACTTATCAAAAATCAACTGTTTTTCAATCCAGGAGTTATTTGCTTAAAAATTAACATCCTTTCCAAAGTGGCTTCCTTTTTTCCGTAAATGCAGCAATCCCTTCCCTAAAATCTTCGGTCTGCAACAGTTGGTCTACCGCTTCTTGTTCAATTTTGAGCCCGGTCTTTATCTCCTGCTGCATTATAATGCAGCTGCCTTTATCTGTTCACTCTTTTTCCTCTCAAGACTGCTTCAATTCTATTTTTAAGCGGTTCTGGAACATTTTTAAATTTTACATGATCAATTTTCTTAATAACCGGACTGTTAACTTTTACTATTAAAGAGAGGTCCCGTGCAGTTAATCCCTGTTTTTTTCGCAATTCTTTGACTGTTCTATTGCCAAATGTTTTAAAAAACATGATTATCCTCCAAAATTTACCCTCTGCTGTAAAAAAGAACTGCAAATCCAACCACCAAAAAATACCCTACAATGGCCAGGGCAAGGATAGCCAGTACCTTTTCAAAAATATCTATTTTTTTCTGGCGAACCAGGCATTCGGAACACAAGGGCAGTTTTTCAAAATGAAAAAGTGGAAAATGCTCCCTTGAATAGCCTCCCCGGATCGGGTGAAAGCTAACCTGATCGGCATTTACTTTTTGGGCACATTTTTGGCATGTATATGTTTTATTTTCCATAAATCAGGCTCACCTTATAAAAAATCATTTTGAAGACTGGTAACCTGCTGTGGGTCAAAGGGCTTCATGCTTAATGGTTCATCATCCAGTGCTGACCTGTGAGATTCAAATGTCGGCCGAGGACTGTTATAAAAAACACCCAGCGGAATATTATCTCCCCACTGGCGAGAACACTCCATTGCTGCCGCCCAATCCCTGGGGTTTTCAATATCCGGGAAAAAAACTCGTTTTTTATACCAACCGTAAGTGTTTACCTTATTAAATGAAACACAGGGCTGTAAAATATCAATCAGGGCGTAGCCAGGAAAATTTATCGCCTCTTTCATCGTTTCACGCAGATGCTCCTTTTCCCCGCTAAAACAGCGGGCAACGAATCCGGCCCCCATAACCAGGGCCAGGGAAAGTGGGTTCAATGGAGGTGCTGTGACACCTTCTACCTGGACACCGGTTTTCATCCCCGGTTCACTGGTCGGACTGGCCTGTCCCTTGGTCAGACCGTAAACCTGGTTATCATGAACAAAATGGGCAATATCCGGATTACGGCGAATGTTATGAATAAAGTGATTTCCGCCTTCACCATAGCTGTCACCGTCACCGGACTCGACAATTACTTTTAGATCTTTGTTGGCCACCCGGGCCCCAACAGCAGGTGGAAGAGCTCGTCCATGCAAACCATTAAAACCGTTTACCCGCAGATAATGCGGTATTTTGGCTGCCTGACCGATCCCGGATAATAGCAGTATCTTGTGCGGAGGCAGTTCAAGATCAAAAAGCGCTCCGGCCAAAGCTTCCCGGATAGCAAAATTACCACAACCAGGACACCAGGCTGTTTCTCCAATCATGTAATCTTCAGCTTTATAGATCATTTTTTACCTCCTCCACAATTTCATGGGGCATAAAAGGGCGTCCGTCATATTTTAAGATTAAACTGTCGATCGAAAGCCCTGTTTCCCGACGAATCAGGGCAGAAAGCTGTCCACAGGCATTGTTTTCAATACAATAACTGCGCTTCACCCCGGGGAACAGTTTTTTTAGACGTTTCTGGGGAAGAGGCCAGATATCACTAAAATGGAGCATGGCTGTTTTTGTTTCCAGTATTGCAAGCATATCTACAACTTCCCGCAGCACCCCGTAGGTAGAACCCCAGCCGATTAACAGCAATTCCGGATTAGGATCGCCATATAGATCTGGTTCATCCATTTCTTCAGCCAGGGCCTTTAGTTTACGCATTCTTTTTTCTACCATCGAGCGACGGGTAGAAGCGTCTTCAATAATATTACCATTCTCATCGTGTTCATCACTATCAACTAAAACTACCTCATTTTCAAACTGCCCGGGTAAAGCACGTGGTGATATGCCACTTTCGGTAATCCGGTAGCGCTTATAGGGTTTTTCATACCCGTTTTCTTCTGCAATAAATCGGTTATATTTCATCCGCCCGAAATCAAAGGGTTCTACGGAACGGTGGGTGTCGGCAAAGTTTTGATCTGAAAGGAAAAATACCGGTGTCTGGTAACGATCGGCCAGCTCAAATGCTTTATTTAAACGGTAAAAAGCATCTTCGTGCGAGGTTGCACTTAAAACTGCCCGCGGAAATTCGCCGTGGCCGCTGTGAATAACGAATTCAAGATCGGCCTGCTCAGTGCGTGTAGGCAAACCCGTAGCCGGGCCGGGCCGCATTGCTATAACTATTACCAGGGGAGTTTCGGTCATACCGGCCAGGGAAACTCCCTCCACCATCAGTGAAAACCCGCCTCCTGAAGTACAGGTCAGGGCTCTAACCCCGGCATAAGAAGCGCCAATAGCCATGTTGATGGCTGCAATCTCATCTTCGGCCTGTTCAACCACCACAGGATAATTTTTGCTTTTCCCGGCCAGGTAATTCATGATTCCGGTTGAAGGGGTCATCGGGTAAGCAGATAGAAATCGGCACCCGCTGGCAAGAGCAGCCATGCCCAGTACCTGGCTGCCGTCAATAAATAGTTTTTTAGCATCTTTGTTTCTTGGAGGCAAATCAAAGCAGGTGCTGCAAAATTGAGCTGCCGCTTCAAAACCTGCCTTGAGTGCAGCAATATTTTTATCGGCAACACCTTCTTTATCTGCAAAGATGTCCTTAAGCAAAATTTCAACTGTAGAGGTTTGCAGGCCCATCAATACCAGCAGGGCTCCAACCGCTACTGTGTTGGCCATTACTTTTCCGCCGGCCTCTTCGGCCAACTTTTGCAGTTCAACCGGCACACCCCTGTTTTCTTTTTCCGGGAGGCTGAACAAGTTCGGGTCAAAAATAACCCGGCCTGAAAAAACCAGGTTATCCTGGTGAAGAAAGTATGTCTCTTCATTGAGAGCAACCATAATGTCAATCGATTCGACTGTTGTCCAGGGAGTGTCTGAAGTAATACGAAGGCATGAAAAATTATGACCGCCCCGGACCCGGGACATGTAATCTTTAGTATAAATCAATTCACAGCCTTCCCTGACCAGCGCTTTACCCAGCAGGTTCATAATCGTCTCCATACCCTGACCTGCTGCGCCTCCTACAAGGATATTGACTTCCATAACCGGTGATCAACTCCTTTCACTTATATTATCCTACTAGTAGCATATATGTTCAAGTTGTTTTAGACATAAAATTTTTCACACCTCAGAGCCACAAAAAGACCACATCTGCACAGTTTTGCTATTTATGGGCTGAAATTAAGGCATCAAGGTGCTAAAAAGTTAAATCCAGTTAATCCAGGCTAAAAGAACCAGACCAAGAATTATTAAAACCAGCCCGCTGAAATAGCTGAGATACCTGGTGTACTTGCTTATCCTTGGCAAACCCCTGGCTATTCCGGCGAAAGTACCGGCTGCTATAAGGGGAATCCCATGACCCAGGCCATAAACAAAAAGCAGCCCACTGCCGTAAAATGGTTCGGCCTGAACTGCTGCATAGGTGATAATCACGGCCAAAACCGGTGTGGCACAGGGTGAAGCAACCAATCCAAAGAGCATCCCCATGACCAGGGATCCACCCAAACCGACTTTTTTAACCGGGATATTTTTTAAGCCAGGCAAATTAAAGGTTAAAACGCCGAGCAGCTGCAAACCCATGATAATGGCCACAGCAGCGAGCAGGTAGTACCAGATCTCGCCAATTTCACCGAATACCCGACCAAATCCGGCAGCTATAAAACCTAGGATGGCAAAAGTAACGGCCAAACCGGTAACAAAAGTTAACGAGATAAAGAAACCTCTTGAACGTGAACCTTCACCATACCCTCCGATATAGCTGATTAAAAGAGGAACCATTGACAAAATACAGGGGCTGATACTGGTAATTAAGCCGCCAAGAAAAACGATGGCCAGGGTAAAAAGAGATCGTTGCTCCACAGTAGCGGGAAGCTGTTCTGTAAAAAAATAGTCCAGGCGTGATAATTCCTCAGCTTCAAAAGGCTCACCAATGATCGGTTCAATTTTGGCCTCCATCTCTTCAAAACTGAAAATGCCTGCTTCTTCGGACACCACTTCACCTTGTTCGTTGATAAAATAAAACATCGGGATATATAATACATCATATATTTTCAGAAGCTGATCAGAAGCAGGGTTATCGAGGTCGGCGACAATAAATTCCACTCTACCGGCATAATGTTCTTTTAGAGCCATGATCACGGGCTCCATCATTACGCAAGCAGTTCACCAGCGGGCATAAAACTTAAGAACTATCGGTTTTTCAGCATCAAGGCTTAAATTGTAGGCAGCATAAGGGTCATCTGCAGGTTGAAATTCAGAATCAGCTGGAGCTGTTTCCTCCTCTTCTCCTGGTGTAAGTGATGGCAAATGAGAAAAAAATAATATTGCCATAACTGCTATTACAATAAAAATTAAGACGATCAGCTTATACTTATTAAACAAGCTCAAACCTCCGGGCAAAATTAAACCTCCTTATTTTTTACTAAAGCAACAATTTTTTGATCACAACTTACTATCCTGGATCCTGGCCTTTAAGATAACTACAGTTCCATGGTAAGGACACATGCATTCAGGTTTGCTTAAGCCAAACTCATCGATTAAGTCATCTAAGTCATCAGTAAAGAAAGAGCAGGCATAAACCAGCAGGGGGAGTTAACCATGCAGCCGGCAATCAAAAGAGCAGTGTTTCATTGATTATAAAGATGTTTCATAATATCGCGACGGGAAACTATTCCGACTAACTGATCATTATCATCAATGACCGGAAGCCGATTGATGTTTTTTTTGACCATCATGGTGGCTGCAGTTTCCAGGTCTTGATCCGGTTTTATGGTAATCACATCTTTGCTCATCAGCCGCCCGGCCTCCAGGGCCATGGCTCTTTGCAGCTCATCAACAAACTTAGAGGGGCTGCCCAGATAGATCAACCCACCAAGAATTTCCAGGTAACCGGGAGCCTCAATCCTTGAAGCCCGCCTGATTAAATCACCTTCAGTAACCATCCCGACTACCCTGCCATCCTTATCTATTACCGGTAATCCACTTATGTCATTTTCCTGGAGCAGTTTAGCACATTTTTCCACCGGATCACTGGTCGAAACTGTTATCACTTCTGTAGACATGACTTCTTTAATTTGCATATATTTACAACCTCCTTGTTACAGTTTATTTATTAAAAACAAACTTTGCAATTGCCTGCATGTAATTTTCTGAGTCAACAAACATGATATCGTTATGATCTGCTCGAGGAATGATCAGCATCTCTTTTTGCCCTGTTCCCAGGGATTGATATAAATCTTCACCCTGTGCTAATGGAACCAGGCGGTCATGCTCGCCATGGATGACCAAAGACGGCAGTTCTATTGTTCCGGTCAGACGCCGATATTCTTTTTCCAGTACAGAAAGATCTCCGGGCGAAGGTAAGCCCAGATGGCAAATCAACCCGGCTACACTGATAAAACCACTTTCAATGATCAGCCCTTTTAATTTCCCGGGAAATTTTGCGGCAAGTTCCAAGGCAGAAATGCTACCCAGCGAACGGCCCATAACATACCAGTCATATCTTTTGCCTTCAACGGGCAGGTGATGATAAACATAATCGAAAATTACCCCGGCATCTTTGACCATATCGGTAAAGGTGGGGGTTCCATCGCTGGCCCCGTAACCCCGGTAATCGGCAACAAAAAGGTTTAATCCCCTGTCGGTATAAAGAGGGGCTATGCCGTCATAATCACTAACCACCTCACCGTTGCCGTGAAAGTAAAGGATCCAGGGATTTTCTTCTCTGGCGGGATAAGCACGGCAGACAATGGACAAATTGTTTTCAAGCGGGACTTTTAGATCAAAAGCTCCGCCCCGGGGTCTGCTGTGCTGACGGCGTGGATAAAAAAGGTACATGGGCAGTGATGAATTGTCAATTACAGAATATAAATCGGACATTTAATCACCTCTATAATAACAAATGGTCTTTACTGGATTTCCTGTTCAATGACAAGGCGATTTTTGTTATATAGTTCCTGACCCTGTTCGAGGAGTTTGTCAGCTTCAGAGGCATAGTCTTTAATAAACTGCTTATCTGAAAGCTGGCCCAGGTTTATTTTAACATTGTAACAAGCTCCAATCAGGGCAGCACGGGCCTGCAAATTTGCCATGCCAAGGTCGGATATTGCTGCCGGATTGCCTTTGCCGGCAACCTCATCAACCAGGGACAGCACACGTAAACTGCCTCGGGCAATTTGCATCGGAACATCGGCTGCATTTTTAATGGCTTCCTGAATAACTTTTTTTCGCTTCGCTTTATCAGCTTCACTTTCTTTGGGCAGCCGGTAGCCTTCCATAACCTGGTTGAAGGCTACTGTATCTTCATCAATTCCTTCTAACATCCTGGTCATCAAAAACCGCGCTTCTTCTCCGACCTTTTTCAGCATATCAACTATATCACCCAGCTTGTCCCGATTTTGACTTAAATTGCAGTACATCGAAAGAAGACCAGCGCCCTGGGCTCCGGCCAGTGCAGCAACACTGCCTCCACCCGGTGCGGGAGACGGAGAAGATACTTCACGAACTAACTCCTGGATGGACAGTTCTTTAAGCATAATATATTCTCCTTAACAAGCAATTTAGTTACAACTTAATATCAGTAATAAACTTAATTATAACAGTGAATTGCTGCTCATGCCAGTTCCCGGTTTCTACCTGCCCTGCCGCAGGCCAGTTCTTTAAGCTCTTTTTCTATTTCAGGTGCAAGAGGAGGAACCTCGTGCCATTTTAATATTTCTTTCAGTAAATCATTGGCACTTTTTGCCAGGCTCTTGGAACCGGCAGATTGCCAGTTTTTGTAATTGTTGCGATTAAAAAGATTGGTAAAATGCATCTGGTTGCGGAAATGATCCATGGTATGCTTATCGGTTATAAAGTTGCCCCCGGGGCCGACTTGCTTGATCACATCCAGGGCCAGGGTAGCCGGGTTGATATCTACTCCGCGGACAAGATATTTAACAGCTCCGGCCCCTTCATTACATAAGATCAGGTATTCAAGGCTGCCGGTTGTACCGGAACCAATGTAACCAAGATCATGAATCAAATTACCTCCGGCCAGGCCGGAGATGAGCAGGTTAAAACCAGCTTCCATCGCCGCCTGTTGATCAAAAATATGAGCATCGGTACAGCCTGCAAGAGTAAAAGAGGGTAAATCATAATACTGGGCCATTTGAACCAGTGATGCCGAGCCAAGAGCCCCCTGCGGGTTTCCGTAAGTACAAATCGTGGTAATCATATCCAGGGGAGGTGTCCCACCTCCATAAATAAAGGGTGCTCCCTTTGCTTTTAGCTGGTGAACCACCAGGCCGGAAAGTATTTCGGCATTGGCCACAACCAGCGCACCGGCTGTTGTTACCGGGCCGGTTGCTCCGCAAAGTACTGCTGAAGCATAAACAGTCGGTATTCTTTCCTCTGCAGCGGTAAGCAGTTTACTTAAAGCATTCTTTGACTGAACCAGTGGTGATGTTGGTTGAGAGTAATGGATAATATAAGGCTTTTCAACCAGCTTTTCTTTACTCCCTCTCACGATACCGGCCATTTCAATTATTTCAAGGAGACCCTGACGATCATGGGCATCGAAAATAATCGGCTTGACACTGTTTAAAGTCATGGCCTCAAAGTGATGCCGATCAATTCTATCCTCGGGCACATCCGCAGCCCGGGCCATGGACATGACAAAATCTAAATTATCAAGGGCATCAGTAACAATAGCGGCATTTACCGTGTCCTGTTTAACTGAAAGTCTTCTTTCGCCGGTTTCAATATCTATTGTGTAAGAGGTATCAGAACCGGTGCCGTAATAAATATTATCCTTTTCAAGAATCATCGCCTCGTTACCGCTGCGATCAAAGATTAATACTTTGCCCGGTGCTGTTTGCAGTGCCTGCTGAACCATAAAAGTGGGGATCTTGACCAGATCACCTGTTACACGAGCCCCGCCATCATGTAAAAGTTCCATCGCTTCTGGCTCGCATATCTTTACTCCAACCTGTTCCAGTATATCCAGGGTGGCCTGATGCAGCTTTTCGGTTTGACCAGGTGTCAAATTTAGCAGCCCCAAACGCCTGTTAAAAATACTCTTGTTGAGCAATATTACTGCCTCCCTTATTATAATTGCCAAAGCTGCCTATAAATGCTATTTTTTGCTATCTAAATACGTTTTACCGGGTTCCCGGGCTACCTGCCGGTCACGACGCGAGACAATTTTTTGGATCTCTTCTTTAGTTTCCGGTGAGATTATTTCCAGATGGTGATTTTTTAGAATAGTTCGCACCTGTTCATTAGCCACCTCACCAAATGTTTTACTCCCTTCTTTCACCCAGACATCATAGTTTTTCCTATTTAAGGTTTGCGGGAAATATAATTCCCGGCGAAAATGCCTCATGGTATGTTCATCAGCCAGGAAATGTCCGCCGGGACCCACTTTATCGATTAGATCAAGGGCCAGGTGCTCATCGCTGGTATCGATGCCTCGCAGCAAATGCTTGACGCCGCCTACAGCCTCGTTACAAAGCAGTAAATGCTCCAGGCAGGAAATCATCCCTATGCCCATGTAGCCCAGGTTGTGAATCAGGTTGCCTCCGGCCAACCCGGCAATTAGCAGGTTAAATCCAGCTTCCATACCGGCCTGTTGATCAAAAATATGGGCATCAGTACAACCGGCTGTAGTAAATGAAGGTAAGTTATAATACTGGGACAGGCCAACCAGTGAAATACAGCCCCGGTCACGTTCCGGCCCTCCGTAAGAGCAAATCGAGGTGCCCATATGCATGGGCGGAATTCCTCCGCCATAAATAAACGGTGCTCCTGCAGCTTTTAATTGATGAATGACCAGGCCTGATAATATCTCGGTATTGGCGACAACCAGGGCTCCGCCCATTGTTACCGGGGCAGTAGCACCAAGCATAGGAGTTGTTGCATAAATTAGCGGAATACCTTCTGAAGCACAGGTCAGCAATTTTTCTAAAGCGTCACCTGAATGCAGCAAAGGTGAACTGGGTTCGGCATAAAGAGCAAGGTGGGGCTTTTTACGCAACTCTTCTTTGCCCCCGGCGACCAGGCGGGCTATTTCAATAATGGATTCCAGGCCGCCACGCTGATAGGCAGTAAACAAGATTGGTTTACTGGTATTAAGAATCATCGCTTCAAACTGGTGAAGGTCTGATGCATCGACAGGAACATCAGTTGCCACTCCCAAAGACATGGCAAAATCAATATGCTCCAATGCTTCAACTAATTGTGCGGCGTGACAGTTATCCTGTTTAAGCGGTCTCCGGCGTTCTCCGGAATAGAGATCAATCGTAAAAGGTACCTCTGAGCCGGTTCCATAGTATATTTTGTTTTTCTCCATTGCTATATTTTTACTGCTGTCACGAGCAAACAGGGTAACTGCAGAGGGTGCTGTCTCCAGGGCCTGCTCGACCATCCGGGGTGGAATCTTTACCAGGGGACCATCAACCCGGGCACCGGCATTATGAAGCAACTCCAGTGATTCAGGTTCAAAAACTTTCACTCCTGTATGTTCAAGAATCTGCAAGGTGCCTTTATGAATTCGGTCCATTTGTTCTTTATTCATCATACTTAAACCGATTGTGTTGATAGAAGGGTTGTTTACCGTCATTTTGTTAACTCCTGTATAGTTATTTCAGCTTGAACGTCTCTTGATTCACATAACTCATTTCTCTTCAGGCATAAGCTGAACAATTTTTTCCGCGCTCAAAGGAAGTTCGCTCACCCAGTCCCCCGCTGCATCTGCCACCGCGTTGGCCAGTGCTCCCAGAACAGGCACCTGAACAATTTCACCCAGACCCTTTGCTCCAAAAGGCCCGTGTGGATCATCAGTTTCGATAAAAAAGTGTTCTATTGAAGGAACATCAAGGATTGTCGGTATCTTGTAGTCAACAAATGAAGGGTTGACTACCCGCCCTTGTTCAAACAGGTATCCTTCATATAAGCTAAATCCCAGGCCCTGGGTTACCCCACCGCAGACCTGTCCGCTCGCAGCCAGATGATCAACAATCCGACCTGAATCATGAACGGCTACAAACCGGTGGATAGTTAAAGACCCGGTAGATTGATCAATTTCAACTTCTGCAGCATGGGCGGCAAAGGAATAGGTAACTGAAATATTGCCATAGCCACTATGATCATAGTCTTCAGCAGGAGGTAAATAACTGCCTTCCCCAACAATTTTCAGCCCGCTGGTCTGGTTATGGTAATATAAAGCTACTGCTTTTAAATCAGGCCCATCACCCGAAGCAGTGCTGAGCCTGCCATCATTCATGCTGACTGGTTCACCAACCATTTCCCCGGCAATCTTTATAATATTATTTTTCAGATTTTCAGCAGCCATCTGGACAGCCCGGCCGCCAATCGTGGTTTGCCGGTTGGCCAGGGCCCCCTGGGAATATGGGGCAACCAGTGTATCGCGGGAGCATATCATGATCATCTGCGGTTTCAGACCAAGTACCCTGGCCGCAATCCGGGCAAAAGCAGCATTAGTTCCCTGTCCATAATCCTGTTCACCGCTAAAAACGGTTACTATTCCATCACGCTCCAGGAAAACCCGGGCAGAAGCTCCGCGAAAATCTTTGTTGGCCACCAGGCTGCCTGAAGCATGAATAGCGGCACTAAGCCCGTAACCGCGGTTCTTTTTGCGTTTGTTCCAGCCTATTTTCGAGGCAGCTTTCTGCAAACAGCCGCCAAGCTCACAGCTTTGAATGTTAAGCCCATGCACGGTTATATCTCCGCTGCGGGTGCAGTTTTTCAGGCGCAGCTGCAGCGGATCCATCTTTAGTTTTTTAGCTGCCTGGTCGATTAAAGATTCACAGGCAAAATTTGCCACCTGGTTTCCGTAAGCCCTGTACTGGGCGGTAGGCACTTTGTTGGTATAGGCAAGCCTGACCCTGGTTTTTATGCTGGGAATACGGTAGACAGAATCATTTCGTTCAGAAAGAGTTTTTGAAACCAGGGGTGCCTGGGCACTGTAAGCCCCATTATCAGTTATAATATCGGCTTCACGGGCCAGGATGGTCCCATCAGAGCGCAGAGCCATTTTTAATTTCATTTTAGCTGCAATCAGCGGACGTCCGGCTATAAATTCCTCTTCCCGGGTTAACTGCATTTTCACCGGGGCTCCGGTTTGCATGGAAAGGATTGAAGCAAGTATATACAGCTTCAGGTTGCCGTAAACTCTTCCCCCAAAACCACCGCCCATGACCGGACCAATTATCCTGACCCCCGAATATGGCATATCAAGCACTTCAGCAATAATATCGCGAACAATATCGGGTGACTGCAGGGCCGTGTGGAGATTTACACCGCTTGTATAACTGCTTACGGCCACACAGGCAATGGGTTCTAAGTAAGCAGGATGAACAGAAGGAGTGGAAAATGTATTTTCAACAATAACATCTGCTTCGGCAAATGCTTTACCGGGGTCTCCGCGCTGGATATTCCTTTCCCAGGCTATGTTGCCTGGAAACTGCTCATGCAGCTGTGGCGAACCGGCTTTCACTGCTTCCGCCGGTTCAAAAACAGCCGGTAGTGGTTCATAATCTACCTTAACTGCCTGCAAAGCTCGATCAGCTGTTTCCTGGTCAACGGCAGCCACCACAGCCACTTCATCGCCGATATAGCGTACCCGTTTCAGGGCCAGGGGCAGTTCATCTTTGATTACGATCCCGTATGGTTCACACTGCAGATCTGCTGCAGTAAGCACCGCCTTCACTCCCGAAATAGCCAGGGCAGCAGAGCTGTCAATATTCCTGATACGGGCATGTGGGTGAGGGCTGCGCAGTATTTTACCATAAAGCATACCGGGAAATTTTAAGTCAGTGCCGTAAAGAGCTTTACCGGTAACTTTTGCCCACACTTCGGGGTTTTGATATCCGGCCAAACCGGAGAAACCGGAACAAACTTTTTTCGTCTTTGTTGACTCAACAGACAACTAAGCAATCACTCCTCGAAATTAACCTTTAACCTCCACACTGAAGGTCTCACTAATCAACCCGGATCCTGGGATTAAGCATTCCATATATGATATCGGCTGCCAGGTTAGAGAGGCTGTAGACGGCGACAACGATCATCGAGCCGGCCTGAATAATCGGCAGGTCCTGGCGCTGAATGCCGTAAACCAGGAGGCGTCCAAGGCCGGGGTAACCGTACACCGCCTCGGTGACGATCAGCCCGCCAAGCAGCCAGCCGATACCCATCGCCACGATGGTCACCGTCGGCAATAGCGAGTTGCGCAGCACGTGGCGGGTCAAAACCTGGCTGCCGGGCAGACCTTTCAGTTCCGCTGCGCGGACATAATCAGACCTTAAAACATCAATTGTGCCCGAGCGGGTCATGCGGGCCACGTAGCCCAGCCCGGTCAGGCTGACCGTTATGGCCGGCAGGATCAGGTAGGGCAGGGACTGGAAAAAGGTTGAATCTGGATCGATTGATGAATTGGCCGGGAACCAGCCGGCCCCGATGGCTAAAAATGAGATCAAAAGCAGGCCGCTTACAAATTCGGGCAGGCCGACAAAGGCCATCGATACCCCGGTGATCATCTGGTCGGGCAGCCTGTCCCTTTTTAAAGCTGCTATTACCCCTAAGACAATCCCTAAGGGCACATAGATTAAAAGGGCCAGCCCGGCCAGCATGGCCGAGTTGACAAGGCGCTGGGTCACTATCGGCCGCACGGGCATCCTGCTGACCAGGGAATTGCCCCAGTCACCCTGGATAAAGTTTCCGGCCCAGTTTAAATACTGCATATGCAGCGGTTCATTCAAACCCAGCTCTTCGCGCAGGTTGGCAATCGCCGTCTCGGTGGCAAACTGGCCCAATATCACCTGGGCCACATCACCGGGTAAAAACTGGGTTATGGAAAAAATGATGATCGAGGCCAGGATAAGGGTAATGATGATAAAACCAATCCTGCGAATAAAGTAAGAACCCATTAGCTGCCACCTCCTGCACTTGATTTTTTAAGCAGCCCATCACCCTGCAGCTCTCTTAGCTCTTCTAAGGGAATATGGCAGCATATCCTGTGGCCATCCTCCATGTCCTGCCAGGGCGGCTCTTCTTTCTCGCAGATCTTACCGTACTTACGCGGACAACGAGTGTGAAAACGGCATCCAGAGGGGATGTTTAAGGGGCTCGGAACACTGCCTTTAAGTCTGATCCGGTCCTGCTTTACCTCCGGGTCCGGAATTGGAATAGCTGACAATAAAGCCTCTGTATAGGGATGGTAAGGTGGAATAAAAACATCTTCTGCCGAACCAATTTCCCACAGGCGGCCCAGGTAGACTACGGCGATCCAGTCAGAGATATGCCTGACAGCGGATAAGTCGTGGGAGATAAAAAGGTATGACGTGCCAGCCGAGTCCTGCAGTTCAGTTAGAAGGTTCATCAACGAAGCTTGAACCGATACATCTAAAGATGAAATGGGCTCATCGCAGATCATCAGTGCCGGGTCGGCGGCAAAGGCCCGGGCAATAGCTACTCTTTGTTTCTCTCCGCCGGAGAGTTCATGAGGCAATCTTTTTATGTAATCTTCTGGCAGGCTCACTGCCTTAAATAGCTCTTTTACCTTCTCACGAACCTCTTTCCTGCTCATATCACGCAACAGGATCAGCGGCCTGGCCACACTGTCACCTGCCGGGTGCTGTGGGTTAAGCGAGGCATCGGGGTTCTGGAAAACCATCTGGATCTTCTTTAAAGTATCATGTGGCCTTTTTTTGACCGAGTAGGCTAAAAGTTTTCCCTGCAGCTCTATCTCACCCGAGGTGGCTTCCTCTATCCCGGCAATGCAGCGCGCAAGGGTAGTTTTGCCACAGCCGGATTCGCCGACTATGCCCATAGTAAAGGAGCTGCGCATCCGCACCGAAATATCATCTACCGCTTTCAGCTCCGCCTTTTTAGAGCCGAATAGCGAGCCGATACCAGGTGTAAAGGGGAAGTATTTTTTTATGTTGCGTGCTTCCAGGACTATATCGCCCAGCTCTTCTTCATGGTGTTCCCGTAATTCATCTTTTCGTTCGATCTTTTCCTGCAGCTGGTCCACCCGGCGGCAGGCGCTGAAATGGTTTTCTGCTATTTCCTTTAAAGGAGGTCTCTCTTTCTCACATGCGTCTTCAACCAGTTCGCAGCGGGGGGCAAAGATGCAACCATCGGGCAGGTCATCAGGCCTGGGAATGTAGCCAGGTATGGAGCTTAAGCTGATATCTTTTTTGCTGGCATCAACCCGGGGCACACAGCCTAAAAGTCCCCTTGTATAGGGGTGTAATCTTTTTTTAAATACCTCATCAATTGAGCCTTCTTCCATAATCTCTCCGGCATAGAGAACACCTATCTTGTCGCACAGCCTGGCTACTACGCCCAGGTTGTGAGTGATAAACAGGATGGCCGTGTTGTAATCTGCCATCAGTTCGTGAATCAGGTCTAAGATCACAGCCTCTGTGGTTACATCTAAAGCAGTTGTCGGCTCGTCCATGATCATAAATTCGGGGTTTGTAGACATGGCCGTGGCGATCAAAACTCTTTGCAGCATCCCGCCTGATAGCTGGTGGGCATACCTTTTGGCCACCGATTCGGGATCAGGCATTCTAACCCTGGTTAGCATTTCTATCGCTCTATCGCGGGCTTGCTTTTTGTTCATTCCCAGGTGAATACGGGCCATCTCAGCAATCTGATCACCGATCAGCATAGATGGGTTGATCGAAGCATTGGGATCCTGGTGAACCATGGTCACCCTGGAACCCCATATCTTACGTACTTCTTCACGCGGCAGCTGGTAGAGGTCAGTGTCAGATAGTTTTATACTTCCGCTGGTAATTTTCCCATTCGCTGGCAAATAGCGTACTACCGCCCTGGCCAGTGTGGTTTTGCCAGAGCCTGATTCTCCAACCAGGCCATAGATTTCTCCAGGCGCTATTTTCAGGGAAACATTTCTTACCGTATGAAGAGGTCCTTTATCTGTTTCGTAAGTAACTGTAACATTTTTAACATCTAAAACTGCTCCGTTATCCGACATCTGATACACCTCCCGGAAGCAGCATGCGGCGTAAGCCGTCGCTCATAAAACCCACCCCAACAACTAAAAGGGCAATGGCTCCGGCGGGGAAGTACAAAACCCACTGGGCCTGGTAAAACCAGGTTCTAGCTTCGCCAACCATTAAGCCCCAGTCTGGGGATGGTGGCTGCACACCGAGGCCTAAAAAGCCCAGGGAGGCCACTAAAAAAATGGAATAGGAAAAGCGCATCGATGCTTCTACGGCCAGGCTGGGCAGCACATTGGGCAGTATTTCTTTGTAGAGGATGTAGAGGCTGGACTCACCACGCATCCTTGCCGCTTCAACAAATTGCCTGGTTTTTAGTTCTAAAACCACGCTTCTAACAACCCTGGCCACCATGGGAATGTAGAGAAAACCGACAACCAGGATAACATTAACTCTTGAAGGGCCAAGGGCGAATAATATCACCATGGCCAGCAGAAGTGGCGGGATGGATAGAATTACATCCATCGCCCGCATTACCATTTCGTCAAAGAGTCCGCCCCGGTAACCGGAAAAAAGCCCTAAAAGCAAACCAAAGAAAACAGCCAGCGCTGTACCCGAACCGGCCACGGTCAATACATCACGGCTTCCGACCAGGATACGGCTATAAATATCACGCCCGAATTGGTCAGTACCAAAAATGTGCTCTTCAGATGGCGGATCAAGTCTTAAAGCCAGGTTCTGCTGTGAATAGTGGTAGGGTGCAATCATCGGTCCGAAAATAGCTATAAACAAAAAAGCCAGGATTATGGCAAAGCCAATGTAAGTAGTCGGATAACGGCGCAGGCGGGGAAAAAATTTCCCCAGATAAGAAACACCTGCTTTTTTCTTTTCTTCCCCATTTGCAAGTGCCATAAGTTCCCTCCCTTGTAGAGAGATATATGCAATTCCGGCGGTATTCCGTTAATCACTACCGGAACTGTGAGCCTAACAGTCTCTCCCGGCTAAGCCGGGAGAGACTGTTAGGTAGATTGTAACAGGTTTATTTTAACTGTTTACCTTTCAAAATAGACAGGACGTAAATCCATGGCTGTACCCAGGATACTGGTCGGCTCCATTCCCTTTAGGTCAGCACTTGCTCCCCAAAGGTTATTGATGAAGAAGGGGATGATGACTGGACCACGCTCGATGAAAATTTCCTGGATTTCATGGTAAAGGCGGATACGCTCATCGCGATCCATTTCCTTGGCAGCCAGCGCTGCTAATTCATCAAGCTCAGGATCACACCAGTGGCTCTCGTTCCACTGTGCATCGCATACATAGGCCAGATCAAGATATGGCTGCGCAGTAGGCCTTGCTCCCCAGTCAGTAATTCCAAAAGGTGCTTCCAGCCACATGTTGTCAGCGCCATAGTAAACGTCCGATGGAACCAATTGAATCTCAACATTTACCCCAATTTCAGCCATCTGCTCTCTCCAGATGGTAGCAATAGCCGGAATCGGTGAAGACTCCTGGGTGGTAATAACAATATCCAGGCCATCGCCAAAACCAGCTTCAGCCAACAGCTCCTTTGCAGCTTCAACATCACGAACCAGTTCGGGAACATCAAGATAGAAATCACCAAAGGCCGGCCCGATTGGTGTATCACGGCCGGTTGTACCAAGGCCATCAACAGCTCCTTCAAGAATTGAAGCGCGATCGGTGCCGAGCCTCAGAGCCTGGCGGACTCGAACATCACTGGCGGGTCCTTCATCAGAACGCATCCTCAATGCATAATGGGTATTTGATGGGGCCTCTAAAACTACGATATCCGGGTCAGCTTCCAGCATGGGAATAAACTCGGTTGGCAGGTAGATCAGGTAATCAATTTGACCGCCACGCAAAGCTTCAACCTGGGCAGAAGACTCGGAAAGGAAAATAGTCTCAATACCATCAAGGTAGGGCAGCGGGTTTCCTGCACTATCAGTCATCCAGTAATTCGGATTACGCTCAAAAACAATCCTGTCTTCCGGTGAATAGCTGGTAATCATAAATGGTCCGGTGCCATTCCAGTTGGTGGCAAAATCATCATTATCGGCATCAACTATAACAGCGTGATAATCAAACAGGTCAAAGAGAAAATCAGGATTTGGATTTTCCAGTTCAAATACAACTGTGTAATCATCCGGAGTGGAGATTTCAACAATATTTGAATATAAACCTACTGTCGCAGCTCCAACGTCGGGATCCCGCAGACGATCAAAAGTAAACATTACATCTCTTGATGTCATTTCTTTTCCGTCATGAAAAACTACTCCCTGGCGCAGGTTAAACTGCCACATCAAGGCATTTTCATCAACCTCCCAGCTCTCGGCAAGGCTGCGGCTTGGGTCAGGCCTATTTTGCTCGTCAATGTAGACCAGAAAATCGCCCCACTGCTTACCAATCCAGTCATCAGCTACTGTGCCAAAAAAGGCAGGGTCCATGTTGGTAGGAGCGTAATATGCGCTGCGTAGAATACCTCCATGCTTTTCAGATATAGCATCAGTGGGTTCATCATCCTCAACTGGGTCATCAGGCGCATCAGGTGCACAGGAAACCAGCAGCATTCCGGATACTAAAACCAGTACTGCCAAAAACATTAATTTCTTTAACAATTTTGTTGCCTCCTCTGTCTTCATACTCTTCCCTGCATATGCAGGGCTTAAATCCAACTTTTATTACCGTCCAGCCTTATTAATTCCTACTACCAGTCGGGGTGCTGGCTAATTCCCTTACCGGCTTCGTTACAGGTAATGGTAGTGGTTCGGCTCTTGGCGGCCCGCATCAGTGCGGGCCAGCCTGCTGCAACCTTTGCTTAATCGTCCATTGCACTGCAGCTACACAATGGTAATGGACTTAGCCAACACCCTGACCATATAGACTATCTATCCGGGCTAAGCAGTTACCTGATTATTGCTTTGCAAATCAGCTCCTTTCAGGAAAAATAATTACTAAAACTATATCTATTATACCTAATGTATAGGGTATTTTCCGTAATTTTTTACCACCTTAACCATGGCCCATATATTATCTACTTTACAATACTCGGGCAAACCGTTACTGCTGCCCATTATATATCCGCCACCGGGGGCGATATCTTTTATCTTCTGTTTTACTTCTGCTTCTACTTCTTCCGGGGTGCCGCGGGTTAAGGTATAGCGAAGATCAATGTTGCCCCACAGGCAAACCCTGTCACCGTATTTTTCTTTTACCGCCTTTATGTCCATGCAGACTGGCTCGATAGGGTGAAGCCCGCTGACCCCCATACTTAAAACATCTTCCATAATCTGCATAATATTGCCATCCATATGGGTAATCCAGGGCATTTTGCATGTATCAGAGATCGCTTTCATTCCCGGGACAAAGAACTCTCTGAAAACCTGTGGTGATACTAAAGGACCGCTATTGTAGGCAATGTTGTCGTAAGAAATAATAAAATCTACACCAATCTCATTTAATTTTTCGACAACCCTGCAGTTCCAGTCAACGTAGCGATCCATTACTTTTTCGATCAACCCGGGGTCTTCATATATAGCATAAGACAGCGCCTCTATACCCATAGAATAATTTACCCCACTGATTCCGAAGCGGCAGATCGCATAGGTTGCCAGGCCAGCTTCACGGTTATCCTCAATTATTCTTTCCACTTCTTCGTAAGGCATCTCGCTGACCGGATCGGGAAAAACCATCAGGTCAAGATCTTTTCTGCATTTAATCAGGCCATCAAGAATGTAATCATGACCATCTACAACTTTTCTATCGCAAAAGACGGGGGCGACAAAATGATTGATGTTGATGGCATCAAAACCCATTGTCCTGGCAAAATCAATGTCGGTAAAAATATCCCTGCCCATCAATATCGCCCTCATCTTATCTTCCACGTAATCCGCAAAAGGAACCCTGTCCGGCTCTTCCAGGTTTAAAGCCTTTAATATTCGGTCCCTTGAATTCATTATCTATCTCCTTAAATTAAAGCGTTTATTTTTTCAACAACTGCTTCGTCCGGAGCATTTACTTCCTCTTTTAAAAGCGCCGCAACCTTTTCCCGGGCCAGCTCATAGATATCCTTACTGCCCCTCTTTTCCCATGTTTCATACATTGTCCGGTTAAATACTGTGGGAGACCATATTTCACTGCGGAAGTGCTTCATTGTGTGTTCTTCTCCAAGATAGTGCCCGGAAGGGCCAACAGCCTCGATAGTATCGGTACCGATTGTATCTTTGTTGACAGCCGTCCCGGCCCCGACATACTTTGCTGCGCTAATAAAGTCATCGCACATTACCAGGAAGGGCAGAGAACCAGTCTTGCCGCCATCCAGGTAGCCCACATCGTGCACCAGGTTGGCCCCGGCCAGCTGATTCATAAGTAAACCAATGGAAGCCTCCATTCCAGCCTGGGCATCGGGTACCGGTGCATTGGAACAGCCGGCTTCAGTAAAGTTAGGCAGACCATAAAACTTGGCCAGTTCCGTCATGGCACAATAGTTCATGGCTGCATCAGGCGAGCCATACAGGGTGGCTGTAGTGCTCATTTCCATCGGGGTTGCCCCACCGCCAATAATCACCGGGGCACCTTTCTTTTTTAGCTGTGCAATAACCAGCCCGGAAAGGCTTTCCGCATTCATTTGCACAATTGTACCCGCTTTGGTTACCGGACAGGTAGCGCCCGCTACCACACCCGGGGTATAAATAACCGGCACGCCGTATTCAATACAGGCAAACATCTTGGCCAGACCGTCCCTGGTATGCACCAGGGGTGAAATCGGTTCACTGTAGAGAATAATAAAAGGGCGGCTGCGAAGCCGCTCGTGAGAACCGGCTGCCGATAGCGTCATTTCAATGATTATCCTGATATTTTGTTCGTTAAAAGAGGTAAAAATAATCGGCTTGGAGCAATTGAGGATCTGGGCGGCAAACTGATGCAAATCGCCCTTTTCGGCCGGAATGTCACTGGGTATACCATAGCTCATGGAAAAATCATAATTTGACAGGTTTTCCAGCAGTAAAGCAGTATTTATAATATCCTGCTTAACCGATCTCCTTCTTTCGCCCGTTTCAAGGTCCAGGTGAAAGGGTAAATCAGAACCGGTCCCGTAATATGTTTTATTGGCCTCCAGGCTCATGGCCGGAAAACCTTCCCGGTTAAAAATATTAATCTTTGATGGCGCGACCCTGATCGCTTCCTCAATCAGCCAACCGGGAATCCTGGCCACACCGTCTTTGACAATGCAACCTGCCTCTTCAAGCAGTGTTAAGGATTCCTCGTGATAAACCTTTACCCCTGCCCTTTCCAGGACATCTATCGTGGCACTGTGGATCTCTTCCAGTTGAGCCGTAGTGAACCATTTTAGCTGTGGCGACAGCTGCTGACTGTAGTTCGAATAATACGCGGTTATTGCAAACACCTCCATTAATAGTTGAGAAAGACTATAAGTGGTTTATGCCCAGCCCTATTGTTTCATGTTCATAACCTTTAACCGGAGCGCCGATAGTACCATAGAGAACCACCGCCAGCCAATCACCATCTTCACGCTGATCCACATTCCTTGGGCCCCTGACTACAGTAAACATCAGGCCTACCGTCCGCAGCATATCGCCCAGGCCCAGCTGCCCCCTGCAAATACCGACAAAGGCATCGAGGATGGCATGGTATAAAGCATGGGTGTCACGATAATAATCCTTGCGGACCAGGCCTTCCCTCTGAGCAGCAGTTTCAACAGCGGCAAATATTTTTTCGGTACTCATAGACCCGACTTTACCCTTGATCAATTTAAAACCGTTCTTTTCAGCAGTGGCTTTGATATTTTCTTCCAGTTCCCCATCGGCCAAGGCAAACATAATCGCTGTTTTCCCGATTTTATCCATTTTTATCCTGCCTTTTTCTGCATATTAATGCTCTTATTTTATCATTAATTTGGTGGTTATGCATCAATATTAAGACTGATTACTTCTTCAACTTTTTTTACCAGATGTCCACTGGTAACCATCTCCACAGCCCTGTCAATAAGGGGATAAAGGATCTGATCTTTTTCTAAAAAGCCTACTTCCTCTCGCAAGGCTTTATGAGCAGCAGCAGTACCCCGACCAAGACAATCAGCGCCCCTGAATTCCACAGCCTGGGCAGCTACCAGCAGTTCAATTCCAATCACACGGGCCGTATTATCAACTACCCGGCGGGCTTTGCGGGCCGCTGTAGTTCCCATGCTGACATGATCTTCCTGGTTGGCCGAAGAAGGGATTGAATCGACGCTGGATGGATGACAAAGGCCTTTATTCTCACTTACCAGGGAAGCAGCAGTATACTGGGCAATCATCAAGCCCGAATTCAAGCCGCCTTCCTCAATTAAGAAGGAAGGGAGGCCGCTCAGGTCCGGATTAACCAGCCTTTCAATGCGCCGCTCTGCAATGCTGCCCAGTTCAGAAACGGCAATAGCCATAAAATCCATGGCCTGGGCCACAGGTTGGCCGTGGAAATTGCCGCCTGAAAGAACCCGGTTCTGATCAGGAAAAAGCAGGGGATTGTCATTAACCGAATTGATTTCCACTTCCAGGATGCTCTTCACATATTCAAGAGCATCGGCCGTAGCGCCATGAACCTGAGGAATACAACGCAGGCTGTAGGCATCCTGCACTTTCTGGCTGTCACTGCCGATGTGAATACTGCCCTCAACCAGGCGGTTTATCACCTCAGCTGTATACTTATGGCCCCTGTAAGGTCTTACTTCGGAAATTAAAGGATCAAAGGCATCAAGAACCGCCTGCTGGGCTTCCAGGGTTAAAGCACCGGTAACCAGGGCCGCTTTTAACAGGTTTACGGCATCATGATAAGCGAGGGTGCCAATAGCCGTCATAACCTGGGTACCGTTAATCAGGGCCAGCCCCTCTTTTTCAAGCAGGGTAACCGGTTCAATTCCGGCCTGGGAAAGTGCTTCGCCACCCGGCATTTTCTTGCCTTGATAGAAAGCTTCACCTTCACCGGTTAAAACCAGGGCCAGATGTGAAAGGGGAGCCAGATCTCCACTGGCTCCAAGTGAACCCTGCTCAGGAATAACCGGGACTACCCCCTTGTTCAAAACCTCAATCAGCTGTTTAACCAGGAGAGGACGGACCCCGGAATAACCACGGGCAAGGGCATTTAACCTGAGCAGCAGCGCTGCCCTCACCACATCTTCCGGGAGGGGATCGCCGACTGCGGCGGCATGGCTGGCAATCAGGTTTTTTTGTAGTTGAATGGCATCTTCCCTGGAGATGGTCACATCACTGAAACTACCAAAACCGGTGGTAATCCCGTAAACAACTGCTTCCCGGTCAACCAGTTCTTCTAACATCGCCCTGGAACGCCTGATCCGTTCCAAAGCTTCCGGGCATATGGAAACCGGTACCTTTTGACGCGCTACACGAGCAACATCTGCGCAGTTAAAATCCTCACCGTTTATGGTCAACATGTTATTTCCTTTTTGGGTTTTCAGGGCTCTATTCATACTGGCTTAACCCTCCTGTCAGTTAATAGAAAAAGCACAGGGTTAAAACCCTATGCTCCCTCATGTCTAATGGCTATGAGCGTTAGGACTAAAGAGTTATAAATTTCTTAGTCTGTAGCGATAACTATATCCCAAATTACATCCTATGTCAATATAAATACCATTTATATTTATAAATGTTATATATTACCACAATAATTATCGTATTATTATCCCTACTACTGATTATTATAGGGTTCGATTCCGGCATCCACAAAACTTTTATCCCGCTCTTCTGTGCAAACGAGATCTAACAGCATCATCAATCAACAGGTGGGGCGCCCCGTCTGGCCAGTGCGGCCCGGAAAGCAGAAACCCTGGCTCCCAGCGCAGGGCGCAGCTCGGTAACTATTATTCCAGTTAAGATCAATACCGCCCCGATCAATTTCTTATGGGTAAAAATTTCATCCCAAAAGAGATAGGAAAACAGACCGGCAAAAGCTGCCTCCAGGGACAGGATCAAGGCAGCATGGGTGGGCGGGGTATAACGCTGGGCATAGGTCTGGGTAACAAATGCACCGATAGTACAAAAGACAACAGCATATAAAATAGCGCCCCAGATCGCCAGGGGCTGATGAAACATCAGCGCCGTCGGTTCAAAAAGAAATGCAACAGCCAGGCTGGCCACCCCGGTGAAAACAATCTGGATAATGGCCAGGACAATCGCATCGCTGCGTTGGACCAAAACCCCTATCGCCACCAGGTGAGCAGCAAACAAAAAAGCACAGATCAGGGTCAGGATATCACCCAGCCCCGGTCCGGCGATCTCATTGGCTGAGAGCAGGTAAAGGCCAATGGCAGCCAGGATTCCTCCCGCGTAAGCCCACAAGCCCGGCGAATATTTTGTAACCATGAAATATAAGAAAGGTACTATGATTACAGATGTATTGGTAATAAAACCGGAGTTGGCCGGAGTGGTGTAAAGCAGGCCCACGGTCTGAAAGGCAAAACCACCGAACAGAAAAAGCCCGATCAGACAGCCGTTCCGGTAATCCTGGGCCGAAGCCCGGGCCAGGCGCTTCCAGAAAAAAGGGGCCAGCAATAGAGAGGCTATCAAAAACCTGATTCCGATATAAGTAAAAGGATGGATTACATCCAGGGCCTGCTTGATAATCACAAAGTTTGAGCCCCAGAAAAGGGCAACAAAAATAAGTGATATATCAGCTACTAAAGTTTTTCTTTCTGCGATTAGCTGCTTCATTAAAACCCTCACAAATAAGCCCTAACAAAAATATTGCCCGGATTACCAGGCTGTAAACAGTAACCGGACAAGTAATATAGCTAAAGAAAAATGAATTGGTTCTATTAATAACAAACTTAAGAACCTTAAAGAATTTGCCTCAGGAAAGTCTTGGTCCGCTCATGCTGTGGATTTTTATAAAGTTCTTCAGGTATGCCTTCCTCAACAATACAACCTTCATCCATATAAATCATGCGATCGCCGACTTCACGGGCAAAACCCATCTCATGACTGACTACCATCATGGTCATCCCTTCCAGGGCTAAATTTTTCATTACCTGTAAAACTTCACCGACCAGCTCTGGATCAAGTGCGGAAGTCGGTTCATCAAAGAGCATAATTTTCGGTTTCATGGCCAAAGCCCGGGCAATGGCCACCCGCTGCTTCTGACCCCCTGAAATCATAGCCGGATAGACATCGGCCTTATCGGAAAGGCCAACCTTTTTAAGCAAATCCTCTCCCTGTTGCAGAGCCTCTTTATAAGGGATCTTTTTAACCTGGGTCAGACCTTCAATTACATTGCCCATCACCGTCCGGTGGGGAAAAAGATTGAAATGCTGAAAAACCATGCCCACATCCGCCCTGATTTTATGCAACTGCCTGGTTTTGGCATTAGCTTCTACACCATCGATAAAAATTTGTCCTTTCTGGGCATATTCAAGAAAGTTAATGCAGCGCAGCAAAGTGCTCTTTCCCGAACCGCTGGCTCCGATGACCACAACCACTTCTCTTTCTTTCACATCCATATCTATATTATTCAACACATGCAGGTCACCGAACCATTTGTGTAAACCTCTTATCTTGATCATCTTCGGCCTACACCCCCTATTCTCGATAGTCACTAACCTGGAGGCGTTTTTCTAACCTTCCAACCAGGAGAGTCAGCACTGTGGTCATCATCAAATAGTATATACCGACTATCATTAGCATTTCAAGCATCATTAAAGTCGACGAACCCATCTGACGGGCACGTAATAATAGTTCACGTACAGCTATGGCACTGGCCAGGGAGGAATCTTTGAGAGCGATAATAAACTGGTTGCCCAGCGGGGGTACCGATCTCTTAAAAGCCTGCGGCAGAATAATTCTCCTCATGGCCTGAGCCTGGGTCATGCCCAGGGACATCGCCGCTTCACGCTGCCCTCTTTCCACCGACTGGATAGCACCCCGGAAAATTTCGGCAATATAAGCCCCGTTATGCACCCCTAGTCCAATTATCGCTGCCGGCATTCTATCTACACTGACCAAATCTATTAATCCGTAATATATAATCATTAACTGTAATAGCAATGGGGTTCCCCGTATAACCCATATATAAGCTTTAGCCGGGGTATTGATTAATTTATTGGTAGAAAGCCGCATTAACCCGGTAACTAACCCCAACACCAGGCCTACCAGGATACCAAAAAAAGTTATCTGTATAGTAAGTAAAGCAGCTGCATAAAATCCGGGGAAAAATCTAGGTATTGCCGTAAAATCCCAGGGAAGATCCAGCATAAACTCAACTCCTTACAAGGACACAGTATAATTTGATCTTTTTAAATATAATAAGAATTTTTCGCTTTAAACAGTTAAAAATATTATTCATTAGAAAACTGGAATAATTAATACCAGGGCACGGGCTTATAAGGCCCGTGCCCCCACTAATTTACGGCTTAGTTATATCAATCCCAAACCATTTCATGCTTATCTCTGTCATTGTTCCATCTGCATGCAGTTCTTCAAGAACTTCTGTAACCTTTTCTCTTAATTCATTGTCTTCCTGGCGGAAAGCAATAGCCACATTCTCGGTGCGGATCAAATCTCCAGCCAGCATCAACTGTTCGCCTCCGGCTATTTCATCCATACCCCTGACAGCCACCAGCCGGTCTGTAATCATACCGTCAATCCTACCGCCAAGCACTTCAAGCAGAATAGTATTAACTTCTGCATAGTGGACATCATTTGCGCCAAGGCCAATAGCGTCATCAACATAGGTTTCACCGGTGATAACCCCGATATCAAGGCCTTCAACTTCATCGGGACCTGCTATGCCTGAATCTTCACGCACAATCAACTGCGCTCCGGAGTAATAATAGGGAATAGTGAAGCTAACAATTTCACGGCGCGCCTCGGTATCGGCCATACTGCCGAGAATGGCATCATAACGCCCGGCCCTCAGGCCGTCAGGCAGACCATCCCAGTCGGATGTTTCATAAACCAAATCGACCCCCAACCGTTCGGCAATTGCCTTTCCGGTATCAACATCAAAACCGATTGGTGTGTCGGGATCCTCTTCACCATAGTAGTTAAACGGAGGATAACCACCACTGCCCACTACAACCAGTTCTCCCGCGTCAAGCACTCTCTGCAGACTGCCGTCACCTTCGGGCACAGGTTCACAACCGACAAAAACAAAAAGCAAAACACTGAGCATTAATGCAATAAATAACAAACTTTTCCGATTTAACATGTTCTTTATTCACTCCTTTATTTTACTGTCAAACCCCTATTAAATCTTAAATTTAATTGCTCCTTCGATTCACCTCCTGCCAAAGTACTCATTAACAGATAACTATATTTGCAAATAACAAGCAATTATTAAAGAAACTAAGGTTGAGTATTCTTGATATTATATACTTAATCCTGCCATCCATCAACTAATGCCATAAGACCTTTTTAAAGCTTTTTTAGAGCTTTTTTAGATTAATAGGATAGTATATCGCTAATTTCAATTAAACTGAGCCCTATGGTAACAAATGAGCCTGTTATCAATTGCTAAAGAATGATCCTGACCAATTAACTTTCAATGCCCTCCTGGCATGGCCGGCTTAGTAAAGTAAATCTATCAAAGAATATAAAAGGATCCTGGTAGAATCAACCATGGTATCGGTCTTAACATATTCATCAGCAGCATGGTAATTAGCCCCATCGGGGCCAAAAAGAACAGTTGGTATTTTTAAACGTGAAGCAATATGATTAGCATCAGACTCTGAGCGGAAATAAGTTATCTGCAGCTTTTTATCCATGATCTCTTTACTTGCCTTTTGGAGAGACTGAACCAAAAGGTTATCCTCACTAACTGTCCAGGGTCTGAAAAAGGCTTCCGGATCAGGCAAATCACGAAGTTTAATTTCAACCTCACTCTCAAGACCCAGACCATCAACAATGTCTTCTACTTCTTTTAAAGCTTGATCGGCATCTCCATCAACAGTGTGACGGTAAATAGTAAAACTTGCTTCTTCCGGTACAAGCAGGTATTTTTCTCCTCCGCAGAAATTAGTAATACTCATTGTGCCGCTACCGAGCAAGGGATGAGATCCAAGATACAGCTTTTCTTTCAGGGCGGTAATAATCATGGCTGCATCTTCCACAGCATTAATCCCTTTTTCCGGGTTTGCCCCATGAGCCGATTTGCCCTTAACACTTACAAAGTAAACGGCAGTCCCCCTGCTGCCCAGGGCAGCACAGGGAAATTTGACAGTTTCTGGTGCAAACGGGCAGGATGGTTCAGTTATAACCGCATAATCACAGCCATCAACAATGCCATCCAGGATTGTGTAATGGGTACCCAATCCAAAAGGACCCTCTTCACCACTTACAGCAGTGAAGATAATATCACCGGAAAGCTCTATTCCTGCTTCTACCAGGGCTTCCAGCAAAAATACACAAATAACCACTCCCGCCTTCATGTCCAGTGCGCCCAATCCGTATACACGTCCATCTTTTTCCACCCCGGCATAAGGATCAAATGTCCAGTCGTCGCAGAGGGGAACGGTATCAACATGGGCATTAAGAAGCACTCGCGGCCCATTGCCCTTGCCTGAAAGACGGACAACCAGGTTTTCTCCTTTAAAACCGGTAATTGTTTTTTCTTCGAAGCTGTGTATTTCGGATTTTAAACGATTGTAATACGAGAGACGGCCCCGTAAAAACTCTATTATCTTCTTTTCTTCAAAAAACGGACTTTTTATATTGATCAGCTCTTTTAAAAGCTTAACCATGTCTTCTTTATTAATCTTTTCAACTGCTTTCCGGTAAATGTCTAGTTTCTTATCCAAAACAATCCACTCCTGCATTAAGCCTGCAGCATTCTTAAGTCATTTTGTTGGAAAATTAAGGCCTTTTGATAAAAATTTTAATTGGCTCCCATGCAAGAAAGGGCAGACAAAAATTTTGTCTGCCCTTTCCTATCTATCTCCATTCTTAACAGGCACTGTCTTGCGGGGCACATTAAAAAATCGCTGCCAGTTAAATAAACCCGGGACTCGTTGCAGAGCGCAACTGTACCGGGCCACATGATTTGCATTTTATGATATTCGTTTGCCCGGGGAAACTTTCCAAAAAACACGAGAAATAAAAACCCCTTAAACTGGCATGTAAATATATCTAACTTCTAACCGGAATAAAAAAAAGATTCTACTGCAACTTAGATGAAATGATAACTCAGTACGCCTATCTTTATTGGTTCGTCAGGGCTATTCTATGCAAAAACTTTAATTTCTGCAACTATTTTATCAGCAGTAGAATCTAATTAATTTTATTAGATACCTGTAAATAAGTCATTGTTTCAAAGGCTAAAATTTAAAATAAATCGTTATACAATATGTATAGGCAAAAAACAGGATTTGCAGGTTTTATAGAGAAGGTAAAAGGTAAATAGAAAACTATAAAATATGGAGAACATCATGCCTTATACTGTCAGTAAAGCGCTGGAAATAGAAATTTTTCACAAATGCCGACTGCTTACCGGCCAGGCAGGCCTGCAAAATGAAATCCACTGGGTTAATATCCTGGAAATCCTCGATGATTTAAGTCATATCGAAACAGGTGAGTTTTTAATAACGACCGCTCATGGTTTTAACATTGAAAGCAAGAGTAAGCAAACCGACATGCTTGAGTTGTTTTCAACCAAGAAACTGGCCGCCATGGCGATTCAAACCGGACATTACATTAATGAAATACCACCTTCCTTTATAGACCTTTCAAAAAAATATAGTATTCCTTTAATTGAAATCCCTCCTGAAGTCAGCTTCAAAAAATTAACCCGGGCCTTGATGAATGAGCTCGTCCATTATGACTTAAACTCAGCAGAAAAAAACGTTCTTTCCAAAGCACAAATAATCTTGAATACCCGGATAAACGAAATGAACCAGTTGTGGCTTAAATTAGAGGAGAGTAAAAACCCCGAAGATCTACATACAGAGATGAAATATTTTAACATAAAACCCCGTGAACCATTCCAGGTGCTGCTTATGCAAACAACTAGCGATAAAACAAAACAGGCAATACAGTTTGCAGAACATAATACAAATATGGTTGCATCATTAAAACAGACCGCGGCCCGGATTCTTTTACAGCGTCATACTCCTTTCTTAATAGGGCCTTCTGAGCAGCACATCGCCCTGCTGGTTCAATCCAGCCAGCTAAAAGAGGAGAAACATGCACCTGACAAATCTTTGACCGATCATCTATGCAATGAATTAAAACTGCTTTTCCCCGATTACATAACCATGATCGGCTCCAGTAATGTTCATAGCAATATCAATGCCTTCAAACCGGCCCTGAATGAAGCCGGTAAAGCACTGCAAGCCGCCCGTTTAGAACTGCTCGAAAACACAACCCATGTTGCATATAATAAATTAGGATTGTACCGGCTGATCATGGAAATAAATAATATAGAGACCCTGCAGGAATTATACAGCGAAACCATTGCCCCCCTGCTTGAATATGACCGCCGTTCCAAGGGGGCACTGCTGCAAACAATGAAGGTGTATTTAAAAAACATGAGCATAAAAAATGCTGCCGAAGCCCTTTTTGTGCACCGTCACACCATGAGATACAGGCTGGAGCAGATCAAAAACTTAACCGGCTACAATCCGCTTGATCCATCAGACGCCCTGCAGTTGAACCTGGGGCTTCATGTTTTTCATTATCTTAAAACCCTGAATCTATTAAAATAGTTTTAGCCCGGGCAGGCTGTTAAAAACCATCAGGATATTCCTCCATTATTTCTCCCTCCTCCAGGTGGTTAATCCGGTTGAGGTAAGCAATCACAAACTTTTCTCCCTCCCTGCGAACCAGGCTGATCGAGGCATTGTTAATTTTTAAATTCCAAAAATTGTCCCGGTCCAGTCTTAAAACATGCTGCAAAAGGGCCCGGATCGCTCCTCCATGACTGACTGCTGCTATTCGCCGATATTCCCGGTTGCTTGCCAAAAGTCCGTCAAGAAAAGAAACCATCCGCTCACAGACCTGTTTAATCGTTTCTCCGCCCGGGGCCGAACGCTTAAACGGATCATCAAACCAGCGCTCGACTTCATTACCCCAGTGAGCTTCAATTTCCTCATAGGTAAGGCCTTCCCAACGGCCAAAATTAATTTCACGCAGTAAAGGGGTTATTTCCGGTACAAGCCCACAGCTGGAGCCGATTACCCGGGCAGTATGCAGGGCACGCTTAAGATCACTGCAGAAAACTGCTTCTATTTTTTTGCCGCCGAGGAACAACGCAGCTTTTTCAGCCTGCACCAGGCCCTGCGCTGACAATGGCGAATCCATCCAACCCTGGTACTTTTTTTCTTTGTTAGATTCAGTTTCGCCGTGACGGACCAGGTATATTTCCATTTACTGCTCCTCTCCCTTTGTTTCTGAGCCGGCTTTCTTTGCTTCTTTGTTGCTGACATTGGCATCTTCGAAAGTGGCCATCTCCTGGGTAAGCCGGGCTGCTGCTTCAACAAGGTGCATGGCCAGAACAGCGCCAGTACCCTCACCGAGACGCATACCCATGTAAATATAAGGTTTCAGGTCCAGGTAATCCATCAACAGGGCATGACCTGATTCAGCAGACAGGTGTGAAGGGATCAGGTATTGTTTAACCAGGGGACATAGTTTTACTGCAGCCAGTGCCGCTGTACTGGAGATAAAACCGTCAACTACAACCGGGATGCGCCGCCGAACTGATCCGATAATCAACCCGGTCAGGGCGGCAATTTCCAGGCCGCCTACCAGGCTTAAAACTCCCAGGGGATCTGCAGGATCAGGCCTGTGAAATTCCAGTGCCCCGCTGACCACTTCCTGCTTGTGGAGCAATTTTTCATCATCCAGGCCCGTACCCCGGCCGACAACAAGCGATGTTTCATAACCACTGAGAGCGGCCATAACCGCACTGCTGGCCGTGGTGTTACCAATACCCATTTCACCGGTGGCAAGAACTTTTACTCCTGCCTCTACGGCTTCCCCTGCACAATCAATACCGGCCAATACTGCCTGTAAAGCTTCACTGCGGCTCATGGCCGGACGACGCCTGAGATTATCGGTGCCCGCCCTGACCCTGACTCGTTTTACCCCGGGCAGACTGGTATCGACTTTAACCCCGACATCGACAACTACCACTTCCACTTCACCCTGCCGGCCTAAAACATTGATAGCTGCTCCTCCACCGGTGAAGTTGGCTACCATCTGGGCAGTCACTTCGGAAGGATAAGCGCTGATTCCTTCCTCAGTAACACCATGGTCGGAGGCCATGACCACGACCCTTTTTTTGGTGCTGACAGGAAAGAAATCTCCGGTTATCCCGGCCAGCTGCACGGCCAGGTCTTCCATTCTTCCCAGGCTTCCCTGCGGTTTGGTTAAAAGGTCCATCCGTTTACGGGCCTTCTCCATGGCTTTTTCATCAAGGGGACTGATCCCTTTTATCACAGCCTGCAGTTCCTGTTCCAATTTTTCCTGCTCACTCATAATGTTCCATCTCCTTTCAATATGACAAGTAGCCTAAAAGTATCCTTTTTTATTGCCTCACAAATGCAGGACCAGGTAAAAGCCGATTAAAAACATCATTTCTCCAAGCTCACTGCAAGCCCCTAGAATATCGCCGGTTAAACCTCCCAGGCGGCGGGAAACATAAAAAGCGAGGATATGAGCAAAGGTTAGGGCTAAAAAACAGCCTCCTATAACCGGAATAACCAGGTAAGGCTGCCACCAGTATAAGAAGCCAATCAGAACCAAAACACTTAACGATGCCTTCAACAGGATCGGCCAGCGCAGTTCCCTGAGGAATAAATCACCCAGACCCTGGTTGCGGGCAGGGGTAAACCAAGCTCCGGCATACACAATGGCCCATCTTCCCGCCAGCGGCATGAAAAACAGGGCGAAAGGTAAAAGAAAATATAACTCCGCTTCAGCTAATAAGGCATATTTCAGCAGGTAAACAAAAAAGATGGCAGCTGCCCCCATCACCCCGATAGCACTGTCTTCCATCGCTTTAAAAGCTTTTTCCCGACCGGTGGTTCCGATCAGGCCGTCAGCAGTATCAGCCAACCCATCGAAATGGAGCCCGCGGGTAAACAAAAAACTTAGCCCCAGGGCGATCACCACTACCGGGGCCGGTGGAAAAAAGAAGCTCAACAGCCAGGCAAACCCGGCCAGAACTAGCCCCAGGCTTGCCCCGGCCAGCGGGAAATAAACCGCTGCTGCAGGTAAATCTCTGCCCCCGGCACTCCATTGCACATGAGGCAGGGGTATAATCGTCAAAAATGACAGGGCCCGAAGATAGTTTTTCAAAAAATGAAGACCTCCCAGGTTTTTATCCGGGTAAGCATGTCGAACCTCCAGCTGCGATAACGACCAAAATCAGACCTGCTGTTTTTAAAACCGGCTGAGAAATAAACAAACGGCGGGCTGACTTTTCCAGCAGGGTAATAAGTGCCCCCAGGATACGAACGGGATGGGGGAAACGGGGTGGATCCCCAAGCAGGAAATCCAAAAAGTAAGCCAGCACAAAAGCTATAACCCCCGGGGTTAGCCGATCCAATTATTTAAATCTCCGGGGTATACCGCAAACTACCAGCCAGACCTGATCGGCCGCATCTGCCAACAGCTGGTTAGCCCGGCCGGAACAATCCCGAAAAACCCGACCCAGGGGGTAACTTGGCACCAGCCCCATGC
>SKXC01000102.1 GCA_007128625.1 Syntrophomonadaceae bacterium | reverse complement strand
GGGCATGATGCTGCAAAAAAGGCGGATAAACAATTCCATATAACAGATATATTAACATTTAGTTGATCATTGAAAGGAGGTTTAGCCTGTGGAGGAAAAAGAGTTTGATTTTAAAAAAATCCTCTCTGTACTGCCTCATCGTTATCCCTTCCTGCTGGTAGACAGGTTAACCGAACTGGTGCCCGGTGAGAAGGCTTCCGGTATAAAAAATGTAACCATTAATGAACCATTTTTTCAGGGCCATTTTCCAGGGGAACCGGTAATGCCCGGAGTTCTGATCATTGAATCACTGGCCCAGGTGGGAGCAGTGGCAGTCCTGAGCATGGCTGAAAATGAAAACAAACTGGCTATGTTTGCCAAAGTGAACAACTTTCGTTTTAGGCAGCTGGTAAAGCCCGGTGATCAGCTCGAACTTTCTATAACTATAACCGGGATGCGGCGTAATATTGGCAAGGGTGAAGGGGAGGCCCGGGTCAAGGGAGAAATTGTTGCTTCCGGTGAAATTTGGTTTGCCCTGATGGAGCGCGACTCGGAGCGCGACTCGATCGATTGACTTATCAGGTTCTTTGGTGTATCATAATTTTATAATATAACAGTAATACTCTTATCCAGAGCGGAGGAGGGACAGCCCCGATGAATCCCGGCAACCGGTTCGATTGATCACGGTGCCAAGTGCTGCGGGGTAAAAAACTTCCCCGGGAGATGAGGGGTGCCAGAAAGGCCTCTTGAGCAAGAGGCTTTTTATGTTTGCAGGTTCTACAAAAATAAGCTTGGTGGGATGGTGATCGGAATATATTTTTGCCAGTGTGCCAAAATAATTAATATATGGACCATAAAATGCAGATCAAGTATCTAAAAGGTATGCCGGTAAGCAAAAAGCATAAGTGTAGGAAGCAAAAGTAGAGCCGTTTATTACGAGCCATGCACTTAGTGGCTAAAAATACAATTATCTTTTTAGGAGGAGAAATAAATGCATCAAAATAATTATCTTTTTACTTCAGAATCGGTAACCGAAGGCCATCCGGATAAGCTTGCAGACCAAATATCCGATGCGATCCTTGACGAGATTATGAAAGAGGATCCTAAAGGACGTGTGGCTGCAGAAACAATGGTGACAACCGGCTTGGTCATGGTATGCGGAGAAATAACAACTGATTGTTACGTGGATATACCCAGGCTGGTGCGGGATACAGTGAAAGATATTGGTTATACAAGGGCAAAGTTTGGCTTTGATGGCGACACCTGTGCCGTTATCAGTTCTATTGATGAGCAGTCTCCGGATATTGCCCAGGGGGTTGATGAGGCTTATGAAATAAGGGGCAAAGAAAAAAAAGATCAGTATGACCTGGTCGGTGCCGGTGATCAGGGGCTGATGTTTGGATTCGCCTGTGATGAAACACCGGAACTAATGCCCCTGCCCATCTCTTTAGCTCATAAAATGGCCCAGAGGCTGGCTGCTGTCCGTAAGGATGAAATACTTGAATATCTGCGGCCTGACGGTAAGACCCAGGTTAGTGTGGCCTATAAAGAGGGGAAACCTTCTCACCTCGAAACCGTGGTTGTGTCAGCACAGCACAGTGATGAAGTATCCTTGGAGCAGATTGAAAAAGATCTCATAGAACATGTTATACGTGAGATTGCTCCTGAAGAGCTGATTATACCCGATACCCGTTTTTTAATTAACCCGACCGGGCGATTTGTGGTTGGCGGTCCGCAGGGAGATGCCGGGTTAACCGGTCGAAAAATTATTGTTGATACCTATGGTGGATATGCCGCTCATGGCGGAGGGGCATTTTCAGGCAAAGACCCAACCAAGGTCGATCGCTCTGCTTCATATGCAGCACGGTATGTGGCTAAAAATATTGTTGCTGCCGGTCTTGCTTCCAGGTGCCAGTTTCAACTTGCTTACGCTATTGGTGTAGCTCATCCTGTCTCGATGATGGTTGAAACCTATGGCACAGAAAAAGTACCGGTCAGCACTATTGAAGAAATGGTTAAAAAGCATTTTGATCTGCGACCGGCTGCGATTATTGAAAATCTGAATTTGCGTCGTCCGATTTATCAACAGGTTGCTGCCTATGGACATTTTGGCCGTCCCGAATTAGATTTACCCTGGGAAAAGCTGGACAAAGTAGAGCAGTTAAAAGAAGCCCTTTCAACCAAACCATCTTAAAGTAAATTTGTAAGGTAAAAACAGGGGGGGCTTTCTGCTGGAGAGAATCGAAGGAACTCTGGAAAAAATCAGGTTTTACAATGAAGACAGCTCATATCTAGTTGGCAGCTTGCGTTGTAGTGATGGCAAAACGATTACTGTTATCGGTAATTTCCCGCCAATGCAGGAAGGCGAAAACCTGCTGATCAACGGTCAGTGGCAGGTTCATCACCGCTATGGAAAACAATTTGCTGTTGATCAGTGGGAACGCCTCCTACCGGCGACTGAAGAAGGACTGAAACGCTACCTTTCTTCCGGTTTAATAAAAGGTATTGGGCCGGTTACAGCAGAAAGAATAGTCGGTTACTTCGGGCTGGATACCCTGGAGATAATGGAACATGAGCCGCACAGGCTTCAGGAGATTGAAGGAATAGGGGCCAGGAAAGCAGCTGAAATATTAAAAAGTTACCGGCAGTACAAAGATGTCCAGAATGTCCTGGTTTTTTTACAGGGCTACGGTGTAGGTGTTAACCAGGCAATGCGGCTTTACCGTCGTTACGGGTCTGATACCATTAAGCTGGTTCAGGCCAATCCGTACCGTATGGCCGAAGATATTTTTGGCATCGGTTTTAAGACCGCAGACAAAATTGCCCGCAAACTCGGTTTACCTGAAAATGCCCCGGAGAGAATCCAGGCTTCTATAACCTATACCTTGAGTCGGGCTGCAGAACAGGGGCATGTTTTTTTACCCTGTGACGAACTTTTTACAAATATAAAGGAACTGCTTGATGTTGAAACAGTTCACCTGCAAGAAAAATTCCTGGATGAACAGCTTCGTGAAATGGTTAGACAGAACCGTATATTTTGCGAACAGCATGAAGATGACGAAGCTGTTTACTATGCACCTTTTTACCGGGCTGAAATGGGTTCAGCCCGCCTGCTTCAACAGTTGAGCAAAAATGCCCGGCAGTATTCCTCGTTAGAGATTGTCCAGGCCCTTGGTGCAGTTAAGCATGATAATCCTCATTTAACCGAAGAACAGCTGCAGGTGTTAGAAGATGCACTGCATAACGGGGTCTTAATTGTAACCGGCGGGCCCGGTACCGGTAAGACTACTACGATCAAAGCTCTTCTTTCCGCTTTTAAATTACTCAGACAAAAAGTGCGCCTGGCTGCGCCAACGGGGCGGGCGGCAAAAAGGGTAACAGAAGCCACCGGTCAGGAAGCCTATACCATCCACCGTTTGCTTGAATACAGCTATACGGAAGGGGAAGGATTTACCTTTCAACGTAACGAGGATAATCCGGTTGAAGCCCAGGTGGTTATTATTGACGAGGCCTCGATGGTCGACCTGATCCTTATGTATAATTTGCTAAAAGCTTTGCCCTACGGCTGCCGTCTGATCATGGTCGGTGATGTAGACCAGCTTCCTGCGGTGGGGGCCGGGAATGTGCTTCGTGATCTGATTAGTTCAGGAGAAATAG
>SKXC01000143.1 GCA_007128625.1 Syntrophomonadaceae bacterium | reverse complement strand
TAGCCCGGGGATGCCAGTCCTGAGAGGAAAGGCTCCACAAAATCAAATCCTGGCCCAAAATTTTGGCAATACGTCTCATCCGCATATCATACAAACCGCGAGGCGGCCGTAAATATAAGGGGTATGCGCCTGCATGCTGTAATATAACCAGGTTGGTACGCATGATCTGCGCAGCCAGCCGGGGTGGCGGAGAGTTGGGTACCGTGATATGTCCGTAAGTATGGTTGCCCACTTCATGGCCCTCTTCAACAATTTGCTGAGCTATCTCCGGATATTTGTCTACCTGGGATCCGACCAGAAAAAAAGCAGCAGGTGCTCCTTTTTCTTTAAGAACCTTCAGAATCTGCGGTGTATAAGCCTCGCTCGGACCATCGTCAAAAGTTAAAACTACCTTGTTGCCTGCAGACGGCCTCCGTCGAACAATGTCAGTCTGGGCTCCAAAACCATGATAAACATAAGAATAAGCAACACCCATTAACAGCACAGCAGAAAGTATTACTGTGCCTGACCAGAGAAAAACATCACTGACAACAGCAAAGGGAATTAAATAAGCCAATAAACGGGTAACATAAAAACTAATCACGACCGAACCGGAAACAAAAATTAACATGATCAGACTTCTAATAAATAAATCTATGATCAAATCGTTACCTCCTGCAAATAATGCTTCTTCTACAACTCTTTATCAGGCTGAACTAAGCTTTCTTGACCGGGCAAACGGCCTTAACATATAGTCATTATCCAGGCCTACCTGAAAACTTTCACCATTCCAGGTAAATTTGATTGGACAATTTTGATCAATGCAGCCGGCCGGATTCTCAAAGCGAAGGCTTAATAATGACGATTCAAGCAGGGACCTGCCGTCACAGCTCTTCAAGATAAGCTTCGGGACATTATAAGCATGATCGCCTTTTACCTCTACCTGCATAATTGCTTTTTGCGGAGACTCTTCCACACCCGGAGGTGATAAAACAGTCTCCTGATCAAAGGTGGTCGCCCACTGAATATGACCTTCTAATTCAGTTGTTTCAGGAAATATATACCTGAAATGCTGATAACGGCAGAATAATATCTGCGTAGCTCCTGCTGATGTCATACCAAATTGCATTACAGCAGGATCTCCGGGGCCGCGCGAACTCCATCCCACTTCACCGCTTTCTGCATTATAGGTTTCATAAAGGCCCCTGGAATTATACAGGGTCTCAATAACCCGCTTATGCAATTCAGCTGCTTTATCGCTATAGCCAAAGCGGTACAGCACCTCCAGGGCGGCATAGTTATTGATCATCCAGATCTGCCCCCGCCAGTAATAGCCGTCTTTACGGCTGTTATAAGATTTGTCATCGAAAGCTGCGCTTGGTATACCATGTTGACCCCAGAACTTATCCGGATTTAACAAATATTTTTCGATTACTGTGCGGATTTTTTCCAGGCTGGAACTGGCACCAACAAATGCAGGCCACCAGACCGTGGGAGTAATTACGTTAATAAAACTTCCATTACGCCGATCAAGCCAGGCCTGTTGCTCCGGCGACCATAACTCTTCATCAATTCTTCTTTTTAAATCTCTGCCTTTATCCCGGTAATCATCAGCCTCGTTATTCAGACCGGCCTTGCGGCACAGGTACGAAGTGTTTATGTATGACTGGAAAATCCAGCAGTTAAGGTCAATGGCTGAGAAAAAACGGGGAACCAGACCAATGATAAAGCTGGGGAAATAACTGGGCGGATAAAACCGGGGGCTATCATCCAAACCCGATTCCAGGCCATTTAAAAATGAGAAAAACCCGTTAGTAAGCCTCCTGCTTTCTTCCCACCACTCTAAATTATCTTTTAGCCTTGGTAAAACCTGCTTTAAAAACTGCTGCTTTTGATCTGTATTTTTTAGCCGCTCATAAACCCGTACTGCCGCCCATGACTGCAGGGGAGGCTGAGAATAAAAATCAACAACCCCGCGCAGATAATCGTTAAGTTTGCTCGGGATCAGGTTGCTCTGAGTTCCCGATACTATGGTTATTCCCTTTATTTTCAATTTAAACCGGGCCCTGCGGGGAGCAAAAAAATTCCCATCCAGCTGGTTCAGTACAATATCAGCTGCTTTTTTCGGGTTCCATTCGCTTATACCCAATACGTGCTGAGGGGTATCCCAACCCCAGAAAAAAGGAAAGTAGACTTTTGCGGGCACAGATCCCCAGCGCTGCATCCTGGCACGTGGATAATATAGGCTGTTCTGTAAAGCCCAGGCCGCAAGCTTTAATACAGTTTGTGCAGACTCTTTATCTACCTCATAAGGCACCGGTAGTTTTTGTTCAAACCCTGTCCAGTGTTTTTCTGCACCGCTTTTCAAACCATCCAGGTTTCGGAGCGCCCGTTCGGCTCGCTCAATAATCTTATGGTCATCAGCTACAGAAAAAGAAATAATTACTGACCAGCTCAATTTTTGGCCCGCCTGCAAATCTGTCCAGGGACCATACAGCTGCTTTTTGCCGCCATACTCACCTGCGGAGGGAAGAAAGAAAGCATGCATCTTCAACCCCGGCAGACGGTGATGGCTGGATAACTGCAGCCCCTTACCTCTTTTCTTAAAAAAAGTAAACCCGTTAAAATGAGGATAGGGGTTCTCCAGGTCACGACCAAGGATGGGCAGCATTAAAAAGGTTGGCCTTACCCTGGCTTTTCCTTCTTCTACTTGCCACTCGGTTTCAAAAACTGCCAGGTTAGGCTGCAGAAAAAACAGCCTGCTGTGCAGTGTAAATTGTTCATCTTTAGCGGTCTCTTCAATACAGTACGGTCTAAAATGGATCTTTCTTGATTGTGGAGACTGAAAATACCTGCCGCCGTCATCAGTATGAAGACCGGCAGCAAAATCGTAAAGCCGTCCCGCTCCAAATGAAGCCACTGTGGCAAAAAGAGCGCTGCGGGCGGCAGCTTTCTTTTCAGGTACAGCCTTAAAACCGCAATGGCTGCCTAAATCGCTTAAAGGTGAGCCGCTGGTGGTGCCGACCACATAATTCGGCGCACCGGTGCAGGTAGCATGAAGCTTAACCGGGCGAGCCAGATTTTGCAGCTGCCTGCTGTAAAAAACCCAGATAATAACTAATACTAAAATTACAACTGCTAAAATATTCAGGATAAATCTACCTTCCTTTTAAATTCAAAATAAAACAATTGCTGCACTTTTTATGCTAAAGCTCTTAATTTCATACTATCATAAAATAAATCTGAGTCAAAAACACGGCCGTCTTTAAATGAACAAGAAATTTACTGCTGCTGAGAATTCCTAAGTATCAATTCGGCACATGCAATCATAGTAAGCTGCCTGGCAGCCCATATCAGTGAGGTGATCAGGGGTAAGGTTGTTAACTGCCGCCCCGGAAGAATGCCACCAACCCTCATAAACCATCACCGTTTCAGGAGGAATCATTTCATTCACAGCTACCTTAGCTGTAATACTTCCCCTTTTAGAAGATATACGAATCTGCTGGCTGTTGTTCAAACCTTCTTTTTGGGCTGTACGGGGATTGATATAGGCCCTGGGAACTTTTTCTGAACAGGGCAGCCTGTGCGTGGAATGAATGGAATCTCTCGGATGGGGGGTAAGAAACCAGTAAGGAAATCCTTCCCGGTACAAATCGGGGTTGCCTAATTCAAACGGTTCCCGGAAGCAGGGTAAAGCATCGCCACCTTCGGCTTTTGCTTTCGCAGAATAGAAATTATACTTTCGGTCAGCCGTATCAAAAACTCGATCGGCCCAGGGTATCGTCTCACCCCCCGGCAGCAGCAGTGGACCTTTCTCTTTAATATCTTCAAATTTTATCCCAGTATTTTCTGTCAGCGGTTTTAATACCCGGGTTAAAATTTGCTCAGAGGTTTGAGCGGAAAAATTATTCAGACCAAGCAAACCGCTCAGATCATTTAAAAAATCATGTTCAGTTCGGCATTCTCCGGGAGAATCAACTATTTTTGGCCCATAATTCAGGTATTGATGGCTCATCGAGTTAAAAAACAGGTCCTCTTCTTCCAAAAAACAGGTCGATGGTAAAACCAGGTCGGAGGCCGCTGCTGTATCGGTCATAAAATGCTCGCAGGTAACAATAAAAGGCACTTTATTAAAAGCCCTGATAAGCTTACTGCTGTCACCAACCTGGACCAGGGGATTAGAACGGCTGATGTAAAGAAAATCAATGGGGGGATCCTGCAGGTTAAGCAGGGCTTCGGCCAGTTTGGGCTTTGGATAAAATCTCTGCCGGGGCTTAAGATCATCACCTTTAAGATAAGCATGATCAATATAACGGGTAACCCTGAAGTTGGCATAGTTAGCTCCTCCCCCGGGAATACCAATATTTCCCGTAACTGCGGCCAGGGCATCTATGGCCCGCACGGTATTCCCACCATTGCTGTGCCTCTGCAGGCCAATTCCGATTAAGAGCGCCGCCGGCTTGCTTTTAGCATAATCAACAGCCAGCTCTTCAATAGTCTTTGCGGCAATACCGGTTAACCCGGCTGCCTTCTCCGGGGTATATTCCTTGCACAGGTCTGCAAACCGCCGGAACCCACTGCTGTAATTATCGACAAAGCCGGTATCAGTTAGTTCTCTATCTATAATTACCCGGGCCAGGGCCAGGGCCAGCACACCGTCTGTACCCGGCCTGATCCTGATATATTGATCGGCCAGGGCAGAAGTTTGGGTTTGCACAGGATCAATCAAAATTATCCTGGTCCCTTTTTGACGGGCCTTCTGGATGGCAGACAGAAGATGAATAGATGTATTGGCCGGGTTTCGCCCCCAAATGATGATTAAATCTGAATTGATAAGATCATGATAGTGATGAGAAAGCACAGATCCAAAGTCATATTGCTGGGCAGCCAGGCCTGCCCCCCAACAAAGACTGCCTCTGTGAATGGTAGAACCACCAAGGGCACTGAAAAAACGGGATTCAATATTTTTCAGCAGCCCGTTATAACCACCCTCGTAAAAATGCAGCAGGGACAGCGGTCCGTGTTTTTTAAGGGCATGATCTATTTTTTCAGCCATTACATCCAGGACCTCGGCCCAGCTAACCTGTTTAAATAAACCGGCTTTTTTGAGCAGCGGCCTGTGTAAACGACCGGGATGATTAACCCGGTCCAGGTGATACTTGCCCTTCCTGCATATAATAGTGCCGGTTTCACGCTGGTCCTGATCGGGCTCAATAGAAACAATTACCCCATTACTCTCTGTAACTATAAAAGCACACTGGTCCCAACAATTAAGCGGGCAGCTTGTTTTTATCTTTTGCATTGCTATTCACCCGTTATAGGATTCAGGAATAACAAATTAGCCCGGGTTATCCCAATTGCATTATATAATACTTGTTCCAGGATAACACAGGCTTTCAATTTGTTTATAATGACCAATTTTATCTAGCACTTTTCAGATCGGCTCTTCTACTGTTCCATATCCTTTCTATCAATAAAATCAAGCAGCTTTCGGTTAAATAGATCCGGGGCAGTTTCCATCGGGCAATGGCCTTCCCCCGGCATGACGATCAGCTCTGAACGGGGCAGCAGCCGGTCCAGTTTTCTCCCCTGCTGAACCGGCACCCAGGCATCTTCACTTCCCCAGATAATAAGCACGGGCAGCTTTAACTGATCAATCTGGCCGATAAGGGATTCAGAAACCGTTCTAAGCAGGTCTACCAGTACAGCATCAGTATTTTCCACGGTTAATGGCAGGTAATAGCCACTGATTTCCTGCGGCGTCGGCTGTTGTCCGTAAGCGGAAGCTAGAAACTGCTCGATTCTGCTTTCATCAAGCAAAAACCGGCTGCTCACCACCCTGACCCACTGACCAGCCGGTGGATATTTTAATATATAATTGAAGAAAGAAGGCTCACCCGGGAAAAGCGCTCCCGCCACCAGGGTTAAACTCTCTGTTTGCTCTGGCTTCTGCAAGGCCATGGCAGCAACTGTGCCCCCACCCATCGAATGACCCACCAGGTTCCACTGCTGATCTGGATACAGCTCTTCCAGCATAACCCAGAGTATTTCTGCTCTTGCTTCCGGTGAATGATCCAGTCCCCTTTTTCTTTCACTCAAACCAAAGCCGGGTAAATCAACAGCAAATACCCGAAAACCTTCCTCCTGTAAAGTAAAAGCGGTATACCGCCAGGAGAAAGTCGATGCCCCAAACCCGTGCACCAGCAGTATATTTTTTTCTCTTTCATTAATGCTATCCCATATGCGGTAATGCATCTCAACATCTCTTACTTGATCAAAAACACTGTTAGGGAAAGCCAGCTCCTGACGGGTGATGGCATTTGATTCTTGTGGTATCAGATAAGGCAGTATACTTAACAATAAGAAGAGCCCTGCCAGCAGTAAACCGACCCATTTAAAGAACCGCCAAAAAATATTCCTGTTCTTTTCTGCAGCCTGCACTTTTCATCCCCCGGGTAATAAATAAGGTTATATATTGCCTGAAATAAGGCAGCATAATTGTTGGGCTGATAAATGATATCATATTATTCCATTATTTATCAACTAAAAAAGCCGCTAATTAGTTTGCTTTCATTGACAAAGTGATTTTTATATGGTACTTTTGGTAGCACAAAATTCTTTAATTATTCAAATTAATGCTCTTTTTATGCCTGCTTTAAGCAAATTATTTAACAATTTATTTAATGGAGGAGAAAAATGAACACAAAAGTAAAAGAGGTCATGGTTGTTTTGCCAAATGCGAGGGATAAGAGAAACTTAACTAAAATGGTTGGCGACGATTACCACCTTCATTGGATGGATGATGATGATTTTGATTATCCGCATCCAAAAGAAAATTTTGACCTTAGAAAATACACGGAAAAGTGTTCTGATTATATAAAAAATAACCATATTGACGGTGTTTTTTATTCCCACGATCTTTCCAACATTGTAGCCGGAGTGCTGTGTGAAAGACATAATATTTTGGGACCGGACCTGGAATCAATGTTTATCAGCAACCACAAGTATTACTCCCGGGCCAACCAACCCAATGCTATCTGGTTTGACTATATAGACCTGGAAACAGGTCAGTGGGGCGAACTGGAGCCGACCTATCCCTGCTATATAAAGCCCCCCTCCCTGACCATGACCCTTTTCCAGTACAGAATTGACAGCGAAGAAGATATGAAAAATGCCATCAACAAGTTAAGAAAAGACCTGCCCCCTGTGACAAAACTGTTTACCGACTTTTTTGGAGAGTACGTAGATTTAAATAAATACCCCCTGGCCAACAAAAACATCATTGTAGTGGAAGACCTGGTGGAAGAAGAAGACCAGCACTGCGTGGAAGGATGGTTTGATCCCGAAGGTAATATAGAGCTGTGGGAAGTATCAGACCATTTTTATTATCCTGGAAAAAGAAAGTCTGTAGATGTATATGTCACCCCCTCTGTTTTACCCGAAGATCTCAAAGAAAGACTGATTGAATATGCCAAGCAGTGCGTCAGGGACCATGGAATTACAGCCGGCTTCTGGAATGTTGAGATCTGGCGCAAAGGTGACTGGATCACGGCCACAGAAATTAACGCCAGATCGGCATCGGTCTGGTATGATCTTTACTACAGGACTTTCGACAAGTCCCTGTCCAGGGCCATGGTTTATCTCTGCTGCGGTGAAGGAGAAAAAACCTACAATGAATCCCCCCAGAGAGTAAAGCGAGACCGGATTGGAGCCCAGTTCCACGTGATCACCTACGGTGAAGGGAAAGCTGATGACTTCCTGGACTTTGATTTTATAGATACCATCGATGACACTAATGTTGAAATTTTTACTCCCAAAGGGACTCAAATCCGTCAGACCAGGACAACAGGAGTCTGGTTGGCCAGGTTTGAGCTTTTTGGAAGTGATTTTGTAGAAATGTGCAAGCGGGCAGATTACCTGAGAGAAAAAATGCTTAAACAGCCCGAGCTTTCTCCAAAACCGCCCGAGCGTAAGAAAATTACCTAAAATATTAGCTGCCTGCTTAGTACATTATTAAGCATATTATAAGAAATTGATATGGCGTTTAATCTAAGTGGCCAGTCATCAATCAGCGGTGATTAAAAAACTGGTCTACCTCCCGGCGGGTCCGGGTGTTGAAAACATCCTTTTTTTCCAACCAGCCTTTGCGGGCTATAGCTACACCAAGGCTTATATCCCTGAAACTCTCCAGGCGGTGAGCGTCCGGATTAATCGATACCTGCAAACCCATCTCCTTGACTTTTTTTAAATGCCGCCAGTCAAGATCAAGGCGGGCCGGACTGGCATTTAATTCCAGGATAACCTCGTGTTCAAGGGCAGCCTGAAAAATCTTTTCCAGTTCATAGGGAGAACTTTCCCGACCGAGAAGGAGACGGTTTGTCGGATGCCCGAGCATGGTGACCAGCGGATGAGCAACGGCCCGCTTTAACCTTTCAGTCATCTTTTCCCGCTCCATTTTTAACCCGGAATGAACCGAGGCAATAACAAAATCAAGCCTTTCCAAAACTTGATCTTCGTAGTCCAGGGTTCCGTCAATGCGGATGTCAGATTCTATACCATGATATATACCAATATCATGATACTTCTCGCGCAGTGCTTCGATTTCTTCTGCCTGCCTGGCCAGGTCATCTTCTTTCAGCCCTCCGGCATAAAAAGCAGACTGGCTGTGATCGGTAATACCCACATATTCGTAGCCGAGATCACGACAGTGGCGGACTACTTCTTCCAGGGTGTTGATGCCATCACTGTAGTCGGTATGAACATGAAATATTCCTTTAACATCTTGCTCTTCTAAAAGGATGGGCAGTAAACCCTTTTCTGCTGCTTCGATTTCCCCGTAGTTTTCACGTAATTCCGGCTGGATATATGAGAGATTCAGGGCACTGAATAACTCGGTTTCATTACGGCAGGTAAGCAGTTTTTGATCCTGGAATAGGCCATATTCGTTAATTTTCAGGCCCATTTTTTTAGCGCGGTGACGCAGCGCTGTATTGTGTTCTTTACTACCGGTAAAGTGATGCAGGGCATAGGGAAATTCTGCATTTTTCACCACACGCAAATCAGCGTTAATAACCTCTTCCAGCTGGACGGAAGCTTTTGTTTCACCTAGAGCAATTATACTTGAAACGGAAGGAAGTTCCGAAAAAAAACGGGCCAGGCGACCCGGTTCATCAGTAGCAGCAACAATGTCAATGTCCTTAACAATTTCCCTGCAGCGCCTGATGCTTCCGGCCAGGCTAACCTCATCCAGGGCGGAAAATTCTTTAATCCTTTCCAGCAAATCCTCGGCAATCTCCCTGGCCTCACTGTAGAAAAACTGACCCTCGTAACGCCTCAAAAACTCAATTCCCTCAAGGATGTTTTCCTGGGTCTTTTGACCAAAGCCTTTCAAATTGACCAGCCTGTTTTCCCGGCAGGCATACTCCAGTTCAGCAAGAGTAGTGATCTCCAGCATGTCGTAAAGTGTTCTTACTTTACGGGGGCCAAGCCCGGGCACCCTGAGTATATCCAAAAGCCCCTCGGGAATGCTTGACTTTAATTGATCATAATAGGGCAGACTGCCGGTAAACACCAGCTCTTTAAGCTTTTCGTTCAAGGCAGCGCCGATACCCTTAACATCTTTTAGCTTATCTTCATGCACCAGCCTGTGCAGCTCATCTTCACCCATAAGTTCCACCGTGCGGGCAGCATTGTAATAAGCCCTGCTTTTATAGGTGCTCTCTCCTTTGAGCTCAAGAAGAACCCCGATCTCTTCCAGCACTCTGGCTGTTCCCTGTTTTTCCAAGTTCATTGCCTCCAAGCGCAAGCTTTAAACAGGCACCTGCAATCTAAACATAATAGTCCTGCAGGCAGCGGACTTCCATTTTATTTTTTGTAATGGCCTGGATCCCTTCCAGGGCGGCCAGGGCCCCCTGCATGGTAGTAACAATAGAAACTCCCCGCTGCACCGCATGACGACGCATGCGGGCACCGTCTGATTTGGCGCCTGACCCCTCGGGTGTATTTATAATCAGGGCTACCTTACCTTCAGAAATATAGTCCAGCATATGGGGCGAACCCTCACTAATCCGATTAACTGTCTCGACATTAATACCAACATCCATAAGGGCTGCAGCAGTGCCCGAAGTGGCCAGCAGATCAAATTTTAATCGGGCCAACCCCCGGGCCAGCTCGACTGCCTGTGGCTTATCCCAGTCAGCTACAGTGATAAAAATTTTACCTTCCAGGGGTAGTGGTGTGCCGGCTGCCCGCTGAGCCTTGGCCATGGCCATACCGAGATCATGATCAATGCCCATAACCTCACCTGTTGATCGCATTTCCGGACCGAGGACAATATCCATCTGGTCAAAACGGATAAATGAAAAAACTGCTTCTTTTACTGAATAATAATCAGGAATAATTTCATCGGTAAAATTCAAATCCGTTAAAGAAGCCCCGGCAATAACCCGGGCTGCCAGGCCTGCCAGTGGTATACCGATTGCTTTACCCACAAAGGGCACAGTCCGGGAAGCTCGCGGATTTGCTTCAAGGATAAAAACCTCCCTTCCGCGAACCGCGAACTGAATATTTAAAAGCCCGATAACATTCAGTTCCCGGGCCAGCATTTCGGTTTGCCGCCGAATTTCTTTCAACTGCTGCGGACCAATACTGTAGGTTGGCAAAACACAGCAGCTGTCACCGGAATGTACTCCGGCATGTTCCACGTGTTCCATTATCCCGCCAATCACCACCAGGTTTCCATCGCATATTGCATCGACATCGATCTCTACCGCCCCCTCCAAAAACTTATCTAAAAGCAAGGGGTTGGAAGGACTTAATTCCGGCAGTAATGAGATGTATTTTTCCAGTTCATCGATATTGTAAACTACCCGCATGGCCCTTCCTCCAAGGACATATGAAGGACGGGCCAGCAGTGGAAAGCCTAACTTATCTGCAATTTTCCGGGCTTCTTCCGGGTTGCCGGACGTGCCGTGTGCCAGCTCCCACAAGCCCAGTTTGTCAATAACTGCAGCAAACTCGCGCCTGTTTTCCACCCGGTCAATATCCCGGGGAGAAGTACCCCACAAAGGCATGCCTGCCTCCATTAAAGGCTGGGACAGTTTTAGTGGTGTTTGGCCGCCAAACTGTAGTATGATACCGTCGGGTTTTTCCTCATGGCAGATATTGAGCACATCTTCAAGGGTCAGGGGTTCGAAATATAAGCAGTCGGAAATGTCATAGTCCGTGCTGACCGTTTCAGGGTTGCAGTTAACCATTATTACCTCGTAACCCTCTTCACGGAGCGTTAAAGCCGCCCGAACACAGCAGTAATCAAATTCCAGCCCCTGGCCGATACGATTGGGGCCGCTGCCTAAAATAATGATTTTTCCCTTCTTTTCTTTCTTGCCAGAAACAAGTTCCGGCGATATTCCTTCCTCGGCGCCTCTTTCATAAGTTGAATAAAAATAAGGAGTGTATGCCTCAAACTCCCCGGCACAGGTATCCACCCGACGATAAGCAGGATATACAGACCAGGTTTGTCTGCACCGGCGTACTTCTGCTTCACTATCCCCAACCAGGTTGGCAATACGCTCGTCTGAGAAACCCCAGGCTTTGGCCTGCCAGAGCAATTCTTCGTTTAATGCTCCGGACGATTGCAATTTTTTTTCCATTTCGATCAACTGTTCCATCTGATCTATGAACCACCCGTCAATCCCGCTTAGTTTGCTTATCTGATCAGGTGTAAAACCTTCTCGCAGGGCAGCTGCCAGGCTAAAAATCCGATCAGGCCGGGGCAGCTGTAACTGTTCCTGGAGCCAGCCCTTCCGATCTTTGATTTCAGGCGGTATTTTTGCTTCCATCAAACCGTCAAAGCCCTGTTCCAGAGAACGCAAAGCCTTTTGCAAGGCTTCCTTAAAGGTACGGGCAATACTCATTACTTCTCCTACCGACTTCATACGGGTAGTCAATACCTGGTCGGCCTCCGGAAACTTGTCAAAATCCCAACGGGGTATTTTTACCACCACGTAATCCAGGGCCGGTTCAAAAGAAGCCGGGGTTTCCCGGGTGATATCATTGGATAATTCATCCATGCTGTAGCCAACAGCCAGCTTGGCGGCAATTTTAGCGATCGGGAAGCCGGTCGCCTTGGAAGCCAAAGCCGATGAACGGGAAACCCGCGGGTTCATTTCTACCACGACCATACGGCTCGTTTCCGGGTCCATGGCAAACTGGATATTGCAGCCCCCCGTCTCAACCCCGATTTCTCTTAAAGCCCGGATAGAAGCATCACGCATCATCTGGTACTCGTGATCACTAAGAGTTTGCGCCGGGGCTACTGTTATGCTTTCACCGGTATGCACTCCCATCGGATCCATGTTCTCTATGGAGCAAACAATAACTACATTATCATTACGATCACGCATCACTTCAAGTTCAAACTCTTTCCAGTTCATCAGGGCTTCCTCGACCAAAACCTGCTTGATCGGGCTGTTGTAAAGCCCCGTTGCAACCATGTCAATCAATTCAGCTTCGGTTTTGGCGATGCCGCCCCCGGCGCCACCCAGGGTAAAAGAAGGCCTGATTACCAGGGGATATCCTTTTTTTTCGGCAAAGGCCAGCGCTTCATCGATGCTTTTCAGGTGAACACTTTCTGCCGATTCCAGGCCGATTCGATCCATGGCCGCTTTAAATTGATCCCGGTTTTCAGCCCGGTTGATTACCTCGGAATTGGCCCCGATCAATTCTACGCCAAAGTGATCCAGAACCCCGGTTTCGGCCAGTTCAACTGCAATATTAAGGGCGGTTTGACCGCCAAGAGTGGGCAGTAAAGCCTGGGGGCGTTCTTTTTCAATCACCATGGTCGCCGCTTCAATTGTCAGCGGTTCAATGTAGGTCCGGTCGGCCATAACGGGATCAGTCATGATTGTAGCCGGGTTACTGTTAATAAGGACTACTTCGTATCCTTCTTCTTTCAGAGCCCGGCAGGCCTGGGTCCCGGAATAATCAAATTCGCAGGCCTGGCCAATCACAATCGGCCCGGAACCGATGATCATAATTTTCTGCAGGTCTGTTCTTTTCGGCATGATCAGGCTTGCCCCTTTCCGGTTTCTACTGCCATTAACTGCATAAATTTATCAAAAAGGTAGGTCGAATCGTGAGGTCCGGGAGAAGCTTCAGGGTGGTACTGCACAGAAAACCACTTCTGCTCCCTGTTTTCCATCCCTTCCAGGGTATTATCGTTTAAGTTAATATGGGTGGCTTTAGTCTC
>SKXC01000172.1 GCA_007128625.1 Syntrophomonadaceae bacterium | reverse complement strand
TTAGGCAGCTCTTTCTGCAGCGCTTCTTTTGTGCCCGTGAATCATTTCTTTTGATTAGCAACGTAGTTGATCAGGCCGCTACATTGAAAAATATCATTGATAAACTGCGGTAAAGGGGCTGTCCGGTAACTTTCACCGTTATTTTTATTATCAATTATTCCCCGGGCAATATCTACCATTAACAGGTCTCCCTTATTTATTGATACGGTCTCTTCTACCTGTAAAACGGGAAGCCCGATATTAACAGCATTACGGAAAAAAATCCTGGCAAAAGACCTGGCAATTATACAGGATATACCTGAGGCCTTAATGGCTATGGGGGCATGCTCCCTGGAGGAACCACACCCAAAATTTTTGCCGGCAACAATAATATCACCAGGCTTTACTTCGGAACTGAAACTATAATCCAGGTCTTCCATACAGTGCACTTTCAATTCTTCCGGATCGCTTGTAGTTAAAAACCTGGCCGGAATAATAACATCGGTATCGACATCATCGCCATATTTCCAAACCCTGCCTTCTATAATCATGAAGCACTAAGACCTCCCTGCCAATATTAGTCCCGCTGATATGACATTATGAAAAATAGTAAAAAGATGGGCACTGACTCAAAGAATCAAAAATGAAAAAATGCTGTCAGTTGACAACTTCTTCCGGGTGGATAATGCTTCCCTTGATCGCTGATGCTGCGGCCACCGCCGGCCCGGCAAGGTATACCTCGCTTTCCTTGTGACCCATCCTTCCGACAAAATTTCGATTGGTGGTAGCCAGTGCTTTCTCCCCTTTGGCCAGTATGCCCATATAACCTCCCAGGCACGGCCCACAGGTAGGCGGGCTTATTACCGCCCCGGCATCAATAAAAATGTTTAACAGGCCTTCCTGTAATGCTTGTTTATATATATTCCTGGTGGCAGGGATAATAATCAGCCTTAAATTTTGTTTAACCCGTTTGCCCTCCAGAATCCCGGCTGCGATGCGAAGATCTTCCAGCCAGCCATTGGTGCAGGAACCGATAACAACCTGATCTAAGGCGACACCGGCAACTTCCCTGACATTTTTCCCGTTGGAAGGCTGGTGAGGGACCGCCACCTGTAAATCAATATCTTCTAAATTAATTTCCAGGGTTTCACAAAAATACGCATCGCTATCACTGCTGTAGGCCCTGTACTGCTTTGAAGTTCTTTCGGCAATATAATTTTTAGCCCGGCTGTCGACCTCGAAAAATACCGTTTTTGCACCTGCCTCCACGGTCATGTTGGCCATGGTAAAACGGCTTTCCATTGACAAGCTGTCAACACCTTCTCCTGTAAACTCTATGGCCCTGTAAACAGCCCCGTCTACACCGATCTTATTAATAACATAAAGAATAATATCTTTCCCCGAAACCCAGGTGGAAAGGGAGCCTTTTAAAATTATTCTCATGGTTTCAGGCACTTTTAACCATACCCAGCCGGTCAACATGGCTGCGGCCATATCCGTGGCCCCTATACCAAAGGCCATGGCTCCAAGGGCACCGTAGGTAACGGTGTGGGAATCGGCCCCGGCGATCAACTGACCGGGTAAAACCAGGCCTTTTTCCGGTAGAAGGGCATGTTCTATGCCCTCGTTTTCAAAGTAGAGGAGCTTAAATTCCCGGGCAAAATCCCGGATGACTTTAACCTGCTCGGCAGATTTTATATCTTTACCGGGGACAAAATGATCACCGATTAATACGATTTTTTTATGATCAAATACCCGGTCTGCGTTGATCTCTTTAAAGGTATTAACCGCCATGGGACCTGATACATCGTTAGCCATCAACAAGTCTACGTTTGCCAGAACAATATCACCTGCATTGAGTTCTTGAGCCTCACTGTGATCGGCTATTATTTTTTCTGCTGTGGTTTTCCCCATTTATATTTCACCCCTGTGTTGATAGTTGGATAGATTAAGCTAATTACAGCCGTCAGCTAAATATAAACAGGTTGCAAGCTAACCGCTGCTGCAGTTACAATCCTTATTACCATTTATTGTTACTATTATGTGATTGCTACAATAATATCATAAAGATTCCAATCAGCAACATTTTTTTACTTCTTTACCCCTCTCGGATCTTCAATCGGGCGGCTTTTTAACCCTGAATCCGGGCAATTTCATACCTTGATTAAAACCACTTTTCCTGTGATACAATAAAAACAGCAAATATTGAAAGGGGTTAGGATCATGGCTTTTAATGAATCCGATCAGATGAAACATTTTTTTGAAGAAAAACCGGCCCTGCTGATTATCGATATGGTTAAGGATAACCTGGACCCCGATCATCCGCTTCCGATTACTCCTTATGCAATCCAGATCACAGCACCGATCAACAGGTTAATCAAGGTTTTCAGGAAACATCAGTGGCCGGTGGTATTTTCCACTGATGCCTATTATGAAGAAGATTTTATTTTCACCGGCCGGCTAAAACCTCATTCGCTGGCCGGCACCCGCGGCGCTGAAATTGCTGCTGAACTGGATTACCAGCCTGGAAAAGATACCTGGCTTCCCAAGCGCAGGTTTTCGGCCTTTTTTCAGACCGGACTGGAAAAATATCTGCATGAAAAGAAAGTGACCCTCTGTGCGCTGGCCGGCATTACCACCGGTTACTGCGTCCTGGCCACGATGATGGATGCTATTTGCCATGATTTTAAGGTGGTGCTGCTTGAAGATTGCACCGCTGCATACCCGGAGACCGCCCATGAAAACATCCTGGCTGTTTACCGGAAAAACCCCCTGTATCCCCTGCTCAGGGTTGAATCATCTTCAGAAATAAACCAGGGCCTGTAGCAAAAAAAGCCGGGCTGCATGTTAAAATTTCTGCTTCGAGCAGGAAAAAATAAAAGCTTACCGAATTGGTTAACGATCATCTAAAAACAGAAGATTTATCAAAAAAAGAAGGGGTGAGTAAAATGAAAAAAATCTTTTGTTTAGGGGTCATCATTTTATTGGTGATGACATTTTCCTTAAGCGGGTGCAGCCTCGTGGAAGATGTTGAATATTTTATTGATGAAGTTTTAGACAGAGCTGCCGATGAAGTCGATCGGGTCACCGAAGAAAGAGACGAAGAAGAGGTTATAGCCGGCGAAGGGGAAGCCCTTTTTGAGATTGAAAAATGGGTAGAACCGGAAAATTACCAGGAGTTCGTGGCAACCTTTAAGAAGCTGAAATACAGCGTAGGCGAAGTAGACGGAGAAAAAGTGCAGGTTCATTACAGTCATGTAGGTGTTGAAGATGTTGACGGTGTAGAAACTGACAAAGTAGAACTGGGCATAGAAGGTGAAGGAACCTTCACCATGTGGATTGACGAGGAGGGTGAATTCAGGCGTTTGATAATCGACGGTGAGGAAATCCCCTCGGAAATGGCTCATATGCTGACTGATTCCTTCATGAACCTTTTAATGCTGCCTTTCCAGCAGGTAATATCATATAATATTGGCGATATGGTTACATCTCCGGTGCCGGGAGTAACTGAAAAATATCTTGGATCTGAAACCGCAGCCTTCGGGGACCTTACTGCCACGGTCCATACCGTGGAAATCAGCGTAAAACCCCCGGCTGTACCTGAAGGCCAGTCAGGGGTGGCTACCCTGCATATCGCAGATTTTGGCCAATTTCAAATGGTAACTGCCTGGAATGTGC
>SKXC01000033.1 GCA_007128625.1 Syntrophomonadaceae bacterium | reverse complement strand
TGAGCCGGTTGAAGAAGCAGAAGATACAAATGGTGAAGAAGCACCCCTGGAAGCAGCTTCATTAATGCTCGGCGGCTCTGATTCCGAAGTTAACGTGGTAGCTAGATTGGCAGAGGAATATATGAATGATAATCCCCATGTTTCTATCGCGGTTACCGGTGGTGGCTCCGGTGTTGGCATTTCTTCCCTGATTGACGGCGATATTGATGTGGCTAACTCGTCGCGCCCGATGAGAGATACAGAAGAAGATGCTCTCAGGGATAATCACGGTGAAGAACCTTATGCTGTCCGCTTTGCCGTGGACGGGGTTGCCGTGCTGGTAAATGATACCAACCCAGTTGAAATTTTGACTGTTGACCAGGTCGGTGCAATTTACCGTGGTGAAATAACCAACTGGTCCGAGGTTGGCGGAAATGACCAGGAAATAACCCTTTATGGAAGGCAGAGCACTTCCGGGACCTATGTTTTCTTCATGGAACTGGTAGTCCAGGGCGAGTATTCGGAAAGAAAGCGCAACATGGCCGGCACTTCAGACATTGTTGAAGCTGTAATCGGCGACAAGGGCGGTATAGGTTATGCTGCTATCGGTTATGCTGATGAAGATGGTGTCAAGGCATTAAAAATAGCAGCAGATGAAGGTTCTGAAGCATACGATCCGACTGTGCTGGAGAATGTTACCAGCGGCAGCTATCCGCTGACCCGCCCCCTTTACCAGTACATGGCCGGTAAACCTGAAGGCGCCCTGCTCGATTTCCTCCTTTTCGAAGTAAGTGATGCCGGTCAGAGCATAGTGCTTGAGGAAGGATTTTATCCGATAACAGAAGCAGACCGTGCGTTTAATAAAAACGCCCTGGAATAAAAAACCAGGGATAATAATAAAAGCCCTGCGGTCAGCTTCATACTTAAGGCTGCAGGGCAGTTTAAATAACAGCTGTAGCTCTTCAAGATAAAGGGTGGGATAGATTTGACAGCCATTACAGAAAAAGCAATGAGAACAATATTTACTCTCTGCGGACTGGCAATTATTTTATTCCTGGTCGGCATTCTTTACATTTTGTTTTCCAACAGCATGCCCGGTTTAACTGAACTGGGAATTGGCCCATTTTTTGCTGCAGACAGATGGAACCCGGGAGCTTATGGTGAACCGACTTACAGCCTGCTTAATATGATCTATGGCACCTTAATGGTAACACTGGGAGCATTAATCTTTGCAGTGCCTACAGGTGTTGCTGCAGCAGCCTACCTGGCGGAAATCGCTTCACCCTGGGAAAGGGAGGTTTTTAAGCCGATTGTTGAGGTGTTAGCCGGTGTGCCTTCTGTAGTACTCGGCTTTTTTGGCCTGGTGGTACTTGCTCCACTAATAGCCAGAACCTTCAACTTAAACAGCGGTCTGACCGCACTTAACGGAGCAATCCTGGTTGGAATAATGGCTTTACCAACAATTATTACCCTGGCTGAAGATGCCATTACTGCAGTGCCCAAAGAATACCGCCATGCTTCACTGGCCCTCGGCGGAACCCGCTGGCAGACCATCTGGAAAATTACCATTCCGGCCGCTTTTTCCGGGATCACTGCTTCAGCCATGCTCGGGATGGGCAGGGCAATTGGCGAAACAATGACCGTCTTAATGGTAACGGGCAACATGGTTGCCCGGCCGGAATCATTCCTTGATTCGGTCAGGACCCTAAGCGCCGGTATTGCCATTGATATCGGGGATGTGGTTTTTAACTCCACCCATTTCCATGCTTTGTTTGTGGCGGGTTTACTGCTTTTCCTGATAACTTTTTTAGTTAACCTTTTAGCTGATATTTTAATCCAGCGTAAGCCGGAGGTGAATAAATGAAAGCAGAAGTGCTTAAGCAAGGTATTGCAGTAAAAAAGCATAAGACGTCTGAATGGCACAGCTATGAGCTGGTTGGTTTCTGGGCTCTTCGCTTAACCCTGGTCCTGGTTCTCTTCATCCTGGGCATAATAGTTTTTGATATTGTTTCCAAGGGTGCAGGAGTAATAAACTGGGAATTCCTAACCCAGCCACCCCGGGTCGGGATGACTGAAGGTGGAATTTTCCCGGCTATTGTAGGTACATTCTATGTCACCCTGATTACAATTGCTTTTGCTGTACCTCTGGGTGTTGGAGCTGCAATTTACCTTAATGAATATGCTGTGCAGGGTAAATTTACCCGCCTGGTGCGCATGTCTGTACGGAACCTGGCCGGTGTTCCTTCAATTGTATTTGGCCTTTTCGGTATGGCCGTATTTGTTAAAATTTTTGGCTTTGGTCCATCTTTGATTGCTGCCGGTTTTACCCTGGGGCTGCTAACCCTGCCGGTTACAGTTACCGCTTCTGAAGAAGCATTGAGAACTGTTCCGAGAGCTTACCGTGAAGGTTCATTTGCCCTGGGAGCAACCCGCTGGCAGGTAGTTAGAACAGTTGTCCTGCCACGGGCTATACCCGGAATCCTGACCGGTACTATCCTCGGCCTGGCCCGGGCTGCGGGGGAAACCGCTCCGATCCTGGCCACCGGAGCAGCATTTTTTCTGCCGCACCTGCCTGACTCAATCAGAAGCCAGTTCATGGCCCTGCCCTACCATTTGTTTATTATGTCTACCCAGCACCATGCTATTTCCCAGGTTCGCCCTATTGCCTATGGAACCGCCCTGATCCTGCTGGTTCTTGTTTGCCTGCTTAACCTGGCAGCGGTGCTTCTGCGCAAGCGTTATCGGGAACGGGTTGCAAAAGGACTTTAATACAATTAGTCAGATTATTAATAATTAAAACGAGGGGAGTGTTAAAAGTTCCCGTAGGGGAGCTTAGTAAAAAATGATGTCGACAAATGCTAAAGTCACAATAGAGGAAACCAGGATTCAGGAAACTGCCAAACATGGAATAGGTAAATTAAACAAAAGTATTGAAAATGAGTACTGCGAAGTAAAAGCAGAAAACCTGAACTTTTTTTATGGACCCGTTCAGGCCTTATTTAATGTTACGGTAAAAGTTCAGGAAAAAGGAGTTGCTGCATTAATTGGTCCTTCGGGATGTGGCAAATCTACTTTTTTAAGAGTTCTCAATCGCATGAATGATTTGATCCCTGGAACCAGGTTGGAAGGGAAAGTAAAAATTCATGGTAAGAATATTTATGCTCCAAATACTGATGTAGTAAATCTTCGGAAAAAAGTGGGCATGGTTTTTCAACATCCAAACCCGTTTCCGAAGAGTATTTTTGATAATATTGCTTATGGTCCACGGATTGATGGTTTAAAAAACAAGACTGCTTTGACTGAAATTGTAGAGAACAGTCTAAAAGGGGCAGCTTTATGGGATGAAGTTAAAGACCGCTTAAATGAACCGGCTTTAGCCTTATCCGGAGGCCAGCAGCAGCGGCTGTGCATTGCCCGGGCCCTGGCGGTTAAACCCCGTATTTTACTCATGGATGAACCAACATCAGCCATTGACCCGATAGCCACCCAGCGCATTGAAGACTTAGTCAGGAATCTTTGTAATGATTACACGATTATTATAGTCACCCATAACATGCAGCAGGCTGCACGTATTTCTGATAATACAGGGTTTTTCCTGCAGGGAGAGATGATTGAATGGGGGACTACATCAAACATATTTACCAACCCGCAGGATAAGCGCACGGAAGACTATATTACCGGACGTTTTGGATAAACTGCAATACAAGGTCTTGATATAAATCTTGATATAAAAGGAGATAAAAAATGAACAGGTTAGAAACTGGTAATCGAAAAGTCGTTTTTGCTGAAAAAATGAACTGGCTCCAGGATAATCTGCAATATATGGGCAGTCTGGTGGAAGAAGCCATCGGACGTTCTATCGAAGCCTTGAAAAACCAGGACATGAACCTGGCCCGGGCTGTAATTGAAGGTGACGATAAGATTGATCAGCTGGAACAGGAATTAGAGGAAAAATGCCTGGAAGTAATCGCTACTCAACAGCCCATGGCCAAGGATCTACGCCGTGTAGCCACCCTTTTTAAAATGATTAATGACCTGGAGCGGATGGCCGATTATGCCACAAGCATTTCCAAAATTACCCTCCGGATAGCAGATCAGCCGCTGATTAAGCCCCTGGTTGACATCCCCCGGATGGCTGTGTTAAGCCAGAAAATGGTCAAGCAGTCCCTGGATGCCTACGTGCAAGAGAATGTTGAATTGGCTATAGCGGTGGGAACAGATGATGATCAGGTGGATATGTTGTTTGGGCAGATCTTCCGAGAGCTGCTGACCATCATGATGGAAAACCCTAAAACAATAACCCAGGCAACACATCTGCTATTTGTTGGACGCTGGCTGGAAAGAATATCCGACCATGCCACCAACATTGCCGAAGAAGTTATTTTTTTGGTTACCGGAGAAAAAAGAAATCTCAATGAATAAAAGAAGCAAAAGCAAATTCTATTAGCTCATTCGTTTGGTCATTCATAGTCTAAAAGTTATAGAACCGGGGTAAACCAGTCTACAGGTCTCCTTTAAGTCCCAGCTCTTCTGCAGCAGGTTGCATCCCTTTGATTGTATCTTCAATAACTTCATTTAATTCCATCCCTAAAAGACTAACCCCTTCTTCCACCACTTCACGGTTTACACCGGCAGCAAAATTTTTCTGTTTAAATTTCTTCTTTACCGATTTGGCGGTAAGATCAATAATACTTTTATTGGGACGCATTAATACAGTGGCAACAATTAAACCGGTAAGCTCATCTATGGTATAAAGAACTTTTTCCATATTCTCCACCGGCTCTACATTCGTACAAATCTTCCAGCCATGGCTCTGGACTGCCCTGATATAATCTTCCGGCCATCCTTCTTCCACCAGGATCTCCTTTGTTTTCATACAGTGTTCCTCAGGATATTTTTCGTAATCCAAATCATGGATCAGCCCTATAACCCGCCATTTTTCCGGATCTTCTTCACCAAATTTTTCGGCAAAATGTCCCATAACCGCTTCCACTGCCAGGGCATGCTTGATTAAAGCATCGTTTTTATTGTGCTTTTTTAAAAGGGCCATAGCCTCTTCCCGGTCTGGTTTCTTCTTTTCCATCTTAATTCTCACTTCCTTATTCAAAATTTGGCTAACAAGCATAGCATGATGATGTGCAGTAATCAATTATGACCAGTTTTTTTATTTTGAAACCGCTTTACATAATGAAGTTCTTTTAAAGCTTTTAAAATCCTGCCTGGCAATTGTGCGAACAATCATTTTTGATCAACTCAATCTTAAACAACAATAGACAACTTGATCTGTTTGTTATATTATTTACCGAGACAAGAAACTAATTCTTTCAAGTGATCAAGGTATTTCTGAACCAGTTAATCTGTAAAAAACAGGAGGGTGAATGATGAACGAAAAAGAATCTAGAAACTGTCCATTATGCGGAGGAGAAATAAAGCTGAAAGCAGTTAAGTGTAAGCACTGCCACTCATTTATTGGCGAAGAACACGATATGGACAAGACTACTCCAGACAGCTATCCTCCCCGGGAAGAAGCATCACCGGAAACAAGCTATCCTTCTCAGGAAGCAATAATGAATTATCAGGACCAGGGAAAAGGGTTTTTTAAATCTTTGTTTGATATACAGATGCGAGAGGTAATTACCCCTAAAATAATCAGGGTTATATTCGTAATAGGCATTATTGCCATAGTTTTTGGCGCCCTGGTCGCAATTATAAGCTCGATAATTACCATAAGAGCAACCGGCATAGGAGTGGTATTATTAACTCTTATTGCAGCACCAATAGGCGCCTTGATCGGAATCATCATTTTAAGAGTTTACCTGGAATTAATCATGCTGCTTTTCAATATATATGACCAACTAAAAGAAATTACAAGAAGTTTAAACCGCTAACAAACATAAACTTTCATGGTGTCCATAATACAGCCGGAGGCTGCAGTCTCCGGCTGTATTTTACCTAAAACAGTTTTCATGAAAACTAAGTTATTAACAGCCAAAAAAATCCATTGCACCTACCCCTTCTGAAGTATCTATACCTTCTTCATAAAAGAGGAATTCGTATCTATAGAAATCCACGTTATCACGATGATTGTCTATGGTTTTTGTGACAGCTTTTTAACAGAAAGCCATTTTTCAAATTCATCCAGTATTATTTCATTGTCTTCGCTGATTCTTGCAAAATCCTGCTCGTATTGTTCATAGGAATCCATGATCAATGCCTCCTAATCTTAATGGATTATATAACTAAATGGAAGAAATGATTATCGAGGCAGGAAATAGTGATGGGAGCAAGAAATAAAAGGGTGGTAGCGATTGCCACCTTATTTTTTAGGCTTTGTTCAGGAATATTTGATTTGAAAGGAACTGCAATTACATGAAGGAATTTAAGGAAACACTGAATAAAAATAAAAAAGGTTTCACCCTCGTTGAATTGATGGTTATTGTGGTTATTATAGCTGTATTGATCACGATTGCAATGCTGATTTACAGCACGAGTCTCCAGCGCAAAGCGGCAGAAAGTGCTCATGACGCAAATGTATATGTATTGAAAGGGGCCGGTGCTTTATGGTATAAAGCACATGGAACAGGGGGCAATTATATTTTAATGAATGATGGGTATTTTTACCATAAATCTGCAGATGGGACAACAGAAGAAGGTTTGCCTGCTTTAGGCTCAGATAAAGAAGATAGCTATTTTGGTAATTACATTGAGGGCAAACCACCTGTAGTACCAGATCCCGTAAGGAAAGATATTGACAGGTGGGCCAAAGACCAGGGCAACAATAAGCCAAACTACTTTGTTGAAGTTAACAATCTCGGGGAAATCACAGTAATACCCGGTATCGGTGACTATGATAATTAATCAATCTCCATTTCTTCCCCTGATTAAAATACATCCAGAGCCATATATTAAAAAGGATTCCAAGAGTATGAAACCCCTGAAATCCCTTGCCTGTTGGTGGGCGAAGCAGGTTTTGAACCTGCGACCCCCTGCTTGTAAGGCAGGTGCTCTCCCCCTGAGCTATTCGCCCAATAAATAAAATGGTGACCCCTAGGGGATTCGAACCCCTGTTGCCAGCTTGAAAGGCTGGTGTCCTAACCGATTAGACGAAGGGGCCAAAATTTTGGTGGGCCCACCAGGGCTCGAACCTGGGACCAACCGGTTATGAGCCGGTAGCTCTTCCAGCTGAGCTATGGGCCCACATCGTCTGCATTTCAACAACCCTTAACAGCTATATGAGTTTAACATACCCTTTAGATTGTTGTCAAGAACCTGCAGGCAAGTTAAAATAGAAAACATAGTGTTTATATAGCAGGAGGTTTACCCCATGTATGAACTGATCAAAGAATTTGATTTTACCATTTCAGAAGAGGACATATTAAAAGGTCAGGGGATCGATCCAAACCGGGCTTCCCCTAAACTTTTTAAGCAGGCAGAAGAAGTGATCGAAGAAACTCACTCGCTTATTAAACCGGCTGCAGTTTACACAATCACCGAGGTAACCGGATTTGAGCACCAGAAAATAACCTTTGAAGGAGGAGGCTTTGAGGGACCGCTGGTTGGCAGAGCGATGGCCGGCGCGGAGCACCTAAACATTGCCATCTGCACGATTGGTGGAGAACTGGAAAAAAGAGTGGAAGAAATAATGAGTGAAAACCCGATCATGGGAGTTGCGCTTGATGGGGCCGGTATAGCCGCTGTACGTAAAGTATCACAAACGGTGGAAGATATAATTAGCGCCAGGGCCTGCGAGCTTGAAACAGCCTTGGGTATGCGCGTTCAGCCCGGACAGGAAGGGTGGCCAATAGAACAGCAGCGCCTGGTTTTTTCCATTCTCCCTGCTGATAAAATTGGGGTTCGTTTAACTGAAAGCTGCCTGATGATCCCCAGGAAATCTGTTTCTTTTATTGTCCCTAGAGGCAAAGAACTGAGCAGCAGTGTAGTGCCCTGTGACTTTTGCTCAAAACGAAACCGCTGTGAATGGAGAAAGGAAAAGCAAAGCAGTTAGTAAAAAAGGACATAAAATTGGCTCCCCAGGCAGGATTCGAACCTGCAACCTACCGGTTAACAGCCGGTCGCTCTGCCGTTGAGCTACTGAGGAACCTTATCGACATCAGTATTATACTTAAAAGCGATATACCCGTCAAGGGTTATTTTTTTATTCCAGGTAATCACGCAAACGCTTGCTGCGCATTGGATGGCGCAGCTTACGCAGGGCCTTAGCTTCAATTTGGCGAATTCTTTCCCTGGTCACCCCAAAATGCTGCCCGACCTCTTCAAGAGTTCGCGAGCGCCCGTCATCGAGCCCGAAACGCAGACGCAGCACTTTTTCTTCCCGGGCAGATAGTGTATCTAAAACATCTTCCAGCTGCTCTTTAAGCAGTTCAAAAGCAGCAGCATCGGCCGGGGCCTGGGCCTCGTGGTCTTCTATAAAATCACCAAGGTGGCTGTCATCTTCCTCGCCGATCGGGGTTTCCAGTGATACCGGTTCCTGGGCAATTTTTAAAATTTCCCTGACCCGATCTTCGCTGATGTTCATTTCCTCGGCAATTTCTTCAGGTAAAGGCTCTCTGCCCAGGTCTTGAACCAGTTGACGGGAGATACGGATCAACTTGTTAATCGTTTCAACCATGTGCACCGGGATACGGATTGTTCGGGCCTGGTCTGCTATGGCCCTGGTAATAGCCTGGCGAATCCACCAGGTAGCATAAGTGCTAAACTTATAACCTTTACGGTAATCGAATTTCTCTACCGCTTTAATCAGACCCAGGTTGCCTTCCTGGATCAGATCCAGGAAAAGCATCCCCCGTCCAACATATTTTTTCGCTATGCTAACAACCAGACGCAGATTGGCTTCGGCCAGGCGCCGCCTGGCTGTTTCGCTGTTTTGTTCTATGGCCTTAGCCAATTCAACTTCTTCTTCAGAGGTAAGCAGGGGGATTTTACCAATCTCTTTTAAGTACATACGGACCGGATCATTGACCGTGACTCCTTCAGGAACCGTAAGAAGCTCGCTTGATTGAGTTTTTACTACTTCCTCTGCATTAACATCCTTGGCATTGTCTTTAATATCAGCTGTTGAATCATCGGTTATATCTATCCCGTGCTGGGCTAGTTTATCATAAAAATTGTCCAGTGCCTCCACTGAAAGTTCATAGGGCTGAAGGGTTTCAATGATCTCTTTATAGTTGAGTGAGCCCTTAGTTTTACCCCGCTCAATTAACTCTTGTTGAGCATCTTCCAGGGAAATTGTTTTCTCTATATCTTTAGCCATTGAAATCCCCTCCTTTTCCTTTAGTTAAGATACTATCGTCTTTTCTTTTTAATATATGCTGATGTTCTCTCAATAATTTTTCAATTTGTTCTTCAGAGCCTTGCATTTCCAATTCTTTTATCTTTTTCTGCAGTTCTACCTGCCTGCGTTTGACCCAGACCTCATAAAGTTGATTGATACAATCCTCTGCCATACGCTTCGCGGTTTGAGGCTGTAATTCCTGCAAAGCAGGATCGGTTACTGCCTCTGTAATTAAATTAATTACCTGCCGGTCTTCAAAACAATCCAGCAATTTATTTGCTTCGGCAAATGATTCCCCTGCAGTTTGCTTAAAAATTTCTTCAAAAATTTCTCTTACCCGCAGATCCTCAATGAAATCAAGTTGTAAATGATTTCGACTTTTATTGGCTATTTCCTTGCTTTGAAGCATTAAAGATATTAATATTTTTTCAGCAGGCCTGATCTTTATCTTTTGTTCTTCTACCGGTATTTTCTTTTTCTCCTGACTAAGGGTACGGCCGCCTTTTTTTCGCCTTTTCTTCAGTTCACTGCGTAAAGCCTCTTCGTCAACGCCAAGTTCTTCAGCAGACTTTTTCAGATAATAATCTTGTTCCACATAATTAACGGCTGCCAGCAAAATATTCATCACTTCTTCTGTATAATCCATTCTTTCTTTATCTGAAGTAATATCATATTTTTTCTTTAACCGCGATAAGCGGTATTCCATCAGGGGTTGAGCATTATTAGTGTTTTCAATAAATGCATCTGCTCCATTTTTCCTAATATAATCATCGGGATCACTGTCCTCGGGCAGCTCTGCCACCTTCACCAGGCAGCCGGTAGACTGCAGGATACTCAATCCCCTCCAGGTAGCCGCCTCACCTGCACTATCAGAATCGTATGCGGTAACCACAGTATCGGCCTGTGATTTCAAGTGACGGGCCTGGGCCAGGGTGAGTGAAGTACCCAGTGAGGCAACCGTGTTATTAATCCCGGCCTGGTGAGCAGTAACTACATCAGTATACCCTTCCATAACAATGGCTTTTTTATCATGCCTTATTGCTTCACGGGCCAGGTTTAAACCGTAAAGAATTGAGCTCTTATCAAAAACCGGGGTTTCCGGAGAATTCAGGTATTTTGGCCCTTCTTTGCCTCCTTCATCAAGAAGTCTGCCGCCAAACCCGGCAATCTTTCCACTGATATTATGAATCGGAAAAATAATTCTGTTCCTGAAACGATCATAGTAACCCTTTTCTCTGCCAGGTGATACAAGGCCGGCCTTGACCATTAATTCGGGACTGAAGCCTTTCTTCTGAGCAAATTTAAAAAAACCGGTCCAGTCATTAGGCGCATATCCTATCATAAACTGTTCTATTGTCTCCCGGGCAATTCCTCTTTTTTGCAAATATTCTAATGCCTTTTCCCCTGAATCAGTATTATTCAGGCAATAAGAGTAAAACCGGGCTGCCAGATTATTGAGGTTGTATATTTTTTCTTTTAAGTCTTCTGCACCCGGTGAAGACCTTCTTTGCTCCGGTATCTTCACCCCTGAACGTGCAGCTAAGACACGAGCTGCTTCCGGAAAAGTCAGGTTTTCAAGCTGCATGATAAAACTAAAAACATTACCGGAGACACCACATCCAAAACAATGAAAAAGTTGTTTATCCGGCGACACCGTGAAAGAAGGGGTCTTTTCACTGTGAAAAGGGCACAGGCCGACCATATTTTTTCCTCTTCTTTCAAGCTTTAAATAGTCTCCCACCAATTCTGCCAGGTCGGTATGCTGTCTTATCTCATCAACAATATTTTCCGGTATGCCCTGTGACATGGCTAACACCTGCCAGCTCTATACTTTATTGCAATCTATAAAAACAATCGATTAAACCTCTAACTTCATACAGATAATAAAAACCCCATCTCAACCAAAGAGACGAGGCAAACCCGGTTACTTTAATATACAGATATCCCGATGATAACAACAAAGAACTGCCTCTAAAACCTCCTTATACTATTAAGACAATATTCGTTTTTACATGGTTCCATATACCCCTTTTTATTCGACAATTATTCTGATATCCCTGCCTTTATTTATAACATTTTAAAGCCCCTAATTATTTCTCCAGCTACTATTAACAAGCCCCGGGATGGATGAACCATACCGGGGCCTATGGGATCAATAATCTGCATTAAGACTAGCTTTCAGAAGAAGAACCTGCTTGTTTTAACCGTTCTGCAGCCTCTTCAATCACCTGATCTAATTTACCGATCTCTTCCCCGGAAAGCTCAGTGAAAGATACTCGCTCGCGTTCCAGGCCAATTGTTTCCAGCAGGTCGCCCACATGACCAACCCGCTTCTCGGCCCACTGGCTAATCTCTTTGTACTGGCAGTTATATTTATCACTTTCACTGCAGCCCACAACAACTACACCGTCAACCCCCTGTTCAATAGCCTTAAGCAGATGTAAACCATCTACCTTACCCACACAGGGATAACGAACCAGGGCAGTGTTTTTATGCTCCTTGTTCAGAAATTCAGGCAAAGCAAAAGCCCCGTAAGCACAGGTGATCGCCAGCATGGCCGGTTCGCCGTTACGCCGGTCAAGCAGCTTCTGAACAGCCGGTTCAATAGATTCAGCAGCATCATCAACTAAAGATGAACGGAACTTGATGGCATAAACCGGGCATATACCGAGGCAAAGTCCGCAAGCCTGGCACTGTTCATTACGAATAGTTACCGTGCCTTCATCGTTGATCACCGGTACATCATAAGGACAAATTCGCACACAGCTGAGGCAGTTGACGCAAAGCTCGTCAATACGCTGGGCCCCCGCAGCACAGGTCAGGCAGCGGCGCGCTTCGCAAATCGCTGTTTCCGTGTCGTAACCCAGTTCAGCCTGTTTGAAGTGACGGACTCTTTCCTCGGGGGTCATCATCGGAATTGAATTGCGGTCAATTCGATCAATTTCTTCTGCAACAGCTGAATCAAGTTTTTCGAGTTCCGGCACTTCTTCAAGAGATGCACTGTCGAAAGGAATTCCTTCCAGGTAGCAGGCAATCGCTTTTGCCGCTACCCGGCCGTTTGCCATTGACTGGACGGCGGTGCCCGGACCGGTAACCACTTCACCACAGCCAAAAACACCGGGTCGGCTGGTACTCATTGTTCTATTATCAAAAACAATTCTTCCACGTTCATCGATATCAATTTCACCACGCACCGGTTCCGGGTCTCCACCCTGTCCGATGGAAAAGATTACAATATCACCTTCGAGCATTTCTTTATTTTCTTTGTCAAATTCAGGATTAAAGCGCCCCTGTTCATCAAAAACACAGGTGCATTCAACCAAACCAAGCCCTTTAATTTTTCCATTTTCCCTGATTATTTCATCCGGGCCCCAGGAAGGATTCATTTCAACGCCTTCTTCCTGGGCTTCTTCAATTTCCCAGCTGAAAGCAGGCATTTCTTCATCGCATTCGAGACAGGCCAACTTAACCTTGCCTGCTCCTGCCCGCACGGCTGAGCGGGAAACATCCATGGCCACATTGCCGCCCCCGATGACTATAACAGTCGGGCTTCCTTCAAACTTAAAACCTTCGCGTTTAACCTTTTTTAAAAACGGCAGGGCATAAATGATATCTTCCCCTTCAGAGCCGGGAATATTCAGGCCCCTGCTTACAGGCAGACCCATAGCCAGTAAAATGGACTGGTAACCTTCTTTTTCAAGCTGTTCGATCGTAATATCTTTACCCAGTTCAACTCCATATTTGAACTTAACTCCCTGTTCGGCTATCTCTTCAATATCCTGATCGATAGCTTCATCAGGCAAGCGGTATAAGGGGATGTAGTGGCGAACAGCACCCCCGGCCTGTTGATCGCTGTCATAAACTGTTACGTCGGCACCCATGCGGGCTAAATCATAAGCAGCAGTAAGGCCTGCTGGTCCGGCACCGATCACTGCTACTTTCCCGCTGATTTTAGATCCTTCAGCAGGTGAAGGTGCCTTGGCATTGCCGTACTCGATGGCAAAGCGTTTTAACCCGCGAATAGAAGGCGGTTTATCTACATCATTGCGGCGGCATTCGTCTTCACAATGATGGGCACAGATGGTGCCACATACAAATGGTAAAGGGTTTGTTTCCTTGATTATTGCCAGCGACCGGTCAAAATCACCGGTGGCAATTGCCAACAAATAATCACGGACGCCCTGGTGCAGCGGGCATGCTGATTGACAGGGTGGATGAATGTTATCCAAAGTTAAATCCTGGTTTCCATGCTGAGTCAATTAGATCACTCCTTGCGGCTATTTTTAACTACTGTATTATTCGCCATAAAATGATATTCTCCTGTTAATATAACTCGACGTTTTTTACTGGTCATCTTTATTAATTCTCTTTTTCCATAATCACTGCCCTTGCTGCAGAAAGACGGGCAATCGGCAAGCGATAAGGAGAACAGCTGACATAATCAAGCCCGGCAGCATTAAAAAACCGGATTGAAGCGGGATCGCCTCCATGTTCGCCGCAAATGCCGACTTTAAGCCCGGGCCTTGCTTCTTTTCCTTTTTGAATAGCAATATCCACCAGTTGACCTACTCCTTCCTGATCAATTTCAGCAAAGGGATTAGCTGTTAATATCTTTTTCTGCAGGTAGAACGGTAAAAATTTACCTTCTGAATCATCCCGGCTGTAACCAAGGGTGGTTTGCGTTAAATCATTGGTGCCGAATGAGAAAAATTCTGCTGAACCGGCCAACTGGTCGGCAACCAGGCAGGCCCGGGGCAGTTCAATCATTGTTCCCACCAGGTAAGGGAACTGTTTACCTTTTTCTTCAAACAACTCAGATACCGTTTCTTCAACGAGCTGCCTCATCCTGTCCATTTCTTCTCGATGGCCGACCAATGGGATCATTATTTCTGGCTGCAGTTTTTCCGGTGCGATCCCTTCTTCTAACAGTTCGAAAGCAGCCAGGATAATTGCTCTTACCTGCATGCGATAAATCTCCGGATATACCAGCCCCAACCGGCAGCCTCGATGTCCGAGCATCGGGTTATATTCTGAAAGAGACTGTACTTTTTGCAAAAGCTTCTCTTTATCACGCAGCTGCTCTTGATCACTGCCTTTACGCTGCAGCTGATCAACTTCCAGCAGGAGTTCTTCACGGTTAGGTAAAAATTCGTGCAGAGGTGGATCCAGCAAGCGTATTGTAACCGGATAACCGGCCATTTCTTTAAAAATTCCCTTAAAGTCATCCTGCTGCATTGGCAGCAGCTCCTCTAATGCTGCCTCCCGCTTTTCCTGATCGGTGGAAAGAATCATTTTCTGAACAACCGGTATACGCTCAGCAGCCATAAACATATGCTCGGTACGACAAAGTCCAATCCCCTGGGCTCCCAGTTCTACCGCGCGTCGGGCATCATCAGGATTATCGACATTGGCACGGACTTTCAGGCGGCGGATATCGTCAGCCCAGCTTAACAATTCATAGAACTGATCAGTAAATTGCGGTTCGATCAAAGGTGCCTCACCCAGGATAACCTGGCCGGTGGTTCCGTCAATGGAAAGTATTTCTCCTTCCTGGTACTCTTGATCATCAACATAAAAGGTACCTTTGCCGGGATCAATTCTCAGCTTTTCACAGCCGCATACACAAGGCTTACCCATACCGCGAGCTACTACGGCTGCATGACTGGTCATTCCGCCCCGGCTGGTCAAAACACCTTTAGCGGCAATAATGCCGTGAATATCGTCAGGGGTAGTCTCGGGGCGAACCAGAAGCACTTTTTCTCCTTCCTCGGCCATGTCATGAGTCCGATCGGCATCGAATACAACTTTTCCAGAAGCAGCCCCGGGTGAAGCCGGCAGACCGCTGGCTATATAATTAAGTTCGACATCCGGATCAATACGCCAGTGCATCAGCTGCTCAAGCTGATCCGGCTCAATTCTTTGCAGGGCTTCAGTTTTATCAATCAGTCCCTCATCAACCATGTCTACAGCAATACGCATAGCTGCCGAGGCCGTCCGCTTTCCAGTCCGGGTTTGCAGCATGTACAGTTTTTTTCTCTCAATAGTAAATTCGATATCCTGCATATCGAGATAGTGCTTCTCAAGAATCCGGCAGGTATCAATAAACTGCTCGTATGCTTCAGGGAGATCTTCTTTTAGTCCTTCCAGGGGACGGGGAGTGCGGATACCGGCCACCACATCTTCTCCCTGGGCATTGAGTAAATACTCACCGTAAATTTTTGGCTCACCGTTCGATGGATTTCGGGTAAAAGCTACGCCTGTTGCGCTGTCTTCTCCTAAATTGCCGAATACCATAACCTGAACGTTAACGGCTGTTCCAAGATCATCGGGAATCCGGTTTGCCTGACGGTAAACCACGGCCCGATCCGTATTCCAGGACTTAAATACCGCTTCAACAGCCATGAAAAGCTGTTCTTTGACATCAAGTGGAAATTCCCGGCCGGATTCTTTCAGAATCAGGGCCGAAAAATCTTCGATGATCTTTTCCAGGGCCGCCTCGTCCAATTCAGAGTCGGTTTTAACCTGCTTTTCCCGCCTCGCTTCAGTCAGGATATTTTCAAAATTATGATGCCCGACTTTCAATACCACATCCCCAAACATCTGCAGAAAACGGCGGTAACAATCAAGGGCAAAATGGCGATCTCCGGCCTCCCGGCTCAAATGTTCAACCGTTGTCGGGTTTAAACCTAAATTTAGAATAGTGTCCATCATACCGGGCATGGAGTGAACCGCGCCCGAACGGATTGATATAAGCAGGGGAGGATTACCACCAAAACTACGCTCAACTCGCTGTTCAAGAGCTTTCAGGTTTTCAAGAATATCCGACTCCAGTTCCGGCCAGAGTTTTTCACCTTCACTTAAATATCGGTTACATGCTTCGGTTGTGACAATAAAACCGGGGGGGACCGGCAGGCCAATCTTGGCCATTTCGGACAGATTTGCACCCTTTCCACCAAGTATACTTTTCATCGACTTGTCGCCTTTTTCAAAAGGATATACATATTGCCCGGTCATCAAATTTCTACTCCTCCTTTGATTGTCTGAATAATCCGTTTTGCAACCTCTTCGACTGCCTTATCAGATACCTCAAATACTGTGCAGCCAATTTTCTTCATCAACCGGCGGGCATAGGTAAGCTCTTGATCAATCCTTTCTACAGCCACATAATCAGAGCTTTCATCCAAACCAAGAGCCTTAAGGCGCTCTATCCTGATTTGCCGCAGTTGGTCGGGATTAATAATCAGGCCGAAAACTTTGGATGGGGATACCCGGAACAGTTCTTCAGGAGGTTCCACTTCAGGAACCAGCGGCAAGTTGGCCACCATAACTCCCTGATGGGCAAGGTACATACTCAGAGGTGTTTTTGAAGTCCTGGAAATGCCGATCAGAACAACATCGGCTTTGCTTAAACCGCGTGGATTTTTACCATCATCATGCTTAACTGCAAATTCAACTGCCGCAATACGCCGGAAATACTCTTTACCCATCTGGCGTACCCGCCCCGCTTCACTATGAGGTTCTTTGCCGGTTGCCCGGTTAAAAGCTCCCATCAGCGAACCGAGGATATCAGCAGTTTGCACATTATGCTTTTCAGCTTCCGCAGCCATGGCCAGGCGCAGCTTGGGAACAACCAGGGTATAGGCTATTATTGCATTCGTACCACTTGCTTCCTCAAAAACTGCTTGAATCTGGGCTTTATCTTCGACAAAAGGGATACGGCGCATCTCAATCTGTCCAGAATCAAACTGGCTGGCTACAGCCTTAACCACAAACTCTGCCGTATCACCTATAGAATCGGAAACTATATAAACTATCGGCTTATCCGGAAACTCTTCCATTAAAAGGCTCCTCCCTGCAATATATCAGGCTTCTATTGAGTTGGGCCCGACCATGCAGCAGACAAAACAGATTACAGCTTGTATACGCTACAGAACCGTGTTTTTCCTGCCGGAGTGATCATGTTTTAAGAAGACTGTAACCTGGAAAAATCAGCCAAACGATTAAACAAAGTTTTTATTTCAACCAGCATGGACAACCTGTTTTCACGAACCTGGTTATCTTCGACCATAACCATAACAGTATCGAAATATTGATCAATAGGAACCTTTAAAGTCTGCAGCATTTTGAGCCACTGATCGGGGCTGTTTATGGCTTCCAATTCAGATTTGATTTCCTGCCATTTTTGGAAAAGTTCTATTTCGGCCGGATCGGCAAGCAGGGTTTGATCCAGATCTTTTGCAGTCGCTTGCCTGGTCAGGTTGGCGACCCGGTTATAAGCAATAATTACATCGTCAAGAAGGGGACCCTGCAGGTATTCTTCAAGAACAACAGCCCGATTATAAAGCTCTGAAATGTTATCAAAAGGCACTGCCAGGACAGCTTCGATAATATCGTGAGCCAGTCCTCTTTCCTGGAAGGCAAAACGAATCCGCTGCACCAGGAATTCCTGCAAACTAACTTCTAATTTTTCCCGGTGTTGTGAATCCAGTTTTAAGTTTTGAGACAGCAGATCAAGCGCCTGATTGACCAGGTCTGTTAACTTCAAATCAATCTCCAGGTCCAAAAGAATGTAGATTACACCCTGGGCCTGCCTGCGCAAAGCATAGGGATCCTGGGAACCCGTGGGTTGAATACCAATGGCAAAACATCCGGCCAGGGTATCAATCCGATCGGCAAGCGATACTATCGCCGCCTCTGTAAATGAAGGCAGGCGGTCTCCGGCATAGCGGGGTAAGTAGTGCTCATATATGCCAAGGGCAACCTCATCCCCTTCATTGCTGAGCCGGGCATATTCACGGCCCATCACCCCCTGCAGTTCAGGAAACTCTTTAACCATACTGGTTACCAGGTCGGCTTTGCATAAATGGGCAATTCGCCTTATTATTTCAATTTTCTCAGCTGACAGATCAAGAGACTGTGCCAGTGTAGAAGCCAGATCAATTAACCGTGAACGTTTTTGATCCATGTTTCCCAGGGATTCCAAAAATATTACACTTTCCAGCTTGCTAACATAGTTTTCCAGTGGCACTTTGCGATCTTCATTATAGAAAAAACGTCCATCAGCAAGGCGGGCCTGCAAGACCTTGGCATAGCCCTTGCGGATATTGGGATGAAAACGGTTATTGCTGATCCCGACAAAACAGGGCAGCAGGCGTCCGCTTTCTTTTTCCACAATGGGAAAGTAGCGCTGGTGATACTGCATCGATGTGATCGGCACTTCCTGGGGCAGGTCAAGATAGGCTTGATCGAAAAAACCGTCAACAGCAACCGGGTATTCGACCAGGTAGGTGACTTCTTCGAGTAAATCATCATCGATTAAAGCCACTCCGCCGTTTTCTGCGGCCTTTTGTTCCAGCTGATCACAAATCATTTTCCGGCGGCGGTTTTGATCAAGCACAATATATTTTTCATCGAGGCAGCTAAAGAAATGCTCCACATTGTTAATTACAAAAGGTCCCGGGGCCAGGAAACGATGCCCGTAAGTTCTGTTGCCTGATTCAATGCCGGCAAACTTAAAGGTAACCGGTTTTTGGTTATAGAGGGCCAACAACCAGCGGATAGGGCGGGCAAAACGCACCTCTTTGCTCTGCCAGTACATCGGGCGGGGAAATGACAGCTTTTTAATCAACTGCGGCAATAAATCTGGCAGCAGTTCTTCTGTCGGTTTGCCCGGAATCTCCCTGCGGGCGAATACGTAGCGGGCTCCCTTAATAGTCTCTTCTTCCAACTGCTTGGTGGAAACCCCCTGGTTTTTCACAAAACCCTCTAATGCCCTGGTCGGTTTGCCGTTATCATCATAAGCCCGATCAATTGGTGGTCCTTTTACCTTTTCCACAATATCTCCCTGTCCGGCTTCAAGTGCTTTGACCATAACAACCAGGCGGCGCGGTGTGGCATAGGTTTCAATTTTTTCATGCTTGAGCCTGTATTCTTCCAATAAGGCTGCTGAACCCTTTTCCAGTTGTTCCATAGCCCCCGGTAAAAACCTTGAGGGAATCTCTTCACAGCCTATTTCCAGCAACAGATCATAAGCAGCTGTCAACTTACTCCACCTCCTGCCGATAACGGATACCCTGCCGCTTCACGCTGCTTCAGGTAACATTCCGCACAAAGCCTGGCCAGGACACGCACCCGCGCTATATATGCAGCTCTTTCAGTAACACTGATCGCTCCTCGTGCATCGAGATTGTTGAATGTGTGCGAGCACTTTAAAATATAATCGTAAGCAGGGTAAACCAGGTCCAGTTCCAACAAACGCTTTGCCTCGGTTTCGTATAAACCAAAAAGGTTAAACAACAAATCTCTGTCGGCATAGTCAAAGCTGTAACTGGATTGTTCCCATTCCACCCGCTTGTATACTTCACCGTAAGTAATGTTCCCGGTCCAGATCAAGTCGAATACATTATCGCGATCCTGCAAATACATGGCAATTCTTTCGAGTCCGTAAGTAAGCTCTACCGGCACCTTTTCAACATCAAAACCACCCACCTGCTGAAAATAGGTAAACTGGGTAATTTCCATTCCATCCAGCCAAACTTCCCAGCCCAGACCCCAGGCCCCCAGGGTGGGTGCCTCCCAGTTGTCTTCGACGAACCTGATGTCATGCTCCAGCGGGTTGAGTCCAAGATAGGCCAGGCTGTCGAGATACTGATCCTGGATATCAGGCGGAGCAGGTTTGATTATAACCTGGTACTGTAAATGCTGGTAAAGCCGGTTCGGGTTTTCACCGTAACGACCGTCAGCAGGTCTTCTTGAAGGTTCAATATAGCCAACCGACCAGGGTTCCGGCCCCAAAGATTTTAAAAAAGTAGCGGGGTTCATAGTACCGGCTCCTTTTTCAATATCATAGGGCTGCCAGATCAGGCACCCTCGCTGGGCCCAATATTCCTGAAACTTAAAAATGATCGTTTGCAAGTCCAAAATAATTCCTCCTTTTAACAAACATATAAAACCCCCCGCCCCTGGTTGCTAAAACCATAGGGACGGGAGGTTCTCCCGCGGTTCCACCCTACTTGATCCCTCATTATCCGGGATCCGCTTAATTATTTAAAGCTCAGGAACGCCATTCACCGAATTTCCTGACGGGCTTGCACCATCCCCGACTCGCTGATTATTATCCAGGATTGGCCCGGCTACTTCTTTCCATCATTGCCTGATCAGCTATTTAATTATAGAGATACTAACAACTGGCCGCTTTATTGTCAAGTATTTGGCGCAAAAGAAAAAGTAACCGTCTTCACCGGCCTTCTAAAACGAGTAATACAACAGTTAAAACAAGCTGCTCAGGTTCTCTACACCCCGGGTAATACTTTGTTCACGTTTTCCTTTCGACCAGAAGATTATTTCCACCCCCCGGACCACGGTCCCTTTTGATTCACATATACTTTTCATCATTGAGGTAGCCTGGGTCCCCCCGGACCATTTAACAGGCAGCTGTTTGGTTACAAAACAGGCAACTATGCTGCCAGTCATGGGCGGAAGCTGTTCAAGATACTCCTTCATAACCGGGTTTAAGGAAAAGGCCTGAACAGGCGAGCCAAAAATAACTGCGTCATAACCGCCCACAGCCGGAACATGATCTAATTCGAATCTGCCGGGCTGTGCTGGTGTTTTTCCCTTAATGGTTATCTGCTCAAGCCTGGTCTGATGACCGGCTTGATCAAGCTTTTCCTGCAGCTTCCGGGCAACAAAAGCTGTATTGTTGGTGTGAGAATAAAAAATTATACCGATTTTCACTGGATTTATCCCCTCTCCTCTTATTATATACGAAATAAAGGTGCAGATCTGCTGCCAGAACAATTCTGATCACGATAATCCTGCCCCGGGTTAAAAATAATGAGGCCTGCAGCCTAAATAAATAATAAGCTAAAACCTGAAACCATGTCCGAAAAACTGTCTAATGTAAGTCAGTAATTATTGCAGGTTAATTTTCACCTAGCAGTCGTCTTGATTTAAGTTCACCCAGATCGAGGTGATAAGCAAGAAAAGCATTATTTAATTGGGCCAGCTCTTCTTTTTGCAATGTACTGGGCCGAATCATCCGCACCTGCGATAAAGGTGTTTTAAGCAAACGTCTGGCCAGCGCCAGGGTGCCTGCATCCAGTTTAAGCACATCTGGAACCTGGCATTTTTGACATAAAAGTCCCCCCTCCCTGGGGCTGAAGCCCTGAGTGTTTTCTGAACCACAGCTTATACATAGATCAAAATAGGGACTGTAACCAGTATAATGGGCCAATTTAAGCTCAAAAGTCCGGCACAAAAGAAAACGGTCCACACCCTGACCCAGCATGCGCCAACCGTCAAGCAGCAATTGACATACTGCCACACAGGGTTCTTCACCAATGATAAGGCGGTCGGTAAGCTCAGCCAGGTACAGACCGTATGGATAGAGTTCAGGGTCTTCACGAAACCAAACAAATCTTTCCAGGGGCTCCTGCCCGGTTATAATCGGCCAGGTTCGGCCCCGGTGGAAAGTATAGTGACCGTAGGTAAAAAGATCCACTCCGGCAGCAAGCTTACTCTTTATTTTACGTGCACCCCGGGCTACAGCTTCAAATTTTCCCTCTTCAAAAGTGAGCAGGGTAACCAGGCGATCTGCTTCCCCCAGAACCCTGGTCCGTAAAACCAGGCCCTCGGCTTTAAAAATTCGCTTAGTCAAGTGTTTTCCTTTCTTGAAACAGTTTAATCACTATAACCAAGGCGGCGCAAGTCCTCTTCATGGTTGCGCCATTCGCGTTTAACTTTTACCCGTATATCAAGATGAATATGGTGTCCAAACAAAGCTTCCAGTTCCCTGCGGGCTTCAATCCCAACTTCTTTAAGTAAAGAACCACCCCTCCCCACAACAATGCCGACCTGTGATTTCCTCTCGACAAAAATTTCAGCACGAATATCAAGCAAATCGCTGTCATTACGAAATTTCATTTCTTCAATAACCACGGCTATAGAAAAAGGAATCTCCTGCCTGGTTAAAGGGATAATTTTTTCACGAATTATTTCCGCAGCGATAAACCGTTCAGGCTGATCAGTCACCATATCAGGTGGGTAATAGCGGGGTCCTTCCGGAAGAACAGCTACAGCAGCTTCAATCAAAGGTTCAAGATCAATTTTCTGCAGTGCCGATACGGGAAAATGCGCTTTAAATGGATGCTTGGCTTTATAGAGTTCGCTGTAGGTAACATACTTATCCGGTGTAACCAGGTCAATTTTGTTTAGAATTAAAAAAACAGGGCAGGCGACTGTGTTTAATAGTTCTGCAATATGGCCATCACCAGCACCCGGCGGATGGTTGGCTTCTACTATAAAACAGACCAGGTCAACTTCCTGCATCGTATTTCTTGCTTTTTTAACCATTGCTGATCCAAGCTTATGTTTTGGTTTATGCAAACCGGGTGTATCAATAAAAATTATCTGTTCTTCTGGCCTGGTTAAAACAGCACGGATTTGATTTCGCGTAGTCTGGGGGCATTTAGAAATTATGGCTACTTTTTCGCCTACCAGAGCATTGAGCAGGGTTGATTTCCCAACATTGGGCCTGCCAATTAGAGCCACAAATCCTGAACGGTGCATTGTTTAACCCTTCCCTGCCGCATTAAAATAAGGTATACTTAAGGTGCCATTCTTCGAACATATTAATTCTCCATGGGGTAACTATAAATGAACCAGAGAACTGGAACGGGAAACCAAAATAATGAACAGACAAAAAAGCCCAGCAGAAAAGCTTTGATTGTCAACCTTATTTTTTTTGCACTCCTTTTCGGAGGAGTAATCATTATTCCTCTTTCAGGTCTGGCGACCCTGATCGCTTTGATCCTGATTGTTTTCTCAGCTTCGATTATCTATACTTACCTATTATGATTGTTCTACCTGCCCGGTAGAACTGTCTTAATATCAAGAACAGGGGTTCTGTTAATCAGATCCAATCCTTTAACAGTAAGTATATTCCCCTTTCTATCCACAAGCTGAACAGTAGTTTGCGCTATTGAATTAGGTCTTAAGGGAGTACGACAGGCAAAAACACCATATACTTCATTACCTCTGCCCCTGGCCCTGTCTTTCAACCGATAACCTCCGGCCAGATGTAAATAGGATATAATGTTAATTCTCTCTTCTTCTTCCAGACGGTAAAGCCCGTCTTCCATCTCCGGGTTAATTATAACCTGTGACAATAGTTCTTTATAGTTTTCAGGAATCATCCCGGGTTCATGGTAATTATTTGCCGTATAGCCAATCGGGTGAAACAATACCGGCAAACGCCACATTTCTTCTTTACCAAGTAATTTTTGATCAGGTGAATTACCAATCCATTTATTAATCCCGTAAGGTTCCGGTAGTAAGTCCTGTAAGGGCATAATTTTTGTTTCTTCATTATTACAATTTCCCATGATCACTTCAATATTTCCGGCCAATTCCCACAATACCTGCCGACACGCTCCACAGGGGGTTACTGGCGGTGAATTATCAGAAAAAACAGCAATGCTTTTAAACTTTTGGTGTCCGGCATGTACCGCCGTCATAATCGCTACTCTTTCTGCACAGGTTGTTATACCGTAAGAAGCATTTTCGATATTGGCGCCTGTAATAATTGCGCCTTCTTCAGTAAGCAAGGCGGCTCCAACCAGGTTGCCTGAATAGGGAGCATAAGCTCTCATCCTGGCTGCACTAGCTGTTGTTAGGAGAGCCCCGGTATTCATTTTTTACACCTCTTGACATCTTTTTTAACGCTGTTCTTAAAAAAGGCAGCAGCTTAAAAATGGACTAATCGAAAGCTTAAAAATAGCTGCCGCAAATAATAGAGTTAGGGTTAATTACAAAAAGAAAAAGCTAACCTTAAATAATAACCAGGGTTTAGTCAGGGTCTAATGAGATAGAAATAATTCTTTAAATAAAAACCATAAAGGCGGACCAAGTATGAACAGGCCAATCACAACAGCAAATAATGAGGTAAGCAGAACAGCCCCGGAAGAAATATCTTTAGCATTCTGAGCTAGCAGGTTACGTTCCCTGGTAATCAGATCTATCGTCTGCTCCAGGGCTGTATTAAAAGCTTCCGCGGTTAAAACAAACATAATTGCCGTAAACAACAAAAGCATACCGGTTAATGAAACTTGCAATAATAATGCCGCAACCAGGACTATAGTACCAATAACTGCATGAATAACCATGTTGCGTTGAGTTAAAAAACAGTATTTCAGGCCATTGCATGCATTTTTTAGGCTAAGAAACACTTTATAGATCACTTTACCCACCACCTAGTTCCCGGCAAATTCATTCAATAATTCTTTCTCTTTATTCTGCATTAAATGCTTATCTTTTTCATCATCATGATCAAAACCAAGAAGATGAAGCATACCGTGAACAGCCAGCAGAAAAACTTCTTTTTCCAGGCTGTGTCCGGCCTGTTCTTTTTGTTCTAAAGCCCTTTCAACAGATATATAGATATCGCCAACCGCAAATTCCTGAACACCCTCAACTTTATCATCTGCTGTCTCAAGAAATGAAAAAGACAGGACATCAGTCGGAGCATCTTTGTTCCGGTATTTTTTATTCAGAGAGGCCAGGTATTGATCATCGCTCAAAATAATTCCAACCTCTCCTCCGGCCAGGTTGTATTCTTCTAACAGCAGATCGACTGCTTTTATCAATTGTTTGCTAAAAGTCTCGGAAATTTTTATTTCGTCTGTTAAGCAGGTAATGCAGACACTCATTTAAACTTATTTCCCCTTTTCCAGTTCCGCCTTGAGTACTTTTTCCGGATACTCAATCCTTTGATGATAAATGCCCGAGAAAATATGGACAAATGATTCAGCAATCTGATCAATCTCTTTTAAGGTTAAATCGGACTGATCAAGCTGACCGTCTTCCAATTTTTCTTTAATCACACGGCGCACCATCGTTTCAACACGGTTGCTTGTAGGTTTAGAAAGGGAACGAACACCTGCTTCCACAGCATCGGCAAGCATTATAATTGCCGATTCTTTGGTCTGCGGTTTAGGTCCTTCATAACGATACTTATCAGCAGAAACCTCTTCACGGCAGTTGTTCTCCAGGGCCTTTTGAAAGAAAAAGGAAATCATGCTGGTGCCATGATGCTGACCGGCAATATCAACAATTGGATCCGGTAAACGATGTTTTTTCCCAATTTCTACTCCATCCTTTGGATGAGCTCCTATTATTAATGTACTCAGGTTGGGAGAAAGCTTAGAATGGGGGTTATCCCCTGACAGCTGGTTCTCTGAGAAAAAGTACGGACGTTTTAATTTTCCTATGTCGTGATAGTAGGCCCCTACCCTGGTTAATAATGTATTGGCATTTACTGAGTCAGCAGCTGTTTCGGCTAAATTAGACACCATCATACTGTGGTAGTAGGTTCCCGGTGCTTTCATAAGCATTTCACGTAACAAGGGATGGTTGGGATTGGACATTTCCAGTAAAGTAATAGCTGTAGTTACTCCAAAAAAGTTTTCCAGATAAGGCAGAAAACCAATGGCCACAACTGAGGAAAGGATACCATTGCCGACACCGGCCATCATACTGTAGCTGAAATTAAGTAACGAATCATATTCTAAGCTAACATGGCCGAAAAACAGGTAAGCAGATAAAATAACCACAGCGTTTGTAACAGCAACATAAAAACCGGCACGGGCCAGGTCATTTCGCTGGCTTAGTCTTGAAACCACATAGATCGAAACTAATCCACCTGCGATCGCCACAAACATAAATGAAAAATCGCCGCCGGTTATTAATCCGACCATCAGGATCAGTACAAGGTTAATGATCAAGGCTAATTTATAGCCAAACAAAACAGTAATCAGTATTACACCAATGGCTACCGGAATCAGGTAACCCGAAAAAAAGCTGGCTGCCACACAAAATAATAGAGTAATAACAAAAACTATTCCCATCAATAACAGTAACCTGGGACTGGTAAAAACATCTCTAACAAATATTGACATATATATCCCGACCAGGGCGAACAAAATAACCAGCAGTAAAAATAACCCGATAAAAGCCGGGTAATCTGCCCGCTGACCCCTAATCAGACCCAGATCTTCCAGTTGAGACATCTGGTGTTCTGAGATTAGTTCACCCTCACTGACGATGAGGGTATTGCGCATAATGATAACCGGATCAACCTGTTGCCGGGCAAGCTCACGATTTTGTTCAGTGGCTTCTTCGTTATAATGCAAGTTTGGCTCAATCAAAGAAATGCCTAAAACTTCAGCAATTTGCTTCAGGTTGGCACTAAAAGGATAGGGAGCTATTTCTTCGGCAAGCTTTTTCTTCGCCTGATCTTCCTCGTTTTCTTTAATACCATCTTCAAACAGCTCTTTTAGAGTATTGTTCAGGCGACCCTGTAAATCTCTTAATGTGCTTTCACTGGTTAAAAGCGCAGCGACAGTCTCTTCGGATAATTCTTCGGGAAGCAATGTTTGTAATTTTTCCACCCTTGCAGCGGTCTTAAGCTCCTCATCAATTTCCTCAGCTTCTCCGGCTTCTTCAGCTTCTTCTGCAAGCTCTACTTCTTCATCTTTTATTTTTATAACTCTATCGAAAAAAACATCTATTTCGCTCAGTGCCTCATCTAAAACTGCCGGATCATAGTCATATACATCTCTTACTTCTTCTGCAGCCTCTTTGCGCTTCTGTTCTGTTTTATAAGAATCCTCAGTATCACGGGGAGCATAGATTGTACGTGGACTGGGCCTGCCAACTGAAAGATCGAGGCGTGCAGGCATGCTAACAAAAGCCAGTATAAGATAGACAGTTATAAAAAGTCCTACTACCAGGACCAGTTTCTGTAAACGAATATTATCTTTAAACGACTTTGAGCGATCAAAAAACTCACTGAAAAGTGTTTTTTTACCCATCGCTACCCCTTTCCTTAGAGGCCTCGTATGCTTCATAAGCTTTTATTATACTCTGCACCAGAGGATGACGGACAACATCTTTATCGGTAAGGTAAACCAGGCCGATCCCCTCAATTCCGGATAGTATACGTGAGGCTTCTTCCAAACCTGAAAACCGTCCCCCCGGTAGATCAACCTGGGTAACATCACCGGTAACTACCGCTTTAGATCCGAAGCCAAGCCTGGTCAGAAGCATTTTCATCTGCTCGGTAGTTGCATTTTGTCCTTCGTCAAGAATAACAAAAGAGTCATCCAGGGTTCGGCCCCGCATATAGGCCAGAGGAGCAATTTCAATAATTCCTTTTTCCCTGTATTTTTGAAATACATCAACTCCCAGCAAATCATAAAGACCATCATATATGGGACGCAAATATGGATCTACCTTTTCCTGAAAATCCCCCGGTAAAAAACCGAGATGCTCACCTGCTTCAACCGCCGGACGGGTCAAAATTAACCGCTGGACCTGTTTGCTTTTAAGAGCATCGACTGCCATGGCCAGAGCCAGGTATGTTTTACCCGTACCGGCCGGCCCGATAGAAAGTACAATATCATAACTGCGTATAGCTTCCAGATAACGTTTTTGGCCAATAGTTTTCGGGCGAATCTGCTTGCCTCGCGGTGTTACCAACACCAAATCACTAAAAAGAGAGCGAATTGAAGCCACATTACCCTGTTCAGCAAGTTTTAAAGCATACTCGAACTCGCGTCCGGTTAACAGGTGCCCTTTACGAATATGAGCAATTAATTCCTGAAACATGGTGTAAAGCACTTCTACATCTTCAGGTGCCCCTTCAATAACCAGCTCATGCCCTTTCGGGATCAGGTGAACAGCAAACTTATCTTCAATCAGGCTGAAATGACGATCCTGCCTGCCCAACAGTTGGACTGACTCGTCACCCCCTGTAAGCATTACAGTTCTGCTTGTGTTATTATCATCCAATAAGCAGCAGTCCCCCTTATTTTGATTGCAAACCCTATTTTATCATTTGTAGCTTAACTAGGGTAGTAATAAAATGTTTATTGATTATTCCCATAAAACTTCACTGTGCCTGGGAAAATGTTTACAGCAGAAAATATTACGCAGATTTCTTAAGTAGGGCGAGAGGTACAATTAAAGTTAATCAAGGAATAGAACTACGGTTTTAAGCGGTCACAATAAACATCAAGGCAAAATCAAACCGCAGCCTGTTTTTTAACCTTCCTGTATTAACTGTTCCAGTACTGCTCAAATAGAACTTAACCTTGAATAAAAAGGCTTAAGGCATGTAAAACTACTATTTCTTAAAAAAGAGATTTTTTTTAAAAACTTCTTTAACAAAACGGGTCCTTCAGCTGCTGCATGAAAACTGCTAACCACGCCATCAAAAGGCTTTCCGGGAATATCCCTATCCAAAGGTATTCCGGTTTTCATCCCTTTATATTGGCTGCCCCTGGATAGTATATTTTCTCCCTACCTATCTATACCGCTTAAAAGCGCTTTTCCTACTCTTATTTTGGGCAAGAGGTGGTTCAATTATTTCATGAAAGATAAATGCCGCAACCAGGGAATTTTTATTACTTAGTATTTGTCGCAAATTTTTAGAAACAGCAGTGGGCAGGCCGCTTTTCTTTACAGCAGCCGGCATACCAGGCTTTTCTGGAGCTTTTGCCCCTTCCTTGATTGCTACTGTTGGATACTCATCGCCTTCTTTATCTTGAAAATCTTCATCATAACCCTGATCAACTGTTTCTCCATCATCGTAATCAGCATAAGGACCATCCAGCCGTGTTGAGTGAAAAAAAGGGCCCTCTAGCCTTTGACCAGTGGGCTTTGTAGTGGAAAACGGCATAGAAGCAGCAGTTCCCTGCCGCCTCGATCCTGCTTGCTTGCTTCTATTCGCATCCGCCAGGCGTCTGAGCAGATTGAAAACAATAATTATGATAATAAAGACTATTATGCTTTCCATAAAAGAAGGCTCCCAACTTATTTATTTTTATCTTCTTCTTGTTGTTCTTCCTGGCCTAACTTGCTGATGCTATCACGCATATCAGTATCAGCCATAACATTTTTAAGCTGATAGTAATCCATTGCTCCAAGATTGCCTTCACGCAGGGCCTGGGAGATAGCCCGCGGCACCTCAGCTTCTGCTTCGGTAACCTTGGCTCTCATCTCCTGAACTGCGGCAACCATTTCCTGTTCCCTGGCCACGGCCATTGCCCGACGTTCTTCAGCCTTTGCCTGGGCAATTCTTTTATCGGCTTCAGCCTGATCGGTTTGCAGCTGGGCACCGATATTTTTGCCAACATCAACATCGGCAACATCAATAGAAAGAATTTCATAGGCAGTTCCCGAATCAAGGCCTTTTTTTAATACAGTATTTGAAATACTGTCCGGGTTCTCTAAAACCACCTTGTGGTTTTCTGAAGAACCAATCGTGGTAACAATTCCTTCGCCAACCCTGGCAATTATGGTTTCTTCACCGGCACCACCGACTAAACGATCAATGTTGGCTCTCACCGTAACCTTGGCCCGGGCTTTAACCTCAATTCCATCCTTTGCCACTGCCGCAACAACCGGGGTTTCAATAACCTTGGGATTGACACTCATCTGCACAGCCTGCAGAACATCTCGCCCGGCCAGGTCAATTGCCGCTGCCCTTTCAAACAAAAGGGGGATTTCAGCACGCTGTGCGGCAATCAAGGCATTAACTACCCGATCTACATTTCCACCGGCCAGGAAATGCCCTTCCAGCTTGTTCGAGCTCAGCTCCAACCCGGCCTTGGTTGCTTTAATTAACGGAGCAACTATTTTAACCGGGATAACCCGCCTTAAACGCATCCCGATCAGGGCAAAAATACCCACCGGTACACGGGCCGCCAGGGCCGAAATCCACAGTCCAATGGGAATAAAGCTAAAAACAACCGCTAAAAAAATAACAATTACTACAATAAGCGCCAGTATAGGAATTATTCCTTCTACCATGATAAAACCTCCTCATATATTGATAAACAAAGCTCTTCGGGCAGGCAGCCCCTTTTTCAGGCCAATCTACTGACTGCGTTTATCTAGAAGGCGGACAATCACCCGCACCCCTTCAACTCTTTCTACGATTACCGGTTCTCCCTCGGGAATAAATGAACCTTCGCTGACAACATCGATCCGCCGGTTATCGATCAAAGCCGCGCCTGAAGGGCGCAATGATGTAACAGCGATTCCTTCTTTGCCGGCCAGATTTTTTTGATCACGGGGGGCAACATAACCCAGATCTGCAGTCTCTTCTTCTGAGAGGATAATATGACGTAAAAACCCACGGCGGGCAAAAAAACGAAAAGCAACTACAGAGAAAACACCGGCCAGGGCTATTGAGATCAGGATCATGATCAGCCCGGTCTGCACAGAGACGGCAGCCAGAACAATTGATGCTATGGTAAAAATCAAACCGGAAACCCCAAAAATGCCAAAACCGGGCATAACTACTTCGACCAGCATCAGACCGATACCCAGGGCAAAAAGGAGTAAAACCCAGTACTCAGCCATACCGCCGGCGATATTACCCCCGAAATAAATGGCAAACGCACCCAGGCTTAAAATACCGGCAGCCCCAAAACCGGCCGTGATTACTTCTAGAGCCAAACCGCCAAACCCGATAAGCAACAGGATAGTCCCCACTACCGGGTTTGTAGTCCAGCTGACCAGGCTGTCACTCAAGCGCGACTCTATAACATGCCATTCTGCCTGTTCCAGGCCGATTGCCTGAAGCAAAACTGCCTGGTTATCCACGGTGCCCTCACTGTAACCTACTTCCAGGGCTTCACTGGCAGTCAGGGTGAGCAAAATCCCCGATTCAACCAAACCGTCAATGGCAATATCCCTGCGAACCATGGCCGCAGCAATTTCAGGATCTCTATCCTGACGTTCGGCCATACTCTTCATTTCTGCTTCCCAGACATCTACAGCCTTTTGATCAACTTCACCAACACCAAGGATACTCAATTCTGCAGCACCAATGGTACTACCCGGCACCATATAAATTCCGTCAGCGGCCAAAGCCAGGTAAGCACCGGCCGATATGGCCTTAGGACGAATAAAAGCATAAATTGGGCCCTCATATTCATCCATAAGGCTACTAATCGCCTCAGCAGAGTTTATAAATCCACCCGGCGTATTGAATTCCATAATTACCGCAGCGGCATCCACTGCCCGGGCTTCCTGAAGAGCAAAACTGACATAGCTTTTAGTTCCCGGATCAATAGTGCCTTCGATCTCGATCACTACAACCTGTTGGTTGCCAGTTGAACTGCCGGTAACAGGAATAATGATAAAAAGTCCGGCAACCAGACAGGCCAGCCAAAGCAAAAATCTTTTTTGTCCTGACACAACCCGACTCTCCTATACATAAGCCCGGCAATTTTCTAGCCGGGCAAAAATTACAGCACATTATTGAAGCAGGTTTTCAACTATCTCACGAACCATACCACCGTCAGCTTTTCCTTTAACTTTAGGCATAAGCAGGCTCATCACTTTCCCCATATCCCGCTTCGTTTCGGCACCGCTTTCAGCAATTGCTTCGCGAACCATTTGGTTTAATTCATCTTCAGAAAGCTGTTCGGGAAGATATTTTTTAAGAATTTCTATCTCCCGGTTCAGGTCATCAAGCAGCTCCTGACGATTTGCTCTTTGATAATCGTTCAGGGCTTCCTGTCTTTTTTTTACTTCTCGGGTTAAAATTGCCAGCTCTTCATTTTCATCAAGAGCATCATTTTTAGCAATAGCACCGTTTTGCAGTTCTGCCCTAAGCATCCTGATTACAGACAGGCGAAAACGATCTTTTGCCTTCATAGCTTCTTTCTGCTCTTCAAAAAGCTTTTCAGTCAAGGATTTTTTCGCCATAAACGATGCCTCCCTGTTACTTTACTTAACGACGCCTTTTACGTGCAGCATCAGCCTTTTTTTTCCGACGAACGCTTGGCTTTTCATAATGTTCACGCCTGCGTGCTTCAGATATAACTCCCGCGCGGGCACACTGTTTTTTAAACCTCTTCAAAGCCTTATCCAAGGTTTCGTTTTTACCTATTTTTACTTCTGCCATAACTCTTCCCCCCTCTCCTTAAAACCAATGCCCAGAGGCCTTACTTTCATTAGATTAAACACCCCTGCCCTTGGCTATGGTTTGCAGCAAAGGTCTTCCTCCCAGGAGGTGGAGGTGAAGATGAAATACGATCTGACCTGCATCAGCACCACAGTTTATAACCAACCGGTAACCTTTTTTCCCCAGTTTAAAAGCCCTGGCTACTTCATTGGCAACTAAATGCAAATGACCAATCAATTTTTCATTGCTTTTTTCCACATCCATTATTGTCGGAATGTGTTCACGTGGTACTATCAGGATATGAACGGGAGCAGCAGGATTAATATCTTTAAAAGCAACTGCATATTCATCCTCATACACGATATCTGCATCTAGCTCCCGCTTGATGATCTTGCAAAAAATACAATCAGCAGACATGTTGATTCCTCCTGGATAATATTATAACACAGCCATTTTGCCTTGAGAAGCAAGCAGCAAAATGCAAGAAGACTATAAAAAAATAATCATAACTGATTATCTTTTTTTATACTTCGCTAAAAGATAGGGTATTACCTTTAAGCAGTAAAATATTTTTACACCTTTGATATAATCAGCTATAATTAGAAGCAGGAAGGAAGTGACACTGGTGGAAATAGAAATTAATGAAGCTCTTAAACGCTCAGACCTTCTATTTGTAGATGTCCGCACACCGGTGGAGTATAAAGAAGCCTCTATACCGGGCGCTGTTAATATACCGCTTTTTGACCAACGGGAGCATGATCAACTAAGTATCATATATTATCAGCTTGGGGAGCATGAGGCAAGAAGAGCAGCACTGGAAATGGTTGCTCCAAGGCTGCCTGGTTTGGTCGAAAAAATAACTGAATCATGCGGTAGAAAAATCCCTTTGTTATACTGTAAAAGAGGCGGCATGCGCAGTTTCAGCCTTTATGAGGTGTTATCCCTGATGGGAATTACTGCTTTCCGGCTGAAATACGGCTATAAGGGCTATCGCCGCTATATATACCATCGTCTCAACAGCTATAATCTAAAAAATGAGTTGTTTGTCCTTCACGGACTGACCGGGGTCGGTAAAACACTTATTCTTGACAAGCTCGGACACCAGGGAATACCGACCATCGATCTTGAAGGCCTGGCCCGGCACCGTGGATCTGTTTTTGGGGCCATCGGTATCGATAAGCCCCGCTCCCAAAAAGATTTTGATACACTTTTGCTGCAGGATCTTGACTGCATAAGTAATAAACCATACCTGGTCATTGAAGGGGAGGGGCGCCGTATAGGCAATGTATACCTGCCCCGGTTTTTGATTGAAGCCATGAACAAAGGAAATCATTTCCTATTAACCGCTCCGCTGGAAGTCCGGGCTAAACGTATTGTAGACACCTACATTGAAAGCCCCATGAGCGAGATGAGGTTAGGACAGCTTAAAACTGCTCTTTACTCCTTAAACAACCACCTGGGCCACAAAAAAACGGATTATCTTGCCTCAATGCTGGACGAAGGAAATTATTACAAAGCAGTTGAAATATTATGCACTGACTACTATGATCTTTTTTACAGGGATTCCCGCCCGGAGTACTCAAAATTTAGTGAAACAATCGATGCAACTGATATTAACAGGGCAGTAGAAATGATAATTAATAAAATAAGACATGTATACTCAGTTTCTACCCACCCTGTACATTCAAGTAGTGGATAACAGGCCGAGAATATATCAGAAGATTTTATTTTAACCAGGAAAGGAGAGTAATAAACAATGAATCCTTACGATGCCGCACACAGGCTGGCTAAAGCTTTGCGAGACTCACCTGAGTTTAAGGAAATGAAGGAAGCCCAGGAGGCTTTAAAAGCCGAATCATCTGCCAAAAAAATGGTGATCGATTTTCGCAATAAACAGCTAGAACTGCAAAAGCAAAAATTGTCAGGCATTGAAGTCTCAAAAGAACAGGAAGAAAAAGTAGAGAAACTGCTTGAAGTGGTTAATATGAATATGATTGCCAAACGTTTCCTGCAGGCTGAGTATAAGATAGCCGTGTTATTACAGGACGTGCAAAATATTATCAGTGAAGCGGCCAATGAAATATTCGATGCGGAACTGTTGGGTATCCCGGACGAAAACGGTGATCAGGAAACTTGATTAGCAAAAAAAAACAATATAAGGCCCTGCTTCTGGATTTAGACGGCACTTTGCTCGATCTCGATATTGAAAAATTTATACCGGCCTATATCGAAGCCCTGTCTGCTAAATTTAACGGATTTGTAAACCGGGACAGGTTTGTTCAATATCTTTTCAGGGCAACTAATAAGGTGATTCAAAACAATGATCCTTTGAAAAAAAACGAAACGGTCTTTTACGAAGAATTTTGCCGGCTGCTGGGACTCTCATACAAACAGATCAAACCTCTGGAAATAGAATTTTACCGTGATGATTTTCCATATTTAAGCTGTTGGGGCCGGGAGCATCCCTGTGCCCGTTTAGTGATTGAAGCAGCCCGGAGGAAAAACCTGACCCTGGTGCTGGCCACAAATCCGATTTTTCCAGCAGCAGCGATCCTGCAGCGTCTTTCCTGGGGTGGTTTATCTGAAGAGCTGTTTGATTTGATTACTACCATGGAGAATATGCATTTTTGCAAGCCAAACCCGGCCTATTACCTTGAAATTACCAATATCATAAACTGCTTACCGGAAAACTGCCTGATGGCCGGAAATGACACTATCGAAGACCTTAGTGCCGCCGAAGCCGGTCTCGATACTTTTTTAGTCGAAGATTTTATCCTGCACCGCAGTAAGGAAGAACCTTTCAGCAATTACCGGGGTAGTTTAAAAGATTTGGCCTTTTTTATCGATAGTCTTAAAGACTAAATTCTGTTGCCGTTTTGATCAACAGCCTAATTTCTGCTATATATGCTTTCTGTTAATGTGAACAGCCCTGATATGAGGACCTTCATCTTTTTCCAGGCGGGCATTAATCAGTTTTCCCCGCCAGTGCAGACCCTTAATATCAGAAATAATTCTAACCCGTAAGTAATGAGAGGTAAATCCTTCGCTGAAACAGTAAGGCACCACCTTTTCAACCAGAACCGGTTGAATTGTGCCTAAAAAATTCTGCCTGTAAAGAGAAGCCATCTTTTCACCAAGTTCGATCATTTCTTTGCTGCGTCTATCTTTAACTTTACTGGGTAGTTGACCGGATAAATTTGCCGCTTTTGTCCCCGGTCGTGGTGAAAATTTAAAAACGTGCAAACGGCTAAAACCAATATCGCTGATCAGTTTCATGCTGCGACTGTGATGCTGTTC
>SKXC01000026.1 GCA_007128625.1 Syntrophomonadaceae bacterium | reverse complement strand
GAGGTAATGCCTGAGCTGGTAAAATACGTTGATTATGGCATTGCGAACGAGGAAGACTGCCAGAAATCACTCGGTATCGAAGTTGATGTAGAAGTGGAGCAGGGCCACCTTGAGCTGGATAAATATGAGATGCTCAGCGAAAAGGTTCTAAAACATTTCCCCAACCTGAAAGCTATTGCCATAACCTTAAGAGAAAGTGAAAGTGCTGATATAAATGGCTGGTCCGGATGTCTCAATGACGGAGAAAAATTCTATATAAGCAGGAAATATGAAATCAGGGATATAGTAGACAGGGTCGGTGGAGGAGACGCTTTTGCAGCCGGTTTAATATACGGGTTAAATAGATATGATAACAGGCAGCAGGCACTGGAATTTGCAGTTGCCGCCGGCTGTTTAAAGCACTCGGTAGCAGGAGATTTTAACCGGGTTTCAGTCAATGAAGTTGAAAAACTGATGTCAGGGGATAAATCAGGAAGAGTCCAGCGTTAAACTTCAGGTGCACCACAAAGATTTTCTTCAGCTTTGAGCTTTCTGGTCTTGTGGTTATTACGCGCATGATTGCACCCGGGCACAATGGCAGTCATGCTTATTCTTTCAAGGGGGGCATGTTCAGTTTGAAAAATACCTCAATTACCCTGGTTGTTGCTGTTGTTATACTAATGCTGGTCTTGTTTTACATCGGAGGTACTGTGCTGGTCTTAGAAAGTCTGAACAGGGCATGGCATACAGCCATGCGGGCCTTTGTGATGATCATCATCGCTTTTATAGTGATTGGCCAGCTGCAGGTATTAATCTCTTCAGACATGATTAAACAATGGCTCGATAAATATTCCGGGAATAAGAGTATTGTTGTCAGTTCCCTGGCAGGCGGCCTGTTTCCCGGGGGGCCTTATATCTTTTATCCTTTCCTGGCAAGCTTCAAAGGTAAGGGGATTCCGTTTTATCTCATTTTCTCTTTTGTCGCAGGTAAACAGAGTTACGATGTAACCCGCCTGCCCTTAGAAGCAGGCTTGACAACACCTGGCCTGGCAATCCTTAGAAACCTTATTACCTTTCCGTTTCCGTTTATAATGGGTTTTATTGCCAGGAGATATTTCCCCGAAGGTTTTAATAACTTTAGCCAGGAAGAGGGGAACAGGTAGTGACCCTCACCATAATTATTTTTTCAATTCTGGCTGCAGTACTTTTTTTAATTAATTTGAGGAACGGAAAACACTGGGATGGAATAAAATCAGGATTCAAGCAGCTTGTTTCAGCACTGCCCATTATTCTGCTGGCCATGCTCCTGGCTGGAATCCTGGAAACTCTGATCCCCGAGGAGTTTATCAAGCGCTGGTTGTCCCAGGAGGCCGGCCTGACCGGTATCTTTCTGGGCACACTGGGCGGGCTGCTAATGGCTTTCGGACCATATGCTTCTTACCCTATCATCGCCATAATTTATCATAGTGGTGCAGGTTTAGGCACTACTATTGCCATGATGGCAGGGTGGTCATTTTTAAACCTGGTCAAACTGCCCTTTGAAGGTGGTTTTCTCGGTTATAAATTCAGTCTGCTGCGCATCGGGCTTGGTTTGCCGCTTTGTGTCCTGGCCGGCTTAATTGCCCATTTGATTGAAGTGCTGCTTTAACGCTGGGTAATTTGATGGGGGCGGCGTTGCAGACAACAGTTTTTATGTTTTCTGTATACTCTACTTTTAATAGAACAGGTCGAAGTTTTTAAAAATCCAATTATTGTCAATCAATTCAAGGTTATACTCATGGGTTTCATAACCTGTGACCGTTTCTAAGTCATTAGGATCAAGCAGCTCCACTTCAACAACGAATTTGACTTTTGTATTGCTTACCCGATCAATACTAAGTTCATATTCTCCTTTGGTAATGTCGCTGCCCCTGTCAGCTGGAATCCCATAGAGTTTGCCGTCAAACTCACGATAAAGATCTCTTCTGCTATTCAACAGCTCGTCAACTAAGTTACCGGAAAACAGAGAACGCAGGTACACTTCCAGATCAGCATATGTATTAATAGTGTCGTGGCTAACCCTGTAAAAAGTCATGCCATCAGCCTCTTTTGAATCAGTGCTGTCAATGGGCATGGTGGTAAGGTGAAACCAGGAATATGCTTCCATGGCCTGATAAAAGATCTTTGTAAAAATCTCAAGTTCTTTTGCTTCCGGCTGCTCTTTTTCTCCTGTGCTGTCAATGCCTCCACAGGAAACTAAAACAGTTACCATAACTAAGGTAAGCAGACAGGCAACTATTTTTTTCATAAAAATCCCTCCTTGTTAATCAACATTATACCACCGTTCTGTTAAAATTGATCCAGCAGTTAAAAAGATTATATCGGCGGGAAGGGCATTTTTTCAGTAAAATAATTCACAGGTCTAGAAATTACATAAATATATTGCAGGAGATTTCCCAGGCGGCCGCGTATTTTATGATGCACCTTGACAAAGGGTGATTAGCGATGAAAAAGTTAGTTCTGGTCTTTTTAATTATCTTTATCGTGGGCACAGCAGTTTTTATGCTTTACCAGTTAAGGATTATTAAGCTTGTTATTAATGATGAGCTGATAGAACTGGACGACCCGGTGATCATAGAGGAAGGGGTAATATTTGTTCCCGCCAAGCCCGTCTTTGAAGAACTCGGTGCTTTTACCAGGTGGGATGGGGACAATCAGATCTTTACTGCTGTGCTCGGAGATTTTATCGCTGACCTGCCTGTTGACAGTAAGGAAGTAACAATTGACGGTAGAACTGTTACCTGGGAAGCGCCGGTAAAACTGATTAAGGATACAGTCTATGCCCCCGTAGAAGATGCTGCAGAAGCGCTGGGTGCTTTTGTAGATTTTAATCAAAAAACCAGGGAAGTGCTTATTTCTACTCCCCGTGAGTTTGATCCGGACCAAGGAGATGAACAGGAAGGTCCTTTACTGCACGTTTCTTACCCACCTGCCTACCAGACCAGGTATTATGCAGATTCTTTATTTGTTTTCGGAACCACCCAATCCTATGCGCAAATTGAGGTAACCGTAAACGGAGAACCGGTGGATATTATAGACCGGAGAAGCGGAAACTTCCTTACCATGGTCGATATTCCCCGTGGTGAAGAATTTACCATCCGGGTGGAAGCCACTGATGGAATTGAAACTACCACGGTGGAAAGATCAGTCATTCACCCGGAAGGTTTGCAAACCATGCCGGAAGAACCCCTGGAAATTCACTCTTCCCACCTGATCCCCAGGGAGGACCAGGTTTTAAACCCGGGAGACAGCTTGAGAATCGTGGTCCGGGGCAGTCCGGGAGCCAGGGCCTATTACAGAATTGGTCAGGGCAGTTACATTCGTATGACCGAGCTGGCATACCCTGCCGGTCCTCCGGGAAGAGGGGGCATTTATAGCGCCGTATACACCGTAGGTAGTTATGCTGCACCTGCACAGGGGGTATCTGATTCCAGGCCTATTACGGTGGTTCTAGAGAAAGGTGGAAAACAGGTCCACCGTGAACTGCCGGGGCAGGTGGCTTTTCTTTCCGATCTACCCTATAAAGTTCTCGAGGTCAGGGATGAAGCCGAACTGGATTTTTCGGGCTGGTTTAGAATTATCCGCGATGATACTTACCTTCTTTATAGCGCTACCCAGGGAGGTGCCGGTTATCCTGATACCGTTGTCAGCTATCTGACGCCGGGAACTCGTTTTGAGGCGGTCGGTGCCTCCGGCAGCTATTACCGGGTAAGGCTTGCCGGAGATGAAACTTACCTGCTTCACAGGGATGCAGTCCGGGAACTGGAAG
>SKXC01000013.1 GCA_007128625.1 Syntrophomonadaceae bacterium | reverse complement strand
TATTTGGCGACCCAAATGAAAAAGAGATCCGTCAACTGCAAAAATATGTTGACCAGGTTAATGCTTTAGAGCAGTGGGCTTCTTCCCTGGATGATCATGAGTTTCCCAGGCAGACTAAACTTTTTAAAGAACGCCTGGAGCAGGGCGAGGATGTAAACGATCTTCTCCCGGAAGCTTTTGCCCTGGCTCGGGAAGCGGCACAGCGTAAAACAGGAATGCGTCCTTTTGATGTGCAGATTTTGGGTGCTGTTGTTCTTCACCAGGGCCGGATTGCCGAGATGAAGACCGGTGAAGGTAAGACCCTGGTAGCCATCTTGCCGGCTTACCTGAATGCATTGTCCGGGAAGGGAGTGCATATTGTTACAGTTAATGATTACCTGGCCTGGCGTGACCGGAACTGGATGGGTCCTGTTTATGAATTGCTTGGCCTTTCTGTAGGCTTGATTGTCCATGGAACTGAACAAAACCTTCGCCGCCAGGAGTATCAGGCAGATGTTGTTTATGCCACCAATAATGAGCTGGGTTTTGATTACCTGCGTGACAACATGGTTATTTACAAAGATCAGATGGTCCAACGGGATCACCATTATGTAATTATCGATGAGGTAGACAGTATCCTGATCGATGAAGCGCGTACCCCGTTGATTATTAGCGGACGGGTTGAAACAGACGAAGATTATGGCCGATGGAAAAATGAAGTGGAGCATCTAATTCGTAAACAGGGCCGAATGATAAACGATCTTTTAAATAGTGCCCGTGAGGATCTGGATGCCGGGAATGAAGAAGAAGCAGGTGAAAAACTGTTACTGGCCCGTCGTGGATCACCGAAAAATAAAAAGCTGATGAAAATGCTCAAAGAGCCGGGTATCGAAAAATTGGTGGAACGCACCAAGCATCGTTTAATGACTGAAAAACGACTTAATCACCTCGATGAAGAGATTTATTATGTTATTGAGGAAACCTCACGCCTGGCTGATATCAAGGATAAAGGATACCGCGAGCTGGAGAGGGTTAACCCGGAGCTGACCAAGATACTGCGCCTTGGCAAAGTCAAGCCCGGTGAAGAAGTAGATGATGATTTTTTAGATGACGATGATCAACCTGAGGGAGAAGAGTCCGGGGATTTAGAAGATGTAGAAACTGCCGGTCAGCATCGACATTATTTTGACCAGTTAATTAAGGCTTATTCCCTGTTTGAAAGAGATGTCGATTACGTGGTGCAGGACGGCAAGGTTACTATTATTGATGAATTTACCGGTCGATTGATGACAGGACGTCGTTATTCTGACGGGCTGCACCAGGCCATTGAAGCCAAGGAGGGAGTGGAGGTACAGGCTGCTTCCCGCACGATTGCTTCTATTACCTTCCAGAATTATTTTCGATTGTACGATAAAATTTCCGGAATGACCGGGACCGCTTTAACTGAAGAAGACGAATTTCGCAGTATATATGGAATGGATGTTGTGGCTATTCCGACTAACAAGCCCTTGATTCGCCAAGAATTGCCGGACTTAATCTATAAGACAGAACAGGCCAAGTTTAAAGCAGCAGTAGAGGCGATCAAGGAATGTCAGCATCGAGGCCAACCTGTTTTAGTGGGTACTATCTCAGTTGAAAAATCAGAAATGCTGAGTAAGATGCTCAAAAAACAGGGTGTGTCTCACGAGGTACTCAATGCCATTAACCACACCCGTGAAGCATATGTTATTGCCCAGGCCGGACGTAAAGCAGCCGTAACCATCTCGACTAATATGGCAGGAAGAGGCACCGATATCATTCTCGGTGGCAATCCTGACTACATGGCCAAGGAACAGCTCATTAATGAATTTGGGGCTGATTATCCTGAACTTGATGAAGAAACGAAGGAACGCTGGGGAAAACGCCAGGAAGCACTGGTGAAAGATGCAAATATAGAAACAAAAAAACAGCGGGAAGAAGTATTGGCGGTTGGAGGACTGCATGTCCTTGGCACCGAACGCCATGAGAGCCGCCGAATTGACAACCAGCTGCGTGGACGTTCGGGACGCCAGGGTGATCCGGGCTCTTCACAGTTTTTTGTTTCACTTGAAGACGACCTGATGCGTCTTTTTGGCGGTGAAAATATTGCCAGCTTAATGGATCGTTTTGGTGTCGATGAGGATGTGCCTATTGATCACTCCCTGATCAGCAGGGGTATCGAGAATGCTCAGAAGAAGGTTGAAAACCGTAACTTTGAAATCCGGCGTAATTTACTTGATTATGACGATGTCATGAATGAACAGCGCAAAGTTATTTACAGCCAGCGCCGCCGTGTGCTTGAAGGCGAAAACATGAAGCAGCCAATACTGGGAATGGTTGATGAAATTATTGATCGTTTGGTCCAGGAATATACGGTCGAAAAAGGTTTCCTGGATGATGAAGAAGCACGGGCACTGCTTGAAAGGGCAGAAAACCTGTTTGTTCGCAGGGGTAATATCACCCTGGACGCTCTTATTGATCGGGAAGCATCAGAGGTTAAAGATCTTTTAAGTAAAGAAGCTTATTCTTTCTATGAAACCCGCGAAAAAGAACTGACACCTGAAATAATGCGGGAAGTTGAACGGGTGATTCTATTACGCACGGTGGATCGGCACTGGATGAGCTTTTTAAATGAAATGCAAGAATTACGTCGTGACATTCAAACCCAGGCCTATGGCCAAAGAAACCCCCTGGTGGAATACAGGTTACAGAGTGCCGGCATGTTTGAAGATTTAATCCAGCAGGTCCAGACTGATGTAGTACGTGCTGTCTACTTTGTCCAGGTATCCGCTGCTCCGCGCAGGGAAGCTGTTGCCAGTGACGCAGTCGGCCAGCGGCAGCGTATTGCTGCTGTTGGAGGAGGCAAAGCCTCTGCCGCAGGCCCTCAGGGCCAAATCGAATCAAGCCAACAGCAAAAGCCGCAGCCGGTTACAGTTGATAAAGTAGGCCGCAATGCCCCCTGCCCGTGCGGAAGCGGTAAAAAATATAAGAAATGCTGTGGAAATAGTTAGCAGCATCTATCCAGGCTAGTGTATTGCTCCAAATCCCAAATCAAGAAGTTTGTGATATAACTAAACTTGTAATCCTGAGGGTTTTTAGCAAAGTGAACATATATATTATATTAAACCTGAAAGCGGGTGATTTAATTGTTGAAAGATTACCGGGAAGAACTGAACATTCAAAAGAAACGATTCGAAGAAATGAGGGTTTCTCTTTGAATATGATACAAAATTGATTGAACTGCAGAAAGCAGAAGCCAAAGCTAATGATCCGGGATTATGGGAAAACAGTAACCGGGCCCAGGAATACTTGAAGAAACAGGGTGAATTACGGGAACAAATTCGTCCACTGCAGGAACTGGGGAAAATGATCGAAGATACTGAAGTTTACCTGGAACTGGCCGGTGAGGATGCTCTTGATGAGCAAGAAGCTTTTACTGAAGCAGGCCCGATCCTGGAAGAAATAAAACAACGGCTTGACAAGATGGAACTGGAAACATTACTCGGAGGGAAATATGATTTCTGTGACGCTATAATATCGCTTCATCCCGGGGCCGGTGGTCTTGAATCACAGGACTGGGCTGAAATGCTCCTGCGCATGTATAACCGCTATTGTGAGCAGAACGGCTACCAGGTTGAACTGGTGGACCTGTTGCCTGATGATGAAGCCGGGATAAAAAGTGCAACGATTATTGTTCGCGGACATGCAGCATACGGGTATCTGCAGGCTGAAAAAGGGGTGCACAGGTTAATTCGTATTTCTCCATATGATACCTCCAGGCGCAGGCACACCTCTTTTGCTTCTGTAGATGTAATTCCCGAAGTTGAAGAAGAAGAATTTGTCGTCAACCCTGATGATTTAAAGATAGATACTTTCCGGGCCAGTGGAGCCGGTGGTCAGCATGTTAATAAAACCGATTCTGCAGTGAGGATTACCCATCTGCCCACCAATACTGTCGTTACCTGTCAGAACGACCGGTCCCAGCATAGTAATCGGGAGCAGGCTTTACGTGTTCTAAAAGCCAAACTTGCTGAATTAACCCGCATAGAGCAGGCTGAAGAAATCAATAATGAACGGGGTCAACAACGGGAAATTGCCTGGGGCAGCCAAATCCGCACTTACACCTTCCACCCCTTTACCCTGGTTAAAGATCACCGGACCGGAGTGGAAGTAGGCCAGGTGGATGCAGTCATGAATGGAATGCTAGAACCCTTTATTGATGCCTTTTTACGCTGGAAAGCACGCGGCATGATTCCGCTCGAAAAGTAGAATTCAATGATTAAACCGCATTTACAGCAGGAGATAAAATGAGATTTAAAAAGCCGCAGGTTAGATTAAGTGATCTGAAAATATACTTAGTTGACATGCTTGGAATTATCCTCGGGACTACAATTTCAGCAGTGGGTTTGAATATGTTTATGGTGCCTAATATGCTAGTTCCCGGTGGAGTAAGTGGTCTCAGTGTGTTTTTATACCATCTGATTGGAACCCCGATTGGCCTGGTAATTATTTTATTAAATGTTCCCCTTTTTATTGCCGGTTACATAATTTTAGGCTCGCGCATAGTGGTTCAAAGCCTGCTGGGGACTATTATTTTTGCGCTTATGGTTGATATCAGCGCTTCATTTGTGCCGCAGGCTACTGATGATATTCTCCTGGCTTCTGTATATGGTGGAGTAATCATGGGTGTTGGAGTCGGCCTGGTTTTTCGTTTTCGCAGTTCAATTGGGGGAACCAGTCTGCTGTCGTTGATCCTGGCTAAGACGCACGGAGTTAGTCCCGGTCAGGCCATGTTCTGGGGCGACCTGCTTGTTTTAGCCCTTGCTGTTTTTGTTTTCGGAGGCGAACCTGCTATGTATTCTGCCCTTGCTCTTTTTGTCAGTATCAAGGTGATTGATGCCATTCAGGAAGGCCTTGGCCTTGCCAAACAGGCGATTATTATAACCCGCTTTGGAGCAAAATTAAATGAAAGATTAATTAACGAACTTGGCCGGGGAGTAACCAGGATCGAAGGACACGGTGGCTATACCGGTGAAGGCCGTGAGGTATTGCTCTGTGTGTTTACCCGCCAGCAAACGGCCAGGCTAAAATGGATTGTTCACGAAGTTGATCCTGCTGCCTTCGTTATTATTGGCAACGCCACTGAAGTTCATGGTGAGGGTTTTAAAAAAATGCAGCAGCAATAAGATCGAAATAACAGGACCAAAACAAAGTATTTGCGATAATAAACCTGAATTAAAAATTTGCAAAATAGGTAAATATAGTTTATTATATCGTACAGGATACTAAAAATAACTGTCGGATAACGATTAATTACAGCATAGTATTATGTTAAGTGTGCCCTGAAAGGGATTCAAACATGGTCGATGCAAAAAATATGTACATGCGGTATACCAGGGGTGAACAATTTGCCCTTGAAAATGTCAGTTTTACTATCGATCGCGGTGAATTCGTGTTTTTTGTCGGTTCAAGCGGTGCAGGTAAGTCAACCCTGCTCAAACTAATCATTCGGGAAATAATACCTTCCAGTGGCGGGTTGAAAGTTTTTAACCGTGATGTATCGCGTTTGCCCCGGCACCGCCTTCCTTATCTCCGGCGAAATATCGGTATGGTTTTTCAGGATTTCAGGTTGATGGAAGAAAGATCAGTTTATGATAATGTTGCCTTTGCAATGATTGTAATCGGTTCCTCACGCAAGGAGATTCGGCGCAGGGTGCCTCACCTTTTAAAACTGGTAGGGCTTGGGAACAAGGCAAAAGTGAGAATAAAAGACCTTTCCGGAGGAGAACAGCAGCGGGTTGGATTGGCAAGGGCTATTGCCAATCGGCCGGCGATGATCATTGCTGATGAACCGACTGGCAATCTGGATCCGGGAACAGCACTCGATATTATGAATTTATTGCGCAATATAAATTTGCGCGGAACTACAGTTTTGGTAGCTACCCACAACCGTGATATTGTCGATCGCTTTAAAAAGCGAGTTATATATTTTGAAAACGGGAAATTAGTCGGCGATGAACAAAAGGGGATTTATTCCAATGTTCATTAGCAGTTTCATCTATATCATAGGTGAAACATTTAAGGGTCTGTATCGTAACCGGTGGATGTGTATCACCTCTACAGGAGTAGTAGCGGTAACCATATTAATGCTGGGAGTATTTATGGTGGTTAACATGAATCTCAGCCACGTCACCGAGTTAGTAAAAGAACAGGTGGAAATTGTAGTATATATCGATGAGGAGGCTGATCAATCAACTATAAGCAAATTAGAAGAAAAACTGACCGGTCATCCCGAAATAGAAGAAGTTGTTTATGTATCCAGTGAAGAGCATATGGGTCGCCTGCGGCAGCAGCTGGGTGGCATGCTTGAGGGCTACGATACATCTTTGGAAAACCCATTGCTTGCTTCATATGAAATTAAAACAGTAGAGCCCGAATCAATTGTAATGCTGGCCGATGAATTTGAAACCTACCCCGGGGTATCAAATGTATTTTACGGCCGGGGTTATGTTGAAAATCTTTTTGCCGTAACCGGTGTAATTCAAATGATCGGAATTGCCCTTATGATCGGTCTTGCGGTAACGGCGGTATTTCTGATTTCACACACAATTAAGCTGACTGTCATGATGCGTAAACGAGAGATAGCGATCATGAAATATGTTGGTGCTACCAACTGGTTCATTCGCTGGCCGTTTCTTTTAGAAGGGATGTTGATGGGTTTTATCGGGGCAGTTTTACCCATGGTCTTTCTTTATTATATTTATCAAACGTCTTTAGACTGGGTTGCAGCTAATGATCTGATGTTTATCAGCCCGCTGCCTTTAGAAATGGTTATGATTGAACTGGCAAAGTATCTTGTTCCACTGGGTACCGGGCTGGGCATGCTGGGCAGTACATTTTCAATGGGACGGTTTTTACGAGTATAGAGATATAAATTTTTTGATACTCAGGGAGGAAAGGAATTATGATGGCTGGGAAAAAATACTGGATAGCCACTTTCTTGTTTTCATTAATTCTTACTGCCGCTTTCTTTATACCCGGCTATGCTGTTACAAATGATGAAATTGATGCCAAAAAGGTAGAGCTGGAGGAAGTGGAAAGACGGCGGAGTGATGAGCAAAGTGATCTTGAGCGACGCCTGAATCGTGAAGCAGCTCTAAAAGTAGATTTGGAATATCTTGAAAGCCGATTAGAGGAGCTGCGGCTGGAGCAGGAAAAGCTGGAGCAGGATATTTCTGCTGTAAAGAACGATATCAGTCATACTGAAGATGAACTGGCCGAAGCTGAAGAAAAGCTTAGTTATCGGGAAGATTTGTTAAATCTCCGGTTGAGGGTAATACAGCAGCATGGTGTTATTTCATACTTCGATGTCCTATTCGAGTCGAACAGTTTTTCCGACTTTTTAACCCGCTTGCACAATCTAAGTATCATTGCTTCAAATGATATAAGCCTTGTTGAAGAAATACAAGCTGAAAGAGATAGCATCCAGGCCTTGAAGGATCAATTAGAGCAAAAAAAAGCCGATCTGGAGGATATGCATCGCCAGCTGGTTGCCAATGAAGAAGAAGTAAGAAGTGTTGCAGAAGAAAGGGAGTTTCTTCTCAGTGAATTACAGTCAGAGATAACCCGAAACCTTGCAGCAATAGATAACCTGGAGAAAGAAGCCGAAAGGCTCGATGCGGAAATACGCAGGCTGATTGCAGAAGCAAAAAGTCAGTTTTCCGGTATTGAAGGCAAGCTGCACTGGCCTATAGAGCCACCAGCCACGATTACTTCAAGGTATGGTTGGCGAAATGATCCCTTTAGTGGGAGACGAGCCTGGCATGGTGGTCTTGATATTGCTCCCCGCCGCGGGGCAGCGAATTATATTTTAGCAGCTGAACTAGGCAAAGTCATATATTCCGGTTGGAACGGGGGGTATGGCAATTGTATTATGATTGACCATGGCGCTGGTACGGTTACCCTCTATGCCCATATGAGCAGTCTCCTGGTAAGCAAAGGTGAAGTCGTAAGCCGTGGACAACGGATCGCAAGAGCCGGCACGACCGGTTACAGTACCGGGGTTCACTTACATTTTGAAGTTAGAGAGTACGAAAAGCCGCCTGTCCGAAACTATCCCAGTGGGTCACCTGATCACCGTTATGATCCACTGGATTATTTTTAATCATTCACCTGATAGCAGGCATATGATAGCAGGCATAAATAATCCAGCCATCACCGTAATCAAGCGAGCCGGGATGGCTGGATTTTTTATTTTACCCGGGAAGTGGATAAGTTCAAGTCCGGGGAATACATAAACAAACTTTTATGTTATTATAATTATCGGGTCTTTGGTCAAGATTATCTTGAATAATTATGTGCTTGCGGTTGATAGGAGTTGAAATTGATGGAACGGGCTGGGAAAACAATGCTTTTAAAATGGCTTGCTGTTTTTTTAATAGTTATTGTTGCCACAAATTTAGCTAATTATTTACTGTTTTCCGCGGGGTCTGACTTAGATGGTTCTACTGGAGAAGAACCGAAAACTATCATAAGATATGAGCCGCGTGTGCATAGGTTTGAGGCAGAAGCTGCAATGATCTTTGAAGCCCTTGATGCAATTGACAATTATTATTTTTACCCCGTTGATATTGAAGAACTAGTAGAGGGAGCAATTCGGGGGATGATCGATAGCATAGATGATCCCCAGGTCCGCTTTTATGATCCACTGGAAGTAGAAGAATTTTTACTTGAGACCAGGGGCACATATGGAGGAATTGGGATTCGAGTAATCGAAGCAGACCCTGACATTGTTGTTTTCGAGGTTTTTTCTGATTCGCCGGCGGAAAGAAGTGGCCTTAACCCCGGAGATCGCATCCTGGAAGCTGATGGCACAGAATTGACCGGTGAAGGGTTGAATCGGGCTGTTGAACTTTTACGGGGCCCACCTGATACCTCGGTTATGATCAAGATCCAGCGACCTGGGGCAGAAGACCCGATAGAATTTAATCTTGCCCGAGAAGAAATTAGCGTAACAACTGTAACCGGTGAAATGTTAAAAGACGGTCTTGGTTACATTAAGATTAATAGTTTTAGGAGTAATACTGCCGATGATTTTAAAGAATCTCTAATGGAAATGGAACAAAAAGGGCTAAACAAAGGCCTGATCCTGGACCTGCGCAACAACCCGGGCGGCGATTTTTATCAGGCCATAGAAATTGGCAAACTGCTTGTTCCCGAAGGGGAAATAGCCCGGCGAGTCGGGCGTGATGACCAGGTTATAGAGGTTTATTATTCCAGTGCAGGAAGTAAACCTTATCCAATCTTAGTCTTGATTAACGAGGAATCAGCAAGTGCATCAGAACTGTTAGCCGGTGCTTTACAGGACAGGGAAGTGGCTTTCCTGGTTGGTCAAAATACTTTTGGTAAAGCTACAGTTCAGCAGCCTGTAAGCCTTGCCGATGGCAGCGCAATATTACTGACAGGAAGTATATATTTTACGCCTTCCGGCCAGAATATTGGCAAGTACGGCATTGAGCCTGATTTTGAAGTTGATATGCCGAAAATATTGCATTATTACCGTTATTTTCACCCGGGACCCCTGGAATTAGGTGATTTTGGGGCTGAAGTTGAGATGTTGCAGGAAATACTTAAACAGCTGGGGTACATGGAACAGAGCACCGGTTATTTTGATGATATAACCCTGAAAGCCATTGCAGGTTTTCAACAGGATGTGGGGATATATCCCAGTGGCAAGTTTGATGACTTAACCTGGGTTAAAATGCGTGAAGCGCTGGACATCACCGCACGTGAGCAGGATAAGCAGCTCAATTATGCCCTTGATTTGCTCGGCAATAGTGATCTGCGGAACGAAGTTGGAGGAAATGATTAATCAATGCAGCTTTTCCTTGAAATAGGCCAGATATTTGTGAATACATTCCTGCTCGCTGTGATCATGCCCATATTTTGGATAGTACTATTTTTGGTTTACCTTCAATACAGGCGCCAGGCTTCAATTGAAAAAAAACTTTTTGGCCGCAGTATCAATCGGGTTGGTAAACAAATGGTTACGTCGGTGGCCCTGGGAATCATGGGCGGCTTCATGGCCAGTACTGTTTTGATAACCATGGGGTTATCCCTGGAACAAATAGGCATTTATTTTATCTGGCCGGTGGCCCTGCTTTTACTGCTGGTAAATCCTCGCTACTTATGTTTTTCCTATGCCGGTGGGATTGTAGCAGTTATCGTTTTGTTTACTCGTTATGTTTTACTTCCTTACTTTCCGGCTTTGCAGGAAATTGTTGTTTTTGAATTACTTCTTAGAATTCATATTCCTGCTTTACTGGTGTTAATCGGCTTGCTTCACTTGATCGAGTCTCTTTTGATCTATGTTGGCGGTCATTGGGGAAGCAGTCCTATATACCTGAAGAAAAATGATGGTGAAGTTGTCGGTGCTTTTTCTTTACAGCGCTTTTGGCCGCTGCCCCTTGTGGCGCTTCTGGTTACAGTAGTAGCCCAACCTGAAATTGTTGGAGTGGGGATGCCGGAATGGTGGCCCATTCTGCAACCGGCCCTGCAGCCCGGACAGGGAGAAAGCCTGCAGTACATGATGGTACCTGTAGCGGCCGGCCTCGGTTATGGGGATATGGTTCTTTCTTCGACCCCGCGGGAAAGGACCGTTTTTTCAGCCAAATGCCTGGCTTTTTACAGCCTGGTGCTTCTTTTATTTGCGGTTGTATCGGAGTATTTTCCAGTGTTTGTCCTGCCTGCGGTGGTTTTTGCTCCACTGGGCCATGAACTGTTAATTTTGTATGGAAAAAAGAAAGAAGAAAATCAACATCCACTATATCGGCAGGGAAATAAAGGAGTATCTTTAATGACAGTTTTACCGGATACTGCTGCTCATGAAGCCGGTTTACTTCAAGATGACATAATTCTTGAAGTTAACGGTGAGCCGGTATCTAATAGCTTAAGTTTCTTTGAAAAGATTGAAGCCAGCTATTTTATGGTTCTACTGAAAGGAACCCGTGCCGGCAAGCCGTTTTCTGCAATTCTGAAAAAAAAGACAGGTAAAGAATCAGGCATTAAAAATTCTTTTCAAGACAGTTATAGATCCTCCCACTCAGTATATTCAATGCTGCACCGGAGCGCCGATTTAGGACTGATAACAGTTCCACCTTTGGATTCCCCGGTATATCTGGAAATTCGAAAACCTGATCCCCTTGGTAAAATAAAAAGTCTTTGGCGTAAGTTAAAAAGTCCTGTCAGAAGATAAAAAAATGTTCCGGGAAAACATAACAGGTGATAAGTCTCAGCTGGCAGTGTTTTTTTGGTAGCCAGTTTTGGATATCCTCTCGCTGTTTTTACCGGATCTATGGCGGCCATGTTTTGAACCACCTGATGGCAGTTAGCCCTGGTAGTCGGATTATTTGTCGTTTATTTTCCGCTTGCTTAAAATTGGCACTGCCGTTTTATTTGTTGCAATCGGTACGATTATTACTGTAATGGAAACAGGACCAGGCTTCTAACTGTGTTATAATTAGTATTGATTGTTGACATAAAAGCCGCTGAACGGGAGGTGTTGATATGGCCGGCAGCAGTGGCTTCAAAATAAGAGCCGATTACATACCTACGGGAGATCAACCGGGGGCCATAGAAACCCTGGTGCATGGTTTAAACCGGGATTCTTCCTACCAAACTCTTTTAGGGGTAACGGGATCAGGAAAAACTTTTACCATTGCCAACGTAATTGAAAGAGTTCAGCGACCCACCCTGGTAATGGCTCCAAATAAAATACTGGCTGCACAGCTTTGCAGCGAATTTAAAGAACTTTTTCCAGAAAATGCGGTTGAATACTTCATAAGCTACTATGATTATTATCAGCCGGAAGCATATATTCCCCAGAGTGATACTTTTATCGAGAAAGATTCATCCATTAATGATGAAATTGATAAGCTGCGTCACTCGGCTACCAGCGCCCTCCTGGAACGTTCTGATGTAATTATTGTGGCATCTGTTTCTTGTATTTATGGTTTGGGATCGCCGCATGAATATATGGACCAAGTCCTTTCATTGCGGCAGGGGGCAAGGTTAAATCGGGATGATATAATCAGCCGACTGGTTGATATTCATTATCAACGCAATGAAATAGATTTTCACCGTGGTACTTTCCGGGTAAGAGGCGATGTTATTGAAATTATACCTGCTTCATATTCTGAAGCAGCCCTGAGGGTAGAACTATTTGGCGATGAAATAGAGAGGCTGAGAGAAATTGACCTTGTAAGCGGCAGGGTTATTGGTGAGCGTTCTCATGCAGCGATTTTTCCAGCCACTCACTATGTTACTGCTCCAGACCAGCTTCAGCGGGCCGTGGCTGATATAGAGGCGGAACTGCAGGAAAGGCTAGCTTATTATAAAAGCAAAAATATGCTGCTTGAAGCTCAACGCCTGGAGCAGCGGACACTTTTCGATCTGGAGATGCTGCAGGAAATTGGTTTTTGCAGTGGCATTGAAAATTATTCCCGGCATCTTGATGGTCGTCCAGCCGGAAGCCGTCCTTCTACCCTGATGGACTATTTCCCACCGGAAATGCTGGTTGTAATTGACGAATCACATATAACCATTCCCCAGATCAACGGAATGTACCGGGGTGACTTTTCTCGTAAAAGCACCCTTGTTGAACATGGTTTCAGGCTGCCTTCAGCTCTTGATAATCGTCCCCTGCAGTTTGCTGAATTTGAATCACTTGTAAACCAGGCCATCTTTGTTTCTGCAACTCCGGGAGCATGGGAGATTGAGCACAGTGATGCGGTAGTAGAACAGATTATCCGACCGACCGGCCTGGCCGATCCCGTTGTTGAAGTTAGGTCGGCAGCAGGTCAGGTAGACGATCTCTACGGAGAAATAAGGTCCAGGGCTGAAGCCGGCCAAAGAGTCCTGGTTACTACAATGACCAAGAGAATGGCTGAGGACCTTACAGAGCACTACCAGAATATGGGAGTTAAGGTGCGCTACATGCATTCTGAAATCGATGCCCTGGAAAGAATGTCAATTATCAGGGGTTTACGGCTTGGTGAATTTGATGTTCTGATCGGGATTAATCTACTGCGTGAAGGTCTTGACCTTCCCGAGGTTACCCTGGTTGCAATTCTAGATGCTGATAAAGAAGGATTCCTGCGTTCAGATCGCTCCCTGATCCAGACTATCGGGCGTACTGCCCGTAATATTGAGGGCCGGGTTATTATGTATGCAGAAGATGTTACTCCTTCGATGCACCGGGCTATAAGTGAAACAGAAAGGCGACGCCAGAAACAGCTGGATTACAACCGGCGGTACAATATAGTGCCCCGGACCATAGTGAAGCCGGTCCGAGCAGTAATTGAAGCAACTGTGGTTTTAGATGAAACTGAGCGTTACCAGGCCGCCGATCTTAAAAATGTGGAAGCCGGTAAACGTCAAAAAATGATTAAAGAACTGCGCAGAGAAATGAACCGGGCCTCCAAAGAGCTGGCCTTTGAAAGAGCTGCAGAACTGCGTGATATGATCTTTGAGCTGGAAAAACAAAGTTAGCCAGAAAGATGAACGGTTCTGATGACCGTTAAAAACAGGCCAAAACTGGCCTGAGGCTATGAGAGCAAAACAGCCGGGTATACTACTGCCCTGCATTCTATAACTTTTGAAGAGGTGACCGATTTGTCAGTAGGAGAAATCGTTATCCGCGGAGCGCGGGAACACAACCTGAAAAATATAAACCTGACCCTGCCACGCAACCAGTTTATAGTATTTACCGGCCTGAGTGGTTCGGGTAAATCATCACTGGCTTTTGATACAATTTATGCTGAGGGGCAGCGGCGCTATGTTGAATCTTTATCTGCTTATGCCCGCCAGTTCCTTGGGCAAATGGAAAAGCCGGATTT
>SKXC01000174.1 GCA_007128625.1 Syntrophomonadaceae bacterium | reverse complement strand
CTTGAGCCGGGAGACGACCATCCAATTCCCGTCCTGCAAAGAGTGATCCCTGCTGAAGACCTGGCACCACCGGTTACCGTGCCTGATGACGCTCAACGGTAAATAGTAAGGATACATAATAATGATGGGAGCTGCTGTTATGTCAGAAGCGCTGATTGAGACAAAAAACCTAACCATCAATTTTGGTGGCCTTAAAGCAGTGAATGATGTTAGCATCTCGGTGAAAAAAGGCCTGTTCACCACGATTATCGGGCCAAACGGCGCCGGAAAAACTACTCTATTCAATCTCATCAGCGGTCTGCTGCAGCCAAACGAAGGGACAGTCTATTTCAAGGGGACAGACATAACCGGTCTGTCCCCTATGAAAAGAGTGGCCATGGGTATCGGTCGTTCATTTCAGCTGACCAATGTCTTTCCGAATTTGACTGTCCACGAAAATGTTCGGCTGTCCATGCAGTCCAGAGAAAAAACAGGTTACAAAATTTTTACTTCTTACAAAAGTTATCCTGCCCTCGAAGAAGAAGCATCTATGTTATTAAAACAGGTACTGCTGGACGACAAAATGTACTCCCCGGCAGGCAGCCTGAATCACGGTGAACAGCGCAAGCTGGAGTTAGCGATGGTTTTGGGCATGAAACCTGACATAATGCTCCTTGACGAACCCACGGCAGGAATGGCTTTAGAAGAAGTGCCTGCTATGTTTGATCTTCTTGAAAAAACCAAGAAAGAACAACAAAATACAGTTCTTCTGATTGAACATAAAATGGACCTGGTTACAAGGTTGTCCGATACGGTTATAGTTATGGTTAACGGCTCTATCCTGACCGAGGGTACCGCCGCTGAAGTATCTGATAATCCGGATGTTCTCGAAGCCTACCTGGGAGGAGGCATTCTTAATGGAGCCACTGCTTAAGCTTGACAACGTATCTTCTTTTATCGGTCCTTTTCATATCCTGCAGGGGGTTTCACTGGTAGTTTATCCAGGTGAAGCGGTGGTCGTGCTGGGAAGAAATGGGGCGGGAAAAACAACCACCCTGCGGACCATTATCGGCCTGATTCCAGCCAGTGACGGGCAAATTATACTTGATGACGTTAATATTTCTAAGATGCCACCCTACAAGGCAGTCCGCCAGGGTATTGGTTTCATCCCCGAAGACTACGGAATTTTTGATTTTCTTTCGGTGGAAGAGAACCTGCTTGTCGCCATGTGGCAGGAAGATAAAGCTTCATTGGACAGGCGGGATTATATCCTGGATCTTTTCCCCGATCTGAAAGTTTCTTATAAAAGGCTGGCCTCTACCTTGAGCGGCGGGCAAAGACAGATGCTTTCCATTGGAAGAGCTCTGGTCAATGACATTAAAATTATCCTGATCGATGAACCGAGCAAGGGCCTGGCCCCGATCATTGTAGAAAAAGTCCGGGATGTGCTGCTTGATTTTAAAGAGGATAAGACCATTGTCCTTGTGGAACAAAACTTTGAAATGGCCTGTGCTGTAGGAGACCGTTTCTACATTATCAATGAAGGCCGCACTGTTTTAGACGGGGCTGTTGAAGAACTCTACAAAGACAAAGAACTGCAGAAAAAACACCTTGGTTTTGTTACTGCTTGAACTTATTGCATATTATTAGAGGTGGTGGATAAACCTTGCACATATTCATCATGCTTTTGATAAACGGCCTTGCCGAAGGGGCATTGATATTTCTTATGGCGGCCGGTTTGTCGATTATTTTAGGGCTGCTGGGGGTCGTTAATTTTACCCACGGCACCTTGTTTATCTGGGGCGGTTATGTGAGCATTTGGATTTTTGGCCTGACCGGCAGTTTTATAATTGCCCTGGTTGCTGCTATAGTGGCCGGATTTGCCATGGGTCTGATCTTTGAGCGATTGTTTGTCAGACCCGTTTATGGAAATGTAACTGCCCAAATCCTGATCACCCTCGGCTTGATGATTGTATTTACCGACCTGGTTCGGCTGTTGTGGGGTCCCAACCCCATCCCTGCCAGCAGGCCGGAATTTATGGATGGAACCTGGGTTATAGATTCAGTGATTATTTCCCAGTACCGGATTTTTCTTATCATCGTTGGCATCCTGGTGGCAATAGCCATTAACTACATAGTCAACAAAACAAGGGTGGGAATGGTTATGCGTGCCGGGACCCAGTCGCCTGATATGGTCCAGGCCCTGGGAATCAATATAAAGGTTTACTTTTCAGGTGTGTTTGCGGGGGGAGCTGCCCTGGCCGCCCTGGGTGGTGCTTTATACGTCCCCCTTGTAGGCAGTGTCTGGTCAGGCATGGGTATCAATAACCAGATACTGGCCTTTATCGTGGTTATCCTGGGGGGTATGGGATCTTATTACGGTTCAGCTGTAGGCAGTATTATTATCGGACTTACTGTAGCCATGGTATCATGGTTTTATCCACCCCTTACTGTTTATGCAACCGTTCTGCTCCTTTTACTGGTCCTGACGTTAAGGCCCCAGGGTTTGTTCGGATTGGCGGTGAGAAATTAATGTCTTATATCAGCAATCTTATGCATAACAGACCAGCTATAAAGCCCGGCCTCTGGATATTAATAGTGCTTACCGCGGCTGTCCTGCTGGTTATCCCCCCTTTAAGCAGCTTGACCACGATAACCCTTTTAAGCCGGATCTTTATCCTGGCCATATTTGGCATGAGTTATGATATCCTGCGCGGTTACACAGGAATAATCAACCTGGGACACGCCCTGTTTTTCGGTGGGGGAACCTATTTAGCCGGAATCATGTTCTCCCGGATGGGACCTACCCTTGATGTCCTGCTTCTTGCCGTAGCAATCACTTTAGCTTTTTCTGCTGTAATTGCCTATATCATGGGCCAGTTTGCCTTTCGGGGAACCGGTTTCATCGGTGTCATTGCCTGTGCCATGATTACCCTTGCTTTCGGAGAAATTGCCCGCCACACGGCCGAAACCTTAAGGGAATACACCCAGGGGGCCGACGGTCTTACTTTTAGAGTACCGGTAATATTTCAGGACCGGGTAATGATGTATTATTATGCCTTCCTGTTCATGATTATCATGACCTTAATATTAAGGCGCTTCGTTAACTCACCGACAGGCAGGGTCATGCAGGCTATCCGTGACAATGAACAGCGGGCAAAATTTTTGGGTTACGATACCAAGAAGTATAAATTGATTGCCCTGATCGTGGCCGGAATGGCTTCTTCCTTGGCCGGTATCATGTTTGCCCTTTTAACCCGTTTTGCCAACACTGAACTGCTTACTGTTCAGAATACCCTCAACGCCCTCTTATATACCATAGTGGGTGGGACGGGAACGCTTTACGGAGCAATAATAGGAACCGCATTTGTCCAGCTGGCTCAAAATTACCTGCTCGAACTGCGCGGAATCCACGAGATATTCTCACGTTGGCTTTTATTTTTCGGGGCAATCTATGTTTTGGTCGTATTATACTTACCCAAGGGTTTTGTAGGAGCTTATTTGCAGTTCCAGGCTAAAAGGCAAAGCCGTAAAAAACCTGCTTAATTAAAAAGCATACAACTATGCTCGGCCTGAGTATGATTGTAACAAGGGCTTTATTTATTACAGTATTGACTATAGACAGCAAGGAGCAATAGCCATGAATAATGTATCAAGGGACAAAATCGGAATAACCGCTATGGGAGTGTACCTCCCTGAAAAAATTGAAACCAGTGCTGATTTAGCTAAAAAAACAGGCATTCCCCAAGATATTGTTAAAGGAAAAATGGGCCTGAGACAAAAGCATATTGCCGCTCCGGATGAACATGTTTCCGATATGGCCCTGGCTGCAGCCCGATCTGCCCTGTACAGCTTTGATCCCGGGGATTTGGATGCCGTCATTTTTTTCGGCAGCCAGTATAAGGATTATTCAGTCTGGTCCTGTGCCTGCAAACTGCAGAACGAACTGGGTGCTGACAATGCCTTTGCCACAGAAATCTATTCTCTTTGCGCCGGTTTTACAGTTGCCCTCAGGATGGCCAAGGCGCTTATGCTGGCCGACGATGAAATGAACAACGTTTTACTGGCCATGGGCAGTAAGGAATCTTACCTGATTGACTATTCAAACCCGCGGCTTCGCTTTATGTATAATTTCGGAGATGGCGGGGCAGCAGTACTGCTGCAAAAAGGTGCTGAAAAAAATATTGTCCTGGAAACCCACAATATTACCGCCGGTTTTTTTAGCAAGCATGTCAAAATGCTGACAGGCGGTTCGGTAAACCCCATTTCCCAACTTGATGGCAGTATTATTCCTGATAAACTGGAAGTAATCGACCCTGAAGAGATGAAAGAACACCTGGACCCAATCACTTATGACAACTTCATCAACGTGATTAAAAAGGCTCTGGAGAAAAGTGGAAAAAATGCTGCGGATCTAGACTTTTTAGCTCCGATTCATTTCAAAAGGTCGCTTTATAACAGCATCCTTGAAGAGTTCGGACTTAATGAAAATCAAAGCTTTTACCTGGAAGATTATGGCCATATCCAGGCAGCCGACCAGATCATTATACTGTCTGAAGCTGACAAAAGGGGCCTGCTTAAAGATGGCGACCTGGTTGCCCTGCTGGCAGCCGGTACGGGATATACATGGGGTTCGACAATTCTGCAGTGGGGCAAAGCATAAGTGTTTACTGCAGGCAGCCGGCTAACTTGAAAATATTGACTGTTATTAAGGAATCAAATATACTCTGATTAGCCAAATAAAGGCAATTGAAAACAGGTGAATATATGGGTAAAGAGCTTGAGATAAAAAGAAACAACAATGATGGAGTTAGCCTGCCCAAAACCAGGCGAGGCCAGGCTACCTTTGACAAACTCTTGAAAGCTGCTGAAGAAATTATCGTTGAAAATGGTTACCATGCTACTTCAATTTATGCAATCACTGAGAAAGCCGGTGTAGCCATGGGCACTTTTTACCTCTACTTTCGGGGCAAAAAAGATATCTTCCGCGAACTGATCTTTTATATTCACCACGAAGTACGCAAGTATATCCAAAAGGCCATAAAAGATATTCCTGACCGGCGGGAAGCTGAAATAGAAGGTATTATAGCCTACTACAGGTACTGCCTTGAACACCCAAACTTATATGCCCTGATCAGGGAAGCGGAGTTTGTCGATATAGAAATATTCAAATGGCACTATACTAACTTTATCAAAAACTATGCTAAACATCTGGTCGAAGCCATGAAAAAAAAGCAGGTTAAAGAGATGGATCCTGAAGCACTGGCTTACTGCCTGATGGGCATTTCAATTTTTACCGGCATGCGCTGGTCCATATGGGAGAAAAAACTGCCTGATGAAAAACAGTTGAATACTATTCGCAGGTTCATCCTTGAGGGAATCAATCCGGATTAAAACCAAAATAATTTAAAGGAGCATTATTCACTTGATAGCTGATATTCCTTTTTCTGAATTAAAAGTCGGTGATACAGCTGAAATTAGTAAAACTGTTTCTGAAACTGATGTTTACAACTTTGCCGGTATTTGCGGTGATTTTAATCCACTCCATGTCAATCATGAATATGCTGCTAAAACACCCTTTAAACGGAGAATAGCCCACGGTATGCTTGCTGTCAGCTTGCTCTCCGGGGTTTTGGGAACGGCATTACCCGGTAAAAATACTATTTATCTTGAACAAAACCTGAAATTTCATATTCCTGTTTTTATTGGCGATACAATCACCGCCAGGGTAGAAGTACTGGAATTGATGGTTGAAAAAAACATTGCCATAATGAAAACTGAAGCAGTAAATCAAGATGGCAAGATTGTCATAGACGGCCAGGCCAAGATAATGAAAAAAACTTAATAGCTCCGCTCAGCCATGCCGAAGTAAAAACTCGGCCCTGCTCAGGGCATTTACAAAACGGTTTATTTACAAACTTGCCTGCTGTTTTTAAGAAATATTCAACGCATCCCCGGGATCATTTAAAACCTATAGGCCGTAACTGGTAAAAATTACAGGGAGGCTGTCATGAAAAGAGAAGATGCCAAGAATAAAGGTTTAAAAACAGGCGATGTATTCATTGAGAAACACACTTTCAGCCAGCAGGACTTCGATGATTTTGCTCGTCTCAGCGGTGATGATAACCCGATTCATGTCGATCCGGATTACGCTGCTAAAACACCCTTTCGCTCCACGGTCGCCCACGGCATGCTGCTCTACAGTGTACTGTGCAGCGCTCTTTTAAAAAACATCCCGGGAGCAATACAACTCGAACACCAGATGATGTTTCCCACCGGAACAACAGCCGGTGAAACTGTTAGCTGCCGTTTCGAAGTCCTGGAGTTTGATAATGCTGCAAATAAGGTCCGCTTAAAAATTCAAATACTGCGGCAGAACGGTGAACTGGGTCTCGATGGTGAAACACTTATCAGTCTGGAGGATGTATAATGAAAGCTTTAAAGGTGGGAATGGAGGCATCCTGTACCCGAACATTTACAAATCAGGACCGGCAGCTGTATATGCAGTTATGTGGTAGAGCTGGCTCCACTTCGGCCGACGACCCCTATCCTTTACCGGAACCATTGATAGGAGGCCTGTTCTCTTATTTGCTGGGGACCAAATTGCCTGGTGCAGGCACAAACTACCTGAAACAGAAGATGACCTTTACCGGCACCGGTTACTACAATGAACCGCTTACTGCCGTTGTCAGGATCACCCGTCTGCGCCCGGACAAAGGCCTGGTTAATTTGGAAACAGAATGTATTAATGCCCGGGGCCGGCAAGTTTGCCATGGTGAAGCCCTGGTTTTAGCCGGGGTTTTAAATAAATAAAACCATAAACAAGCAGACCATGGCCCTTATAAACAACCTAACAGGACCACGGCCCTTGATGGAACGGATAACCAGTATTATAAAATGCATTCGCTCAAAATGTATTTACAATTTTTCAATCATCCATAATCGCAATCCAGGTATCGTTCTCATTTGACCACAGATACTATACAATCCTTTGCTTCCTGAACCACGGCATTACTAGTGCTGCCCAGGAACACCTTTTTAAAGCCGCTTAACCCCCTGCTGCCAATAACAATCATGTCAAAACTTTCCTCGGCAGCTACTTTTACAATGGTCAGGGATGGATAACCTTCTTTTAATATTTTATCTGCTTTAATGTTTTTATTTTTAAGGTACTCGAGCGCTTCCTGTAAGATTTTTTCTCTTTGCGCCTTATCCTCTTCCTGCATTTTTTTAATATTTTCACTGGTCATAACTGAAACTGTCCGAGTGCGTTCTTTACCGCTTCTTGAATAAGAAGTGAGATCTAATCTACCTTCATCAACATGCAGCACGGTTACCTGATTATCTTTATTTCCTCCGGCAATCAGGGCAGCTTTCTCAACAGCTTTAAGACCGTGCTCTGAACCATCTGTACAGACTAAGATCTTCATAACAAATCACCTCTTTAGAATGATTTTTATGGATATTATCACTTTTCTTAATATATTTTACCATATAATCAGGTAGTAGTGGAAAAATGTTTGATAAGAATCATGTTTCCGGATTATAACTTTAATTGCTTGTCATAAATTTTATTTTTAACACCGCCAGCCGCCCTGCAGTCAACTGTTTTCTTGGCAGGAATACTACAAACAGTATAGAATATTTACCATACATCATACCTGAGTCACTCATCAGGTTTTATTATCTTAAGAATAAAGGCGGGAATTAATATGACCTTCAACTGGAATCAGACCCTTGATTTTTTAGAACGAAGAGCTTCTTTTTCTCCTGATTGGCCGGTTTTATACGAATCAGATCAAAATCGTGAATACAGCTATAAGGAACTAAACCAAAGGGCATCGGCCCTTGCAGCCTACCTTACCGGGGACGCCGGACTGCAAAAAGGGGACAGGATGGCCGTGCTGTCCCGAAACTGTGTTGAATATCTCGATTTTTTCTTTGCCGCTATAAAAACCGGTATTATACTTGTTCCCCTCAATATCAGGTTGTCGGCAGCGGAATTATCAGGGATGCTGCACCAGACAAAACCGCGGCTCCTTGCTTATGAAAAGATGTTTGAAGAAATTACTGCAGCCCTTAAAAGCAGTACAGTTGAAAAGCTGATGGTCTTAAATAAAGGACAGGCTCAACCAGGGTTGAAAGCAGAAAACTACAACTCAATCCTGGAAGCTAAGCCGGGCCGCTTCAACAGCACTATTGACATCCAGCCCGGTGATCCACTGCTGCTTCTTTTTACGGGTGGAACAACGGGCCCACCCAAGGCAGCTGTTATTTCTCATCGAGCAGTTTTTTTCAATATGCTTAGTGAAACCATTAGCTGGCAGCTGGGACCAAAAACCATCGCACCGGGCCTGCTGCCTTTTTTCCATACCGGGGGTTGGAACCTGGTTACCCTGCCGACCATGTTTGCCGGCGGCCGGGTCCTGATCAATCCAACATTTGACCCGGAACTGACCCTGAAGCAAATTGAAGAAAAGAAGTGCTCATTTCTTTTTGCCGCAGCAACAATGTTCCACATGATTTCTTCCCAGGAAAGTTTTGATAAAACAGATCTTTCTTCCCTGCAGTTTGTTATGTCCGGAGCAGCCCCCTGCCCGGTTTCAGTTATGGAACCATACTGGGAAAAGGGCATTAAATTTGTCCAGGGTTACGGTATAACAGAGGGTGGACCGAATAATCTTTACCTGCCCTGGTCTGCCCTGGACTGGAAGGAGATCAAAGAAAAATGCCAGTCGGTGGGAAGACCGTTTATATACTGCCAGGCCCGCATTGCAGGAGAGGATGGTGAGGATAACAGGCCCGGCCAGCTGGGTGAACTGCTATTGGGAGGCCCGGTCACTTTTTCCGGCTACTGGGACAACCCAGAAGAAACCAGCAGCACTCTCAGGCATGGCTGGGTGCATACCGGAGATATAGCCCGACAGGACGAGGACGGTTTTTATTACATTGTTGACCGTAAAAAAGATATGTATATAAGCGGGGGTGAAAATGTATTTCCCGTCGAGGTGGAAAAAATAATTGAAGCCCATCACCAGGTGCAGGAAGCTGCCGTAATTGGCATTCCCGATGAAAAGTGGGGAGAAACCGGCAAAGCTTTTATTGTTTTAAAACCGGGAGCAAGCCTTGACCCGGAAGATATTAAGAATTACCTGGCCGGTAAGCTGGCCCGCTACAAACTCCCGCAGGAAGTGATCTTTGTTGACAGCATTCCAAAAAGCAGCGTAGGCAAAGTTTTAAAAAAACTGCTTGCAGAAAATAACGGTTAGATCCCTGCCAATTATTTCGGCTATTGATCAAGTAAAAGCAAGTGGAAGAAAGTACTTTTTACCTTGACCCGCCTTTTTGGATTGACAGTTCGACAAATGTCATGATAGCATCTTAATAAAGAAACATAAGTTTAACTTTTAAACTGCTAATATGAAGAAAAAATTTCTTAAATACCTGCAGGCTGTTGAAAAAATCGCCCATTTTATCCGGGTTGATATCTGGCGGGTGCCCATAAAAGAGTTGTCGCCGGCCAGGAACTTTTTAATTACCCAGCTGCGGGTATTAATTCTAGCGTTGCGGGGCGTCAGTGAAGACAAAATTTTGCTGCGGGCCCCTGCCCTTACATTTTATTCCCTGTTCAGCATCGTGCCGATTGCCGCCCTTGCCTTCGCCATAGCTCAAGGCTTCGGGCTGGAAATGTATTTAGAAAGGCAGCTTCGTGCCGCCCTGGCCGGGCGGGAAGAAGTATTCCACTGGTTGATGGAACTGACAGAAACCTTCCTGGAGGGGATCCACGGAGGCACCGTAGCCGCTTTTGGACTGATCATCCTCCTTTATACCATCACCATGCTGCTGACCAACATCGAAAAATCTTTTAATGAAATCTGGCAGGTCGGCAGAGGCAGGCCTTTGTCACGAAAATTAAGCGATTACTTTGCCATGATGTTCGTAGTTCCACTCTTTTTTATCGTAGCCAGTGTAGCTACAGTTTACCTCAATACCCAGCTGGAAGCTGTAAGCAGCACCATCCTTAACCCTCTTCTATTACTTTCTGTGCGGCTTATTCCTTACGTCTTAATCTGGACGCTTTTCACCATCCTCTACATGGTCATGCCCAATACCAGTGTCCGGTTTAGCTCTGCCCTGGTAGCAGGCATTATTGCAGGGACCATCTTTCAACTGGTGCAATGGGCCTATGTGGCCTTTCAAATTGGGGTTGCAAGGTACGGCGCCATGTATGGTTCCTTTGCCGCCCTTCCCCTGCTTATGATCTGGATGCAGGTGAGCTGGATAGTGGTGTTATTTGGGGCTGAGCTTTCTTATGCCAACCATAATGTCGCCAGTTATGAGTTTGAAGCAGAAACTAAAAACATCAGCCCCTTTAACAAAAAAATCCTGACCCTCTACATACTGCACTTACTGGTTACCAATTTCAAAAAAGGGGGAAACCCGATCACTCCCGAACAGGTTTCAACTGTCCTGCAAATACCAAACAGCCTGGTACGCAATATATTAAATGATCTTACAGCTGTAAACCTGGCCAGTGAAACAAACACGGGATATTCAAAAATAAGTGCCTATCAACCGGCTATCGACATTAATCTGATCAGCATAAAGATGGTCCTTGAACGGCTGGATCACAGGGGCATGGACGTGCTTATTGCCAAGCCATCATCCACTCTTAATACCCTGAAAAATGCCCTGCATGATTTTTACGCTTTAATTGAGCGCACAGATAAGAATAAGCTCCTAAAAGACCTTTAGTAACAATTAATCCCCCGGCACAATTCCTGGTATGTCAGCTGAGTATTTGACCTTTTTGTCCTGAAATGCTAAGCTATTTTAAGCTCTGGTAAGAGGAGAAGATCATGTGCGATTTACAAAATTTCCGGATAAAAAGGTAACCTATTTCCAGCTGATCGGGCTGCTGCTCATATTCACAGTGTTACTGATCATTATTACCCAGGGGGCCTCAACTGAAAAAACCCTGATCATCAACGAGTTCATGGCCAGCAACCGCTTTGTTCTTCCGGACGAAGACGGGGATTATCCCGACTGGATCGAAATATATAATCCCACCGGGTCACCTGTAAACCTGGAAGGTTACTGGCTCTCTGATAACAGCACCGAACCATTTATGTGGCAGTTTCCGGAAGTAACCATCGAGCCCGGCCAGCATTTAATTGTTTTTGCCTCCGGTAAAGACCGAACCGATCCTGCAGGTGAGTACCTGCATACCAACTTCCGGATCGGCCGCACAGGCGATGATTTAGTCTTCTGCCAACCGGACGGCAGTATCCTGGATGAAATAATTTTTGAAGAAAAAATACCTTCCAACATATCATACGGCAGAACAGCTCCCGACAAAGATAACTGGGCTTACTTTTTAGACCCAACCCCGGGCGCTCCCAACGTTACCACCCCTTACGAAGAAGTGCTGGACAGGCCTGAACTGGAAGAAGATTTTCCTGTTTACATCAACGAGTATATAACTTCCAACCTGACCGGTATTGTCGACGAAGACGGGGACCTTCATGACTGGATCGAACTCTACAACTCAGGAGACAATCCGGTAAACCTGAAAAATTACTGGCTTTCCGACAAAAAAAACAACCCCTACAAGTGGAGATTCCCGGAAGTAGTTATCGAACCGGATCAATACCTGGTCGTATTTGCTTCCCGGAAAAACCGCCGTGACCCAGGCGGCAAATACCTGCATACCACCTATGCCTTAAATGATGTAGATGATGAACTGGTTTTCAAAACACCTGAAGGAAAAATTATCGAAAAGTTTCCCATCAGGAACATGTACGATAATGTTTCCTACGGCCGGGACCCTGAAGACATAAGCACCTGGCTTTATTATCCCAAGCCCACTCCGGGTGAACCAAATTATACCCAGGGCTTTGAAGCCCTGCCCGACGGCACTCCAAAAGCGAAAGGTTATTTACATGTTAACGAAGTAATGGCTGAAAACCTGAAAACCCTGCCCGACGAAGACGGGGATTATCCAGACTGGATCGAGCTTTACAATTCTGCCGATTTTTCCATAAACCTGGAGGGCTACGGCCTGTCTGACAAGGAAGATAATCCTTTTCGCTGGATATTACCGGATGTCACCATTGAACCGGGCCAATACCTGGTAGTATTCGCCTCCCGAAAAGACCGCAGAGATCCCGAAGCCGGGCACCTGCACACCAATTATCAAATTCAGGCCACGGGTGAAACTGTAGTTCTAACTCACCCTTTGGGGATAACCATGGACACCCTGCACACGGGTAAACTCGCTCCTGATATGTCGGTAGGCAGGTACCCCGACGGCAACTATGACAGCCGCTACTTTTTCAGGGAGGCTTCTCCCGGCAGTCCCAACAGCAGTGAAAGATACAAGGCCTACACCCCGGCCCCCTCGGTATCACATCAAGGCGGGTTTTATGATCAACCGATCAAGGTAACCCTGGAAGCCTCATGCCCCGATACCGAAATTCGCTATACTTTGGACGGGAAACAACCCGAGGGAAGATTTAGCCGCTATGAAAACCCAATTCAGCTTACCGCAACCACCGATCTTAGACCCCAGGCTTACGAAGAAGGACAGTTATATACTGGAGAACCGATCGAAATCACAGGAAACACGGTGCTTAGAGTCATGGCCTACCAGGAAGGCAAACTGCCGAGCACTACCGTCAACCGCAGCTATTTTATCGGTGAAAACCATACCCTGCCGGTACTGTCTGTAATGGTAGATCCCGATGAGATGTTTAACCCGGTCTACGGTATCTATGAAAAAGGCATCCATTCAACAGAACCCTTCCCATACAAGGATGCTAACTTTTGGAAAGGTATAGAACTTCCCATCCACCTGGAATTTTATGAACCCAACGGCAAACTGGGATTAGGCTTAGATATGGGGCTGAGACTTGCCGGCCAGTACGGCCGGGCCATGGATCAAAAATCCTTTAATCTTTTTGCCCGTAACATATACGGCTATAATGAATTCAAATATCCCTTTTTCCCGGACTTTTACCCGGAAAAACCGCTGGCCAACAAGGCCATTACCCTGCGCACCTCGGGACAGGATGCCGATTTTTCAAAAATCAGGGATATAATGATGACCAGCCTTTTAAAAGAGACCGGGCTGGATTACCAGGCCCACCGTCAATCGGTGCTTTACATCAACGGAGAGTACTGGGGCATATACAATGTCCGGGAAAGGATTAACGAACACTTTGTCGCTTATAACCATAACCTCGATTCCGACCGGATAGATCTGCTGCAGGCTAACGGCCGGGTTCGTGCCGGTTCCAACGAACACTATTTCGACATGCTCAATTTTGCCCGCCGAAACGATCTCTCCGATCCGGACCATTATCAATATATGCAGACACAGATGGACGTTATAAACTACATTGACTACTGGGTGGCCCAGATCTATTTCGCCCAGACTGACAGTGTTAACATCAGGTTCTGGCGAGAACAGAGCCCGGAAGGCAAGTGGCGCTGGATTACCTTTGATCTCGATTGGGCCTTTTGGAGTAATAATTACCACCATAATACCATCAGGTACGTTACTAACCCGGCAGGAACGGGTGTTGGCAGAAGATTAAACACCGATTTAATACAGAACCTGCTGGCTAACCCTGATTTCAACAAAAAATTTATTGAACGCCTGGCTCATTATTTAAACCATGCTTTTGCTACCGAAAACGTAATCGACCGTATTGACCAACTGGCCGCTAATATCGAAGATGAAGTGGAACGTGACTTCAACAGATGGGGCAGGAACATCAATATTTGGCACAGCCAGATCAATATTTTACGCAATTTTGCTAGGAACCGGCAGGAGCACCTGCTACCCCATATCCGGGATTTTTTCAATTTAAGTGACGAAGAGATGAAAATCTTCAATGAATGGCCACAATAAATATTATAAGAGGGAGGTTTAATCATGATCGAGTATTT
>SKXC01000140.1 GCA_007128625.1 Syntrophomonadaceae bacterium | reverse complement strand
TTGGTGGTTATTAAAGGCAGGAAAATACCCAGGCCCTGGTAGAGAATGGGACTTATTTTACGCAAAGTTGTTTCTACGAGCTGGACCAGGGAGGCTATAACTAAGATAAAAGTTACAATCTGCAGGTATTCCAGGTTGTATGGGGCAAGAACAAAAGTGTACAGGATCCATGTGACAAGGGTGGCCATGGTCATAACAAAAACCACGGCCATACTCATTCCGATCGCCGTTTCCATTTTTCGTGATACTCCCAGGAAAGGACAAATCCCAAAAAAACGCTGCAAAACAAAATTATCAACCAGGATATAGATAAAAATTATAGATAAAATTCTTTCCATAACGACCTCCCGCCACCGCTAGTTCTCTGTTTCTAATCAAGCAGGAATTCTGCCTGCAAAGACCGGTATTTATTGAATCTTGAACCGTTTAAATAATACGTTGACAATGCCCAACAAGAGGCCCAGGGCGATAAAAGCTCCGGCCGGTTGACCAAAAAGACCCATCGGCTCAAAACCTGCTCCAAAAAGGTGTATGGCACTATCTGGATCAGGTCCCATAATTGTTCCCTGGCCGGCCACTTCACGTACCAAAGCAAGCAAACCAAGAGCCAGGGTAAAACCAATTCCCACCCCGATACCGTCGATCAGCGAACGAAAAAGTGGTTTTCTGCTGGCAAAGGCTTCAGCTCTGCCCAGGATAACACAGTTTACAACAATCAGGGGCACAAAAACCCCCAGGGCTTCATACAGAACCGGCTGAAAAGCCTGCAGGACCATTTCAATTATTGTAACAAAGGTAGCAATAACCACGATGAAACAGGGAATTCTGACCTGGTTGGGAATAAAGTTTTTCAGAGCAGAAATAACCACGTTAGAAGCAACCAACACAGCAGTCGCAGCAATGCCCATGCCCAGGCCGTTAATCAAAAAGGCGGTGACCCCAAGGACCGGGCACATACCCAGCAGCAAGCGAAATACGGGGTTTTCCTTGATTATCCCCCGGGACAAATCCTGAAGATAGACATTACTCTCATTCATTAGACTCACCACCATCATCTTTATCCACCGGTCCACCTTCCAGGGCTTTTTCAACAGCAGCTACAATTCTTTCTGCACTTAAGGTTCCTCCGGTTTGGGTGTCAACATACACTTCTTGTTCCTCAACAATTTTTTCCGGAATTTCAGGGTAAGCATCTACAAAATAGGCTTCAGTTTCATTATGTTCAATCACATCGACCCTTTTAATAATGCCGTCTGCTATTTCTACTTCAACCGTTAATGGACCATGGGTTCCCTCCACGCTGCCCTGGTATATACCGTCAACTATTTCTGTGGGATCAAAAGCTTTCCTTTCCCTGCCTAAAATATCTTCGCCAATCTGAGTAATCGTCCGTCTAATTCCATCAATCATCGCACCGGTACTTAAGGTGGCCCCACTGATCGAATCGACATCTTCACCGTCTCTTATTGGATCATCAAAACCTTTACCAATAAATTGTTCCTGAAAATTATCAGTGGTAATGACATCACCAATTCCCGGGGTTTCAGAATGAGAAATGATCCTAATTCCAATTATTTCCCCATCATAATCAACCGCCAGGTTATATGATATTTTACCATCGTAGCCCTGTGTACCAACCGTAGCCATAACCCCAAGCTTTTCACCTGCCTGATCATAGACCAGATCAAATCGATCACCTTCTATTTCCCGGGTCTCAAATTGATCAATAGCAGGAAAAAATTCTTCAAGGGCCTGGAAATAATCTTTTTCCTGGCGTTCACGGATGATCGGGTCGGTAACAGAATAAACTCCTGTAAGCAGGGAGGCAGATATAATAGCAACCACAACCAGGGTTAATGACAGTCGAAAAATGTCACGCACTTTTATTCACCCCCCCAAACTGTCGGGGTATTGTAAAATTGTCTATAATCGGAGTAGCGGCATTCATAATCAAAATGGCAAAGGTAACCCCCTCCGGTAAAGTGCCCCATAGCCGGATCAGCATTGTGATCAGGCCGCAGCCGATCCCAAAAATCAATCTTCCCAGGGGTGTAACCGGGGTGGTGACAAAATCTGTGGCCATATATATTGCCGCAATCACAACTCCTCCGGCCACTACATGGAACAGGCCGGTCATCAGTTGATTACCGTAAAATCCGCCTCCAAAAGCTGCCCCCAGCACAAATACTGTTGCTATAAAACCGCCCGGGATACGATAATCAATATGACCTTTATAAACCAGCCATATTCCGCCGATTAACAATGCCAGCGCTGAAGTTTCGCCCAGGGAACCGGGGATATTACCAATAAATAATTCCGAAAAGCTAAAAGTCATCGCAATTTCAGGGGCAGCTAAAGCGGTTGCCCCGGTGACAGTAGAAACATCTATACCGAATGCAAAAGGCTGCGGAGAAGGCCAGATATCGCCGGCCATGTGGCCGCCCCATGAAACTACCAGGATTGCCCGGCCGACCAGGGCCGGGTTAAAAATATTATAGCCGATTCCGCCGAAAACCTGCTTACCAATAATAATCGCCGAGGCCGATCCGACAACTACCAACCACCAGGGTACAGCTGCGGGAAGAGTCAAAGCCAGGAGCAGGCCGGTAACAGCTGCGCTGCCGTCACTAAAAAGGTCTCGCTTACGCCGCCAGACAGCTTCGATTAGCATAGCTGTTATAATGGAAATGACCATGGTTATAAGAGCACGGTAGCCAAATAAGAGCACAGCCATAAGAGCTGCCGGAAAAAGTGCAATCAGGACATCTGTCATCACGCTTTGAATCGACTCAACCGAGCGCATATGCGGTGATGAAGATACAACTAATTTTTCTTCTATTATAATCACATCCCTTTCCCGGATAGTTTAACTACTTGCTTTTCCTTTTCATGATTTCAGCCTTGGCAATTCTAATCCACTGCACCAGCGGTATCTTGGACGGACATATATAGGAACAACAGCCGCATTCAAAACAATCAAGAGCATAAAATTTTTCTGCCCGTGTAAAATCGCCGTGTTCTGCCGCCTGGGCTATTGAAGTTGGCATCAAGTTCATCGGGCAAGAGCTGACGCACTTGGCACACCTGATGCATGGACTGCTTTCTGCAAGGTAAACATCCTCATCGGTCAGAGCCAAAATACCGGAAGTGCCCTTGATTACAGGAACATCAGGGTCGGGTTGAGCCAAACCCATCATCGGACCGCCAATGATCAGTTTAAGGGTTGACTCCTTGAGGCCGCCACAAAAATCAATAACATCGGTAACCAGTGTGCCCAGCCTGACCTGAACATTAGCAGGCTTATTTATGCCGGCCCCGGTAACGGTTAACACCCTTTCGATTAAAGGTTTCCCCTCGCGGATCGCCTGGCTGATGGCCACTGCTGTTCCCACATTATGGTTGACCACCCCTACTTCAAGCGGTAATGCCCCGGCAGGAACTGTCCGGCCGGTTGCCACATAAATTAACATTTTTTCCGCACCCTGGGGATACTTGGTGGGTAAAGAACAAACCCTGATATTATCTTCTTCAGCAACCAGTTGTTCCATGGCTCTTAAGGCATCAGGCTTGTTATCTTCAACGCCAATAATCCCTTCACCGGCGCCCAAAGCTTTAAGCATTGCCTTGAGACCAAACACTATTTCCTCGGTTTTTTCAAGCATAACCCGGTGATCGGCAGTTAAGTAAGGTTCGCATTCAGCACCGTTAATAATAACTATATCGATCGGTTTGTCCTGCGGAGGAGAAAGCTTGACATGGGCCGGGAAAGTTGCCCCGCCAAGCCCGACTATTCCGGCTTCCCGAACAATTCTGCGGATATCCTCGACAGTAAGGTTGTCCAAATCACCGGCCGGTTTTATAGCCTCATCCCACTCGTCACGACCGTCGGATTCGATTGTAACTGCATTAATTTTCATACCGAGGGGATGATTGTATAATCCTATATCAGTAACCGTGCCCGATATAGGAGCATGAACAGGGGAGGATACAAAACCCTTGTTGTCTCCAAGCTTTTGCCCGACCTTTACCTCGGTACCCTTTTCTATCTTATCCACATCGGCTAAAAGTTCACAGGGGGCACCGATATGCTGCTGCATAGGAACGACTACTTTCTGCGGCAAAGGCATCTTGACAATGGCCAGCGTAGAAGTTATTTCTTTTTGATATTCGGGATGAACCCCGCCCTTAAAAAACACCATGGACATTAAAGTATTCACCCTTTCTTAATAAATGTACTGCCAGGCTGCCAGTAAAAAACGATATCATGATTCTACAGCTTTCTGAATTAATAAATACATAAATTTATACAAATTAACTTAACATATTTTCGTGAAATAATCGTAAAGTCCTGCTGAAATAATTCTTTTTATTGCCTTAATAAAAAATATAATAAATCACTTTTATGATTATATTCTCTACTATTTAAATATTGTCACTATTGCAGGCTTTAGATTTTTTACAAGACTGCTTCCAGTATGCACGGGCTTCACTGATCGTGTAAAAGGAACCGGTCACCAGGACCATGTCTTCGGGGCCGGCCAGGTTCAAACCCTCATCCAGGGCAGAAGCAATATCATAAACAACCTTGATTTTTTGCTGATCAAAACCCAGTTGATGCAGGGCAATTTCAGCAAGATATCCGGGGTCGGCTGCCCGGGGCAGTCCGGCTTTAGTAAAAATAGCTATATCACAAAGAGGTAAGATAGCAGACATCATTGCCGATACATCTTTGTTGGCCATTATACCGATAACAAGAATCAACCTTTGATATTTAAAGTAACCGGTAATTGCGTCGGCCAGGTTTTTTACGGCTGCCGCATTATGGGCTCCGTCTATCAGCAGCTTCGGACTTTGTTCCAATAATTCCAGGCGACCCGGCCATACAGCCTCTGCTAAGCCGCGGCGGATAGCCTCTTCGTTGACAGTAATATTATAATCTGCCAGCAACTCAACTGCGGCCAGGGCAGTAGCAGCATTGTTGAGCTGATATGTTCCTAGCAAGGGAATAAACAGCTTCTCATAAGATCGGTTGTAACCGCTGTAATTAAAAATCTGGCCCTGTTCGGAAAACATATGGCGAAAAACAGCAGGAGGCCTGGTTTTCCCAGTGGTATTATTGTCAGGAGAAAACAAACAGTAAAGGGGCGCTTTTAGCTCTAACGCCCTTGCCATGATGACTGCAAGAACCTTTGGATCATCACTGGCTGTCAGCAAGGGAATATCCTGTTTAATAATTCCCGCCTTTTCAACAGCAACAGCTTCCAGGGTGTCTCCGAGCACATCAGTATGATCTAAGCTAACATTGGTGATAATGCTTAAAAGTGGAGTGACCACATTGGTTGCATCGAGGCGTCCGCCCAAACCGACTTCCAGAACAACCAGGTCAACCTGCTTGCGGGCAAAATAGGCCAGGGCAAGAAGGGTAACAACTTCAAACTCGGTAGGTTGGCCAAGCTGTTCATCAGCGGTTATCTCTTCTACCACCGGACGAACCTGCCCAACCAGTTCCACCAGTTCGTCTTGCTCAATATCATGCCCATTGATGGCCATCCGGTTGTTAAATGATTGCAAATAAGGAGAGGTATAAAGACCAACCCTGTACCCGGCCGCTTGCAACATCGAAGCCAGCAAAACAGCTGTAGAGCCTTTACCGTTAGTCCCTGCTATGTGAACAAAGCGAATTTTATGATGAGGATTGCCAATCCTTTCGAGCATGGCCCTGATCCTTTCCAGGCCGGGTTTCATCCCAAACCGACCAAGACCGTGGATCCAATCCAGGGCTTCATAATAAATTTGCTGTTCGCTTTTCATCGATCAGGTTAGCTCCTGTAATCTCTGCTTTAGTTTCTGGAATTTTGCTTCCTGCTCTTCACGACGGGTCTTCTCTTTGGCCACAACTTCGGCAGGAGCTTTTTCAATGAATCCACTGCTGTTCAATTTGCTCTGCGTTCTCTTAATCTCCGCTTCAAGCTGGGACAGTTCTTTATATAGACGGGCCCTTTCCGCCTCCAGGTCAATAACCCCTTCCAGGGGTAGATAAACTTCTATTTCTTCACTAATTATAGCAGACAATGCCTGTTTAGGCTTGACTGCTTCCGGATCAACGGAAAAATTACTTACAGAAGCCAGCCGTTGAATATGATGAGTTTCCTCTTCAAGGCAAACAGCAAACCGGCCTCCTGCTTTGACCATCACCGGTGACTTCTGATCGGGAGGCAGCTTAACCTGGCTGCGTAAGTTTCTTATGGCCCTGACCACTTCCTGAACCATATCCATTTGTTCAACATCTTCAGGAAAATATATTTTTTCTCCAGGTTGTGGCCAGGCAGCTACTACCAGGGCTTCTTCCTTTCGGTTCGGCAGCTGCTGCCATATTTCCTCGGAAATAAAAGGCATGAAGGGATGAAGAAGACGCATAACTCCATCTAAAAGGTAAATAAGTAATTCACGTGTCCGCTTTCGATCTTCAATTGCCTGTGTGCCTTGATCATCCCGGTATAAGTAGTACTTGCTCATTTCCACATACCAGTCACAGAAATCGTTCCATAAATATTCATAGACCAGGCGCGCCGCTTCACCCAGTTCATAATCTTCGAACAATTGATCGGTTTTCTTAAGAGTTTCATTAAAACGGTGTAATATCCAACGATCAGTTCGGTTTAAACCATCAGGTAACTGATCCGGATCAAATTCTCCAGGTGGCTGCTCTTGATCATCTTCCTGATCAAGATTCATTAAAACGAAACGGGAAACATTCCAGATCTTGTTGGCAAAATTTCGTCCGGCTTCCACACTTTCCTGCCGAAAACGCTGATCATTCCCCGGAGCCTGACCGGTAACCAGGGTAAAGCGTAAAGTATCAGACCCATAATTTTCAATTACATCCAGGGGGTCGACACCGTTACCGAGCGACTTGCTCATTTTGCGGCCCAATGCATCGCGGACCAGTCCGGTGATATAAACAGAATGAAAAGGAACCTGGTTCATGAAAGCCAAACCCATAAACATCATACGGGCCACCCAGAAAAATATAATGTCATAACCGGTAACCAGGACACTGGTCGGGTAAAAATGATCCAGGTCGGCAGTTTTATCGGGCCAGCCTAAAGTCGAAAATGGCCATAGGGCAGAGCTAAACCAGGTGTCGAGAACATCTGGATCCTGACTTAGATCACTGCCGCCGCAGGAAGAGCAGCTTTCTGGTTCAGTGTAATCAACTATAACTTCGCCGCAGGAACAATACCAGGCCGGAATGCGATGACCCCACCAAATCTGCCGTGATATACACCAATCACGAATATTTTCAAGCCAATCGTTATAAATGCGGGTAAAACGGGGTGGAACAAAACCGGTCTGTCCGTTCTTTACCGTCTCCAGGGCCGGTTCGGCTAAAGGTTTCATTTTCACAAACCACTGGCGCGAAATCAGCGGTTCAACAACCGTGTCGCAGCGCTGGCAGTGACCGATCGAGTGCTCATAGTCTTCGATCTTCTCGATTAAATCAAGCGTTTTTAAATCTTCAATTACCTGCCTGCGACAATCAAAACGGTCCAGCCCTTTGTACGGTCCGGCTTTTTCGGTCATTTTTGCGTCTTCACCGATAATCTTGATCACTTCCAGGTTATGACGCTGGCCGATGGCAAAGTCATTCGGGTCATGCCCGGGGGTAACTTTGACCGCTCCGCTGCCAAATTCAGGATTGACATACTCATCGGCAATAATCGGGATTTCCCGTTTAAGCAGGGGTAAAATTACTTTTTTACCAACCAGATCAAGATAGCGATCATCTTCAGGGTGAACAGCCACTGCACTGTCACCAAGCATTGACTCCGGACGGGTCGTAGCCACGATAATATAATTCTGTCCGCCGCCGGCCAGGGGATAGCGAATATGGGTCATCGTAGAAGCCTCTTCTTCATGCTCCACTTCTATGTCCGACAGGGCAGTAGAACAGCGTGAACACCAGTTGATCATGTAATCTCCCCGGTAAATCAAACCCTGCCGATAAAGATCGACAAAAACTTTTCGCACCGCCCGTGAACAGCCTTCATCCATGGTAAAACGTTCCCGTGACCAGTCGCAAGAAACACCCAGCCGGTGAAGCTGCCTGGTAATTCTTTCGTGATAGGTATCTTTCCATTCCCAAACCCTCTTTAAAAAGGCTTCACGGCCTAACTCGCGGCTATTTACCCCTTCTTCAGCCAGGTGTTTTTCGACTACATTTTGCGTGGCGATACCGGCATGGTCACAGCCGGGCAGCCAGAGGGTATCAAATCCCTGCATGCGGCGGCGGCGGATCAGGACATCCTGAACAGTATTATTCAAAGCATGGCCCATGTGCAGAGAGCCGGTGACGTTAGGCGGGGGAATAACAATCGTAAAGGGAGTCTTGTTAGGATCTCCGGAGGCATGAAAGTAATTGCCTTCAAGCCAAAACCGGTATCTATCCATTTCCACTGTATCCGGATCGTAAACAGGCGGAAGTATATTGGAAGCCATCAAATCACCCCGTTGTCTGTAGCAATTGTAAGCAGTAAAATATTATTCCAGTTACCATGATTGACCTGGCTTTTAGTTTAAGGAACCAGGTTACAGTTTCATAAATATTATTATTTTAGCGGGTGAAAGTCAATCCTTGCGTTCAGTCATAATAATCTAACCGGAGAATGTAAAATGACCAGGCCAACAAAATTTTATCTTTACCGGGAGGTCCGGGCAGATTGTCCGGAGTCATGTTCAGCACCCTGCTCGTATAAGCGGTAACCAAGATCAAAAGCTTGCTGATTGAGCTCACCGCTTCCCCCGGGGGCCAATTTTATAATTACTTTCCGGAAAATATCCCGGTCAATTAAATCTGCCGCTGCATTAACCACGCCCAGAGCCAGCATGTTAGCTACTACTTCCCGTTTAAGATCCTCTTTGGCCGTGCTTGTTATGGGGTACATTTGAATTTTATTTTCTTCCCTGAAAGGCCCCTTAACGAAAGTAGAATCGACAATAACGATGCATCCGGGTTTTACCATCGGCATATACTTGTTAAATGAAGCCTGGTTCATACAAAGTAAAACAGTCGGGTTTTCCACCTTGGGGCACTCGATAGTATCTATATCAATGATCACCCCGGCCATACTGGCGCCGCCGCGTGCTTCCGGGCCGTAAGACTGACTCTGCACCACGTTTTTATTATCATTAACCGCAGCTTCAGCAAGCATAATCGAGGCAAGGATTAAACCCTGACCCCCGGCGCCGGTTAACAATACTTCCTGCCTGTTTCCCACACGAATTCCCTCCGCTTTTTTTGCCGCTAGCCCTTACCAATGGCGCGGTAATACTCCTCGGCATATTCGGGAACATCATAACTATAGATAACCCCGGTTATGGTTTTATCCTGCAAGTCCTCTTCTTTCATTTCGGAAGCACGTTCAACAGCTATGCTTTTTTCTTTCATATTACGAAGCATATCCACCGGCCCGCCCAGCTTGTTTTTTCTTCCGTAGGCGATCGGACAGGGTGAAAGTGCTTCAACTACCGAAAATCCTTTATGCTTGGCACCCCTGGATATTAACTGCTCCAGCTGACGGGGTTGAGCGGCAGTGCTCCTGGCTCCAAAAGTAGCACCCGCTCCCCTGGCCAGTTCCAGGAGATTAAAATCTCTTTCCAGTGTCCCGTCCGGAGCAGTGGTTGCTTTTTTGCCGGGGGGAGTCAACGGTGAGTGCTGTCCACCGGTCATACCGTAAATATGGTTATTAACTACTACTGCGTTTAAATCTATATTTCTCCTGGCAGAATGGATAAAATGATTGCCACCGATAGCGCTGCAGTCGCCGTCACCCATGATCACAAAAAGTTTAAGCTCCGGCCTGGCCAGCTTTAAGCCGGTGGCAAAAGCCAGGGCCCGGCCGTGAGTGGTGTGCAGGGTATTAAAGTTTAAATAGCCGGCTGCCCTTGAGGAACAACCAATACCGGATACAATCACCACGTCACGCTGGTCGCAATCAGCCCGCTCAATAGCCCTGACCAGGGCAGCGGTAACAATGCCGTTTCCACATCCGGGACACCAGATATGGGGTAGTTTTTTGGTCCTTAAAAAATCCTGGGTTAACTGCTCTATGACAGCCACCTCCCCATTTTCTCCGATATTTGATCCGGACTGATCATTTCTCCATCATAGCGGTTTAAAGAAATAACTTCTGCTTCACCCCGGGCATAACGCTCTACTTCCCCGAATATCTGGCCCATGTTCATCTCCGGCACGATTATAACATCAGCCTGCCTGGCCAGCGCTTCAATTTCTTTGGCTGGAAAGGGCCAGAGGGTCTGCAGGCTTAATAAACCTACCGGTTGTCGGTTCTGCCAGTAAGCCTTTTTTACTACCGCACGGGCCGAACGGACAGTACAGCCGTAAGTTACTATAACCACCCGGGGCTCTTTATGACCAATATAATTAGTCAAAACAACTTCATCGCGGTATTTATCCAGTTTCTCATGAATCCTGTCCAGTGCACGTTCAACCTGGGAGGGCTCTCCGGTAGGAAACCCATACTGATCATGAAATAAGCCCGTAACATGGTAATAATGCCCGAAACCGAACGGGACCAGCGGAGTCAGACCTTTTTCATCATAAGGCTTCCAGTCGGCAGGAACTTTGTCACTGGATTTTTCAACCATAAGTTTACTGCCTTCAGGAATGAATACTTTTTCTCGCATATGTCCTATAACTTCATCAAGCAGTAAGATTACCGGCTGCCTTAGTTTTTGACTGAGATTAACGGCAGCAATGGTCAGGTAATAGGTTTCATAAACAGAGGCAGGCGAGAAAACAATAATCGGATGATCCCCGTGCGTTCCCCAGCGGGCCTGCATGACATCTCCCTGTGATGGAGCCGTCGGTACACCTGTACTGGGTCCCATACGCTGGACATTGACAACCACACAGGGTATTTCGGCCATAATGGCATAGCCGATATTTTCCTGTTTGAGCGAAAAACCGGGGCCGCTGGTAGCAGTAAGTGTGCGCATGCCCCCGATGGAAGCTCCGATGACAGCAGCCATACTGGCTATTTCATCCTCCATCTGGATAAAAACTCCACCTAGGCCCGGTAGCCTGGCTGCCATTTTTTCAGCAATTTCAGTAGACGGTGTAATCGGATAACCGGCATAAAAACGAACGCCTGCCCTGATTGCCCCCTCTGCACAGGCCTCATTTCCCTGCATCAAAACCGGCTTCGTTTCCGGCATTTACAGAAAGCCTCCCCTTATTAACCAGTGAAATTGCGAAATCCGGACAATATTCTGTACAAATACCACACAAAGAACATTTTTCCTGATCCTTTTCTGCTTTACCCTTATTACCCAAAAAAAGAGCTTTCTTTGGACAGAAAGCTGCACATATACCGCACCCTTTGCACCATTCATATTTTATAGAAAGATCTGTAAAAAACTTATCGCTTTTAGCTTGCGGCAAGAAAAAATAACACTCCTTTATTAAGCATAGATGCCATTACGCAGCCAACCCCGGTACTGCATAGCCTCGGCCAATCTCATAATTGAATACATGTAAGCACCGGTACGCATATCTGAATCAATACAATTTTCACAGTAATAATGGTATACATTACGAAATGCTTCAACCATTTTATCCTGGAGATGCTTGTTTACCGTAGCCAGATCCCAGCTAAAACCATAGTTATTCTGGACCCATTCAAAATAGGAAACTGTAACTCCACCGCTGTTGGCTAAAATATCCGGTACAACTAAAATGTTCTTTTCCTTAAGAATTTGATCTGCTTCCGGTGTTGTTGGACCATTGGCTGCTTCAACAATTATTTTTGCCTTAACATCATCTGCATTACTGCCGTTAATCTGGTTTTCCAGGGCAGCTGGGATCAGGATATCACAATTGAGGGCTAAAAGATCTTCATTAGTAATTACTTCGCCGTCGGGAAAACCTTTTATAAAACCGGTTTTGTTAACATGATCGATCAACCTGGGGATATCCAGCCCTTCTTCTTTGTACAAACCACCGCTAATATCACTAACAGCAATAATTGTACAACCTTCCTCTGCAAAAAGTCTTGCAGCATTACTGCCAACATTTCCGAATCCCTGTATGGCAATACGGCTGTGTTCGAAAGGAATCTCATATGCTTTGGCCGCCTCCCTGGCCACAAAAAAGCAGCCGCGACCGGTTGCTTCATTCCTGCCAACACATCCACCCACAGCCAATGGCTTTCCTGTAACCACACCAAAAGAAGGTTCCCGCATGTTACTGCTGTATTCGTCGGCAATCCAGGCCATTACCTGGGCATCGGTAAAGATATCGGGTGCGGGAATATCAACTTCAGGACCTAAAATAGACCCGAGAGCACGGACGTAACTCCGGGTAATACGTTCTCGTTCTTTGATGGTCAATTTCATTGGATCGCAAACTACCGCTCCCTTGCCTCCACCAAAAGGCACTCCTACCAGGGAACACTTCAGAGTCATCCACATCGAAAGCGCCTTAAGACTATCAGATGTGACATCCGGATGATAGCGAAGGCCGCCTTTATAGGGACCAAAAACATTATTATGTTGAGAGCGGTAACCTGTAAATACCTTTGTTGTGCCATCTTCCATCTCAACAGGAATAGCCACCTCAACAAAACGCATTGGGGTTTTCAAATGCTCATACACATCTGGTGATAAATTTGCAAGATCAATAGCATGCCTGATCATTCTTAAGGTCGATTCCAGTATATTGTCTTTTTTCTTTTCTTTGTCAACTTCTACTGTCATGATTAATCCTCCTTGTTAAAACTTAATTACCGGTTTTGCTTCAACCTGTTTGATTGAAATTTGATACTGACTAAAAACCTTTTCTGGCTCTCATTCAACTATCTATTACCTTCATTGATCTATTACCTTCATTGATCACTCCCATGATCAACAATATAAATTATTCCTAATAAATTATTCCTACCATCTATTGATTTTACCACCATTAAATATTTTTGCACTAGTATTTTTGATAATAATTTTTTACCCGGCTTATTATTGTGATTTTTATGAAATTATCTTTACTTATCTAGAGATGGTCACGAAATTGTAATTAAAAAAAAACCTGTTTGTAATCTTTCTGTAATGTTCGGGTTTTATAATAACAAGTGAGTTGACCCCCTCTTTTTATATATACCTTTAAGCGCAGTTAATTACAACTGCGCTTTTTCTTTTTGCCAATCTTTTTTTGCCAATCGTTGCTTTATCATGATTAATCGTAAACCCTGACCGGTTAATTATGGTTGACAATGGTCATCCATTCCTTTATTATTCTAACAAAATATGCTTGATATGTTGGTAGTGGTGGCATGAAAAAAAACGAAAATTTTATTCTCAAGTATTTAAAAGAAAATAGAGATGTCTATTTATCCGGTAACTACATCAGCACTAAACTGGGAATTAGCCGCTCGGCCGTCTGGAAAAATATCCTTAAATTAAGGCAAAAAGGCTATGAAATAAGTGCCCGGCCCAATCGTGGTTACCGCCTGGACAAAGAACCGGATCAATTGGACATAAATATGCTTAAAGATAAAAATATCCATTATTTCCAAGAAGTTGATTCAACTAACCTGGTTGCCCGTCAGCTTGCTGAAAATAATTTTTCGGGTTATTCAACCATCATCGCCGAAAAACAATTACAGGGCCGCGGCCGCCTGGGACGTAACTGGTTTTCGCCGCCCAATAGGGGACTGTGGTTTTCCTTGCTGCTTCGTCCGAAAATGATCAGTCCAGCTGGTGCAGCTCCGGTCACCCTGGTTACGGCAGCTATTTTAGCTAAAAACTTAAGAGAAAAATATAAAATACCGGTTACCGTTAAATGGCCCAACGACCTGCTAATAGAAGGGAAAAAATTTGGCGGGATTCTCAGTGAATTAAAAGGAGAAGCAGATCGGATTGAATACCTGGTTATCGGTATAGGCCTGAATATTAACCAGGAGCAA